>CAYLGV010000028.1:0-1786 GCA_964383395.1 uncultured Candidatus Saccharibacteria bacterium
GCCCATGACCTTCGTCTCCCCAAATTATTTCGGTTCCATCATACTGAAGTGGATCAGTAGCTGACTCGCTTATTCGTCTTATCATTAGTGGTAGTTTAGTACATTCTTTCTGTATGACACATAAGGCTATTATAAGGAACTCCATAGCTGCCATAATTGCAACATGGATTCATCGTATGGTTCTCGCGCATTACTTCTACGCCATATAAAAAGCCCCAGCTTTGCTGAGGCATTTTATATGGTCGGGGTGAAAGGACTCGAACCTTCGACCTTGCGGTCCCAAACCGCACGCGCTAGCCAACTGCGCCACACCCCGTCAACGAGATTGCATTATAGACTACATCTCTCTTAAATTCCAGCTATATTTGTGGCTTTGGAACTAATTTTATGATATAATAAACGTATGCGCTATGCGTCTATCTTCATAACTATCTTATTTATCTGGATCGCCGTAATACTCATGGCCGCCACGCGTCACAACACGAAAGAAATCTTTCAACTCTACTTAGCAGTAATGGCATGTACCATTGCTCTATTTATAATTGGCTTTCGAAAGTAAATGAACAATAAAAGCATTGCCGCTATTAAGCGATACCGGACCAAACGCCTGGCCCGTCTTGTGACACATTCATACTATTTGAATAAACGTGGCAAAAAAGACCAAATGTACCATGAGATCTATGAGGTATTCATGGAGCTTGGTGGCGTCTATGTGAAGTTCTTGCAAGGTGTGTTGCTCCGTACTGAAGCCATGCGACGTTGGCACAACCCTGATCGTATGAAGATCTTTGAGGATCTTGATACCGAACCAATTGATGTCGTCGCCATATTACAACGTGAATTATCCCCAGATAAGTTGAGTCAAATAAAAGGTATCCAGCCTCAACCATTTGCTGCCGGAAGCTTTGGGCAGGTTTACTACGGTGAATATATAGATGGAACGCCAATCATCGTTAAAGTACTAAGGCCTATGGTCCGCGAACTACTGAAGTACGATCTTAAACTCTTATCAATATTCGCTAAGCGTTTTTATAACAGTCTCATGCCAAACATGGATTTTAATTTCACCGATGCCGTAAAAGATTTCTCGGCCGCGACATTACGAGAAACAGACTATGTTACTGAAGCAGCTTTTGCCCATGAGCTGTTTGCCTACTACAAAGGCCATCCAAAATTGGTTATTCCACAGACCTATCTTGAGCTTTGTACGCCCAATATCATTGTGCAGCAATATGTTGGTGGTTTATCTGCAGCGCAAGTTATTAAGCTTATGCAGCAAGGTGTCGATCCTAAGCTGTATGTATTCGAGCAAATCGGATCCGATCTAGATGAGCAATTAGAAACACTGGGCTACGAAGAAATGTTAGGCATTTTTCATCTGTCCCGTATTCAAGGTGATCCACACCCTGGCAATATTCGTCTGTTGCCGAATAACCAAGTGGGTATGATCGACTTTGGTATTGCTGCAATGACTCCGCAGAACAAAGCCGCTTTCTTTGGACTGCTTAGTGAATGGAATGAACTCTACCGTGACAACAACCGTATTGGTAATCTGTTTGAGCAATTCATTCGCTTCTTTGTGAGTGACCTCTACCGGGCACTCAAAAAACTTAGTAGCATGCGTAGCTCGCTTACTGAAGAAGGTGACTATACAAGACATGTAGGTAAGATTGCCCAAGAGACCTTCAGCAAAGCGGTTGGCACCAAAGATATTCTGCCTATGCTACAGGACGTACGTGCCTTGCAGATCATTAACCAAATGGTCAACAAAGACAATCGTTTTGGG
>CAYLGV010000028.1:1886-11758 GCA_964383395.1 uncultured Candidatus Saccharibacteria bacterium
CGTACGTGCCTTGCAGATCATTAACCAAATGGTCAACAAAGACAATCGTTTTGGGTTAGTCATGAAGCTTGAGGCTTCAGACATGTTGCGTGCAGCACAGACCTATATGACACTGGTTGAGACTATGGGTCGTTTAAATGTCGTAATGCCGCGCGTTTTTAGTCGTGTTGTGGATCAGGTCAACAAAGACTTCCCTGGCTTGGCTCATCAAAGTGACGCCACTATGAGCGTGGGCCAGGCATTAGAAGTTGTCACTAACTGGCTCGAGCGCATTGCCGAACGAGACCCTGTTTTATTCCGACAATTGCTTGAACGCATTCGTCCCCGTACAATACAAGATATCGCACCTGTGCCGCCAACTGAACCAGCAGGTACGTAAAAGGAAGGAAATTTTATGCTCAAAGAATTCATGTTGTTTATCAAATATCCCTACACGGCAGCGATCATAGCTACTATTTGGCTGGGTAGTGCCGCACTGCTTGCTATGAGCGGGGGTTTATCGCTCGTGAAAATTGTTATTATCAATATGCTTGCTAGTGTATTCATTGCAAGCTTTGGCTTCACCGGGCAAAAAGAACTCTAATTCTCTTGTTCTAAGATCTCGCGCAAGGGTACTATAGCTTGTGCTAGGCTGGTTTTTGTATCAACACTGATTAAAGCAGCGTTGAACTGAAGCGTACCTTGATCTTCGAGTTCATTACGACGCACTTTACCGTCACGCCAGCGCTCAACGATTACATTTGTTTTAACACCAAGCGAAGAGTGCAGACTACCACACATACCGACATCGCTCATATGGGCTGTACCATTTGGCAACACCATTGCATCGGCGGTTGGTACATGCCAGTGATCACCAAGCACTGCCGAAACCCTGCCATCTAAGTAGTAACCAATTACTACTTTCTCACTACTATAATCACCATGAAAATTCACTACCGTAGCAACTTTAGGTATGTCTTTAGTTTCTTCGAGAATTTCATCAACTACTTGAAGCGGGTTATTCATTGGCTTGAGAGCATCCTTGCCAACAATGCTGCCAAGCAGGCTGATTACAAGCACATCGCCCTGGACTGTAGACACTAACTTCCAGCCACGGCCAGGCGTACCTTCAGGATAGTTTGCCGGACGGATCACGGGTTGCTGTGGATCGCCTAGGTAGTCATTAATTTCATCTAAATGCAGCGTCCAATTCCCGCCAGTACAGAAGTCAATACCCATATCTCTGAGTAATTTAAAATCAGCCTTAGAGAGACCCTTGCCCTCAGTAACGTTCTCCGCCTGGGCAATCACCAGATCAATGTGATGCTTCTTTTTGAGCTCTGGAAGTATACGAGATACCGTTCGTATACCTGGCTCTCCCATAATGTCACCGATGTAGAGGATGTTCATAGCAGTATTGTAGCGTATTTAGATACGTGTGGCTGAGCCGGTGCCAAGGACGATACCAAGCAACACCATCACGCCGCCCGCTACCACACTCGCAAAGATGAACACTAAGAGACCTAGGACCATCAGTACCAGAGCCACTATAATTGCTTGTTTTACGAATGTATCTGGAGTTGGATCGACAATTACATCTTTATCAGTTGCCATAGTTCTGCCTTACTACCTACTTCGCGAACTCAATAGCGCGCGTTTCGCGAATTACGTTTACTTTGATGGTACCTGGATACTGCATTGTGCTTTCGATCTTGGTAGCAATGTCACGTGCAAGCTTAATAGAGCCGAGGTCATCGAGTGACTGTGGGCGAACAAAGACGCGAACTTCGCGACCAGCGCTGATAGCGTATGACTTCTCAATACCGTCAAAACTATTTGCAACATTCTCTAGATCCTTCATGCGTTCTGCAAAGTTCTCGGCAGAAATGTTACGAGCACCTGGGCGTGAAGCGCTAATTGCGTCGACGACGCGTACGACTAGTGCTTCGACACTGGTTGCTTCGACATCGTCATGGTGTTGCTCGGCAGCCAAAGCTACTTCTTCAGGGGCACCATACTTACGAAGCATTTCACCGCTGATGTGATGATGTTTACCTTCAACTTTGTGCGTGAGTGCTTTACCTAAGTCATGGACCAATGCAGCATACTTAGTTGTCTTCACATCAGCACCAACTTCCTCGGCAATAATGCCAGCCATATGAGCCATCTCAGTACTGTGCTTTAGAACATTCTGGCCGTAACTAGTACGGTACTTTAGCTCACCAAGCAGATGAAGAATTTCTTTTGGAATGCCGATGATACCAACTTCACGCGCAGCATCTTCACCAGCGCGCATGACATCTTTCTCAACTTGCTTTTGAGCCTTCTCGACAACCTCTTCAATACGTCCAGGGTGAACACGGCCGTCTTTCAACAGCATCTCCAGAGCAATACGAGCAACTTCACGACGGACTGGATCAAAACTGCTCAAAACAACGTACCCTGGGGTGTCATCAACCATAATGTCAACACCAGTCGCACGCTGAAGGGCCTGAATATTACGGCCTTCTTTACCAATAATGCGACCCTTCATTTCTTCGTCTTCAAGCTTTACTGAAGTAACGGTTCGTTCGGCAGTAACTTCACTGGCCATACGTTCCATAGCTTCAACAATGATAACGCCAGCTTTTTCTTCTGCCTCATCAACTGCTTCATTTTGGAGCTTAGTAATCAACCCTGTGAGATCGTTACGGATGTCACGCTCGGTCATCTGCATCAGTTTTTCAGTTGCATCTGCCTTGCTTAGCTTAGCGATTTTTTCAAGTTTTTCTTGCTGTCTGGTACGAATGTCACGAATCTCATTCTTGAGTGCATCTACTTCGTCCTCACCTTTACGCAAGCTTTCGGCGCGCTTATCAAGTTCGTCAAGTTTCTTGTCTAACGCTTCTTCACGTGACAACAAACGCTTCTCAATATCCTTTATTTCACGACGACGATTTTGCTCATCTTTACGTGACTCTTCGGCAGCTCGCAGGGCCTCTTCACGAGCTTCTTCAATGAGTTTATTTGCTTCCTTTTGAGCCTTGGCGAGATCTTTTTCGGCCTTCTCCTCAGCTGTCCCAATTTTTTTACGAGTGATGGCGGTATTGGCACCATAACCAACACCAACTCCAACAATTGCGAGCAGTAGCGCAACTAGAGCCATGTTATTTCCTTTCTAATACAGGTCCACCGGGTATCGGACGATCACTATCACTTCATTAGTCCTGCTGGTAAAACCTGAAATACTTCAGTAATTGTAATTAATCTAAGGTGGATTTGCTCCCAAAACAGGTAATCCTAACTAAACTATACCCTTCGCTCGGCGCGGTGGCAATATTAGTCTTGGGTTGTATAGATAATCACACGCTTTTCGTACTGATTGGTACGAATATTGAACCGATTGCTCGCCGTCATAAGGTTCAGGCCTGGCTTGCCTGGTGTCACTGAGTTGAGGACTTTTTTCATATCAAGCTTGTCAAAATCGGTTTGTTCAACTTTGGCAACCGTATAGGTTATTCGTTTGCCGTCCCCCCGTTCCACTGTTATCTTATCACCATTCTTCAAGGTGTTAAGACCATAAAATACCCCCCGGTTAGCCTGTCCAGCTACATGACCATCAATGAGAGTTGTTCCATTCTGACCAGGTAGGGAACTGTTTTCATACCAACCTGTGTCATAAATATTGCTTGGTCCCTTCACAATGTCGTTGTTGTCTGCCCCCACTCGACGTACGCGAGCTTTTACGCCAAGCATATCTATTATCAAATAACGCGGCATTGTGTCTGCTACGGTGTAGCTAGTGATGTCGAGTGGTGGGTTATCTTCACTTGGCAAATCGCTGCCTGAAGTCCCATTGTCGGTTGTATCCATATTCTGCTTGATTGCCTGTTTGGCTAAAACGGCCGTCATGTTTGAATCAGTACGCATCTTTTTATATGCAACCAAGCTTATGGTACCGCCGAGGACTAACACAAAGGTTGCTAAGCCAGTTAGAAGGTATGGTTTATATGAATGGTGTTTTTTAGGCCGAAACTTCTTTGATGACGATTTAACCATTTGGCGCCGTAAGACGCCAGAACGGGATTGACGCGGCAGATGAGCAGCTTTACCTGGCTTGGCTGGGATAGAAGTGGTTCGGTTCTTTAATACATTAGGCTGCTTAACGGATGGTTGAGGTGCTTGACTGGAAACAGGTTGGGGTTTGGCAACAGTCGGTTGCGGTGCAGTGTTGCTAGGTTGTATGTTTCGAATATCAGAACTTGCTGTACTTTGTGGACGGGCATGTCGAAGCTGGGGACTACGTATGCGACCCCTGATAGTTGGATGATCGAGATGAACGCGTGAATGTCGTTCCATGACGCTCCTGACCGTGCCATTACTGTATTGACGCTCATTATTCGAGCGTAAAGTTCACTTTGCTCTTGGCGGGCAAAGACTGTATGTAGTACCTATGCCATGCGTGTGGCGGATAGTACGTTCTGTACGTAATTCAAAACTGCACTTCATGTTAACTTTTTGTTGTTAATAAATACTACAGTTGTTACTATAATTACCTCTTATGCTTTGTCAAGCACTTTAATTTCTGATGTAGTACTGATTACACTACTTTTTCTGCTGTGTAATATGAACGGGAGCACCGTATTCTGGCAAAGCTACTTTGTCAGTCTTACCCGCTAGCAGCTGTTCAATTCCTTGCTCAATCCAATCTTCTTGGGCGCCAATAACTGGTATATGCAAGCCGTAGGCCATTGCGTTGGCTACACTTAGACCGATACGAAGACCAGTGAAACTACCAGGACCCTGGTAAACCACGATACCTTCAACTGCTTCGAGCTTCATATCAGTCTGTTTTAGTAACGCATCGATACGCTGGTGGATTGTCTCTGCCAATTGACGATGCGCCTGCCACACGTCGTAGGCAAGACGTTCTTGACCATTATAGAGTCCCAACTCGGCTTCTGGCTTATCTGAACGAATAGTTAAGATTATCATGATAGAAGATACTCCAATGTATCGGGATATTCACACACTAGCTCACGCCCATCATCTGATGTCTTGTTGATAGTGATAGTTAGCCGTTCTGTTGGCAGCACATCTTGCACTACCTCGCCCCACTCGACAATAACTACTCCCGCTGGATCTTCAAGTGCATCATGAAGCTCATGCGCCATCAGCCCTGCTTCTTGTAACCGGTAAAAATCAAAGTGATAAATCGTTATGGTTGGTGTTCTATATAGTTTCGAGAGTGTAAATGTCGGGCTTGCGACGGTATCATTGCTTTTTGCACCACGAGCTATACCTCTTGTAAGTGTTGTTTTGCCACCTCCAAGGTCACTCTTTAGCTCAATCACTTCCTGGCCCTTGAGTTTGGCTCCCAAGCTCTCGCCGAAAGCTTCGGTTACCGCGGAGTCGGCGCATTGTATTACTGATGTCTTGACGATACTCATACAGGCCATATAGTACCGTGCTAACACCGACACCAGCAAGTATGAAGGGGTGCAACTTGGCTGCAGCCGGTGCACCACTCGCGGCACCCTTCTTGTTTGTTGTGGTATTACTCTTCTTTGCTGTGCTGGTCGCTTTGGCTTTAGTAGGGGTTTTTTTGGGTGCAGTAGGGGCGGCTTTTTTGGTAGTTTTTGAAGTCTTAGGAACGGACGTGCTTGTCTTAGTACTGCCTACTGTAGTACTAGCTACATTCGCTGCACCTGGGGTAACAGTATCTGTCCATTGCCACACATCATCAATCAGCGCCCAAGCTTTGCCGGCAGGCGCTGCACCGTAAGTTTCAGTTTGCGAAACTACCTCACCTGTTGGACTCAATAGACGACTACGCCCACCTGAGTTTGATAAGAGTAAGTGAGTGGTTAAAACAGTAAATATTTCGTACGCATCGGGCTTTAGTTCATGATCTGGAAATATATAGCTGTAGGTGAAGTTGTTGCCTGACTGCAAGGTATAGTCTTTTAGGTTCACTACTGCTGAGGAGATATTATGTAATTCAATGAACTCATCAGCTTCGTCGGTCGCTGGTGGGGCGGGGTTTGGCAGTACTTCGCTTATCTCAATATCTCTTGACTGCATTGTTTGTGGCAAGCTTGGCAATTCACTTGTGTCGGTGCTATCAGTTTCGGCAGGCAAGCTTTCGGAGGGTGGGTCACTTTGATCAACGGGGTCAATGAGCTCAGGAGGCAACGGTAGAAGTGAATGACTCTCTGGGGTAGGTGATGCAAGCTGCCAGTTTGCTGGAGATATTTCATATAAGTCTTGGGTTTTACTGCGGGTTATGGTTTGGCTTTTGCCCTGTGTTGTTCCGGGCATATAGACAATAGTTCCCGTTGCCACACTCACCGTTGATGACCAACGAACCTCATCTACAACATTTCCAGCCTCATCGCTAAGTTGTACCGTTCCACCCGAATCAGACAAACTACTAAATGGTGATTTTTGCGCTAGTGGAAGGTGAGGATCAAGCTCATTCTTGGCCAGTAAAAAATACTGCCCGGCTTCTAATTGACCTTGCCCAATAACTGAACGATCAAATGCTTGGCTGATAGTTGGATTTGGTGTGTTTATGTAGCCTATGAAGTAATTATTGAGTGACACTGGCTCACTACCTGGATTGAATAGTTCAATAAACTCATCATATCCCTCGGTGTCATTACGGACTTTTATCTCAGTAATGATGAGTGCTGGGCTATCAGCGTGCAGATGTCCAATTAACAGGCATCCAAGCAACAAGATGAGACCACATATACTATAAAAAGTTATTCTCAAAAACTTCATATTCTCAGTTTATATTAAGTTATATCTAAGTAATAGAGTTTTATCGACAACTTTTTCGTATGATTGATTACTGTTTTCCTATGAAGGTTGTTTATACTACAAGGTAGTATGTTGTTGTTAAGCTCTAGCCTCCTGAATCAGTCTGTCATGTCCCTCCGTACTGGTGGTGAGGTAGCAACAACTCGTGAGTTTATTATTAATCCAAATAACCTCAAGGTAGAGGGCTTCTTCTGCGAGGACCGCTTCGATAAAATGCGGCTGGTGCTTTTAAGTCAGGATATCCGTGATTATATAAAGCAGGGCTTTGTTGTCGATGATCATGAGGTACTTGTTGCGCCAGATGACTTGGTTCGCCTCCAAGCTATTCTCAAACTTGAATTCGTATTGATTGGGAAGCCTGTCATTGGTGCCGACAAACAACGACTCGGTAAAGTTAATGACTTTGCTGTTGACGATGCAACACTATATGTACAAAAGTTATACGTTGGGCAGAATGTGTTAAAGAGTTTTGCTGGCGGTACGCTTAGTGTTGATCGTAGTCAGATCATCGAGATAACTGATCGGAAAATCGTCATTCAGAACCCTCTTAAGGGCGTAAAAGCCGTATCACCCATGACTGCTTAACCTGCCGACTGAGAGATACCATCCTCATGTTCTTCGCCAGAGACTTGTATAGCTGTTTTGATATCTGCGTAGTTGTAGCCTTGGCGTAGCAAATACTGGGTGAGCTTAGTGTCATCTTGATACTTGGTTTGTCGACGCTTACGTTCAACAACTGCCTGTAAAACAGAACCTTCGTCTGTTTCGTCTTCTGCAAGTACCTGAGCTATTACATCATCACTGACTCGTTTTTGTCGTAGCTCCATTTGTAACCGTCGACGACTTGTTGCCTTTAGCAGCCTGCGATTCGCAACCCAAGCTTCAGCAAATTTCTTATCGTCAACATAACCATACTCACCGAGTTGACTAATTACCCGATCAATCACCTCGGGCGCATAGTCTTTGCGCTTCAAATAATCACGTAGCTCCCATTCGCTACGAGCTCGCCGTGACAACTGACCGAACGCCTGATAGCGTGCCTTATCTTGCACGCTATCATCTTTGAGCTTATTTAGCTCAGATTCACTTAACTCCTGCCCGACTCGCAAACTAAGTTTTAAGATCTCAGGTTCAGAAAAGGCACAAGTATATTTACCATCAATGTATACCGAGTAACGATCGGCACGTTTCACTTGTTGTCTGATTGCCGTGATTTTCATCGCCCAGGCGAACTCACCTAGTCTTTTTTAACACTATCAGTGATTTGCTTAGCAAGCGCATCAAGAACCTTAGGATTTTCATCCAGATACGTCTTGGCTGCCTCGCGGCCTTGAGCAATCTTTTCGCCATTATAGCTGTACCAGGCGCCTGACTTCTCTACAATGTCACGAGCCGCGGCGAGATCAAGAATGTCACCGCTCTTGCTAATACCTTGGTTATACATAATGTCGAACTCCGCTTCACGGAAAGGTGGTGCAATCTTGTTCTTAACAACCTTCACACGTGTGCGGTTACCAACGACGCTGTCGCCCTGTTTGATCTGGGCAATACGACGGATATCCATACGAACTGAGGCGTAGAACTTGAGTGCATTACCACCGGTAGTTGTTTCAGGGTTACCAAACATAACGCCGATCTTCATACGTATTTGGTTGATGAAGATAACGGTAGCTTTGGAGCGAGAGATGATACCAGTAAGCTTACGCAATGCCTGGCTCATGAGGCGAGCTTGAAGTCCCATGTGACTATCGCCCATATCACCTTCGATTTCTGCCCGAGGTACAAGAGCGGCAACCGAGTCGACCACAATCAGGTCAACGGCATTGCTGCGTACTAGTGTTTCAACAATCTCGAGGGCCTGTTCGCCGTTGTCAGGCTGAGACAAGAGCAGGTTATCAACATCAACACCTATGCGTTTAGCATAGGCAGGGTCGAGAGCGTGCTCAGCATCAATGAAGGCAGCTGTGCCACCCTGCTTTTGAATCTCGGCAATAGCATGCAAGCTAAGAGTGGTCTTACCACTTGATTCAGGACCGTAAATCTCAATAACACGACCTTTTGGTATACCGCCACCCAGGGCCAAATCAAGCGAAATACTTCCGGTTGGAATGCACTCTACTTGTGTAGCATGTGCTTCACCAAGCTTCATGATCGAGCCTTTGCCGAACTGTTTTTCAATAGTTTCTAGAGCCAAGCCAAGTGCTTTGGACTTTCCAGTTTCTTCAACTTTTACGTCAGTAGTTGCTTTAGCAGCTTTTTTGTCAGCCATTTTACCCTCCAGGTTACGTTTTCGTCTCTTTGGTACAGGTGTTAGTATAACAGATTTCACCATCTAAAGAGAAGTGTTTCAAGAGTATACCTGAGATTAAACTGAGAATCAAGCGGTTCCACTTTTGCCATTACGTTTATGTTTTTTGGCTTCCCTGCTACAATCAGAATTAAATGAAACCTAAACAAAGTGGGCGAAACGGGTTTACCTTAATTGAGATAATGGTGGTTATCACTGTTATTGGTATCTTGTCGGTGTTGGTTTATAGTCTCATCATTCCTAAATGGCGGGCTCGCACCTATTACACTCGAAGCCTGGCAGAAATGAATAGTATGGGTAACGCTCTTAACTTATATGTCGCCAAGTATAACGACTACCCACCCGACGAGGTGCGCAACGTCCCAGCAGGCTTAAAAGAGTTTCTACAAAGTCAACAAGGCAATGATAGCTGGCCTGAAGCACCGTTCCCTGGAAGTGTGTATGACTGGGATAGTTGGCCGCCTGACTCAAATGGTCCACAGCAGACCTATCAAATCAGCGTTCGATTCTGTAGTGTAGGCGACAATGCGGGGTGTAAGGCGGCGGCCAAGAAGTACTTAGCCGGCTATGTATCTGATAGTGTTCTAAACAACTGGACGGCCGAAAGTTCAATGTATTACTGCGTCAAAGGCTCGTGTCGTTCACATCAGAACAAGCCAATGGACTTCCCTGGTTTTTGCGTAAACTGCGGCAATAAAGGCCAAGTCTTCTAAACCGTTCTATTCTGCTTACGCTTTTTCTTATATAATTAGCTGCAACGATGCGTATATCAGATGCTTTA
>CAYLGV010000029.1:0-11302 GCA_964383395.1 uncultured Candidatus Saccharibacteria bacterium
TGCAAGCCGTGTTCTTGAACGGTGGCCAGGTCTACTTCGGTAAGATCGGTACCATTAACTCAAGCTTCATGCGCATGACTGATATTTACTACTTGCGTGTAAACCAGCAGGTTCAGCCAGATGGCAGTTCCTCATCTAACCAAGACATCTCATTGGTCAAGCTCGGTTGTGAGCTCCATGGCCCGCAAGATAGCATGGTCATCAACCAACAACAGGTTATCTTCTGGGAAAACCTAAAGGGTGATGGTCAAGTTGCTAAGGCTGTAGCAGACTACAAGAAGCAGAATCCAAATGGTCAACAGTGTAATACTAATACAAACAACAGTACTACAAACAACTCAACGACCACCCCAACAACAAACAACAGTACGACTCCTACCACCAAGAAGCCATAATACTGTTAACAAAAAAGCAAAAACCCCGCCGGCATAGTCAGCGGGGTTTTTCATTTATAGCCGCCCATGTTGATACAATATGCTTATGAATAAGCGTCACGCGCATCATTATTGGGGCCAGTTCAAGGGCATCAGCTCTTGGTATCTACTTGCCCTAACGTTGCTCTTTGCGTTGATTACCGTGTTCTCACTGCGACACAACAACGTTACATCCATAAAACTGCGTGACAATGTTCTTAAAGTTGATCAGCAAAACGGTGATATCGAAGCAGCCTTAAGAAAGTTGCGCTCCTATGTATATGGACATATGAATACTGATCTAGCCAGTAATTCATCGGTCTACCCACCAATCCAGCTTAAATACCGCTACGAGCGACTTATGGCTGCTCGACAAGATGCCGCCAAAGCTGGTAACGCCCAGATTTATACAGAGGCTCAAAAACATTGTGAAGCCTTACTACCAACGGGTGTTTCCCTAGACCGCGTCACCTGTATTCAACAATACCTAGACGCCCATCCCCTTGCTGCTCAGCCACCGATTCAGGACAGTTTATACAAGTTTGATTTTGCTAGCCCTCGCTGGTCACCTGATCTCGCTGGTTGGAGCTTGGTATTCACCATACTCTTTGGTATCTTATTCATCTTTAGGCTAATTCTTGGACTATGGATGCGACACCAGTTCAAAAGCCATGCCTAAATCCGGTAGTGCCGTGACAGAACGAAGCTAAGCTTATAGACTAGTGTTATGCATATTTTCTTCTCAGGGATTGGTGGCACTGCTATCGGTCCGTTGGCCATGATTGCACAGCAGGCAGGCTATCAAGTATCTGGTTCAGACAAACAAACGAGTCAATACATCGACTACCTCAAGAAACACGCTATTCAATCAATTCACGTCGGCCAAACTTATGAGCAGCTTGCTGCCCTACATGCCGAACACCCGATTGATTGGTATGTGTATTCTTCAGCGGTAGCCATCGAAAACCCTGACGCGCCTGAGTTTCGTTTCTGCCAGGAAAATGGCATTCGCATGACCAAACGTGATGAACTGCTCAATCAGATTATCAATGATAAGCAGCTTAAATTGGTAGCCATTGCTGGTACGCACGGCAAGACAACCACCACTGCCATGGCAATTTGGCTCTGCAAACAGCTCAATATACCAGTCAGCTACTCGGTAGGCGCCAAGATACCATTTGGTGATATGGGGCAGTTTGACCCAAACTCTGAGCATTTCATTTACGAGGCAGATGAGTTTGATCATAACTTCCTTGCGTTTCACCCTCATATGAGCCTGATAACAGGGGTGGACTGGGATCATCATGAGTACTTCCCTACGCGCGACGACTACCAGCAGGCTTTTCGTGACTTTTTGTCACAAAGTCAAAACGCTGTTGTTTGGCAAAGTGACGTTGATCGGCTTAAGCTCGAAATTACCAACAATGTGATTGTCTTGGACGATGGCGACATGAACATGGATACGATAAAGATGCTTGGTATTGTTAACCGCAGGAACGCCTGGCAAGTTATCAACGCCGTCAGGCAACATAGCGATGTACCTATAGCTGACATGATTGCGCATATGAACCGTTTCCCAGGCCTAAATCGACGATTTGAGCGCCTTGCCGACAACATCTACACAGATTATGCGCATACAGAGGAAAAGATACGAGGCGCGCTGCAAATGGCTCATGAGGCATCAAAAGACGTAGTGGTGGTCTACGAACCTCTGACGAATCGCCGACAGCATTACATAAAGGAAGCATACAAAGATCTCTTCGCTGGCGTTAAGAAGCTATATTGGGTACCAAGCTATCTTGCACGAGAAGACCCCACCCAAGAAATACTGACACCATCACAGCTTATTGAATACATGGATAACAAAGCTGATGCCGAACCAGCCGAACTCAACGACAGCCTCAAACAACATATTACTCAGCATGCTGCCGAGGGTAACCTGGTTATTTGCATGTCAGGTGGCGGTGGTGGCTCTCTTGATGAGTGGTTACGAAAAACGTTTTAGGTAATTCGCCCGTTCTCATCGATATTAACTGCACCGGCTCGAATAACCTCTATTGCATCATCAACGACTCGAATCAGGGTTGATGGTTTTTGATTTGTAAGATCACCACCGTCAACATAGAAATCAATTTGTTCCCCGAAGTACTTCTGTGCTTCAGCCAGAGAATTAGCAGTTGGCTCACCTGGTTGGTTGGCGCTACTTGTAAGAAGGGGGCCAACCTGTAAAAGCAAATCTAGTAACTCTACGGGCCCACTTACTACTCGTGCCGCTTGCCTACCCGTAGATTGATTCAGATAAACAACCTGATGGGGTATTTCAATACTCAAAGGGTTTGGCCATAGGTCTTCGTAAGCTTTTAGGTAACGATGTTTGAGGCCTAGGTTAACAAGCTGTTCTATTGAGGCAGCAATAAGTGTGCCGGGCTTATGGTCTCGAGACTTCAAGGCATACAGACGCTCAACAGCCGTCTCGTCGGCGGCACGACATACCAACCCGTAAACAGTATCAGTAGGCAGAACGCCAACCGCTCCAGACTGCAGAAGTTCAGCTAATTTAACATCTTTAAGTGACGTGAAAATTGTACTCACAGAAATATTGTACGCTCAGATCAATTATATGGGAAAATCAAGAAGACTAGAGGCCGAGGTTTTGATCGCTAATAGTTGTGCTACTAAAATCCTTGGTGTCATTGGTGGTAGTTAAGGTGTCATCAACTTGCTTGGTAGTTGCATCAACATCAGTAGTCGTAGCGGCTGCCTTAGTCTGTGGCGCCTCTTCAGTAGTTGTGCTGTTAGCAGCTTGAGGTGCCGCTGTTTTGTCTTTACTGTTCTGTTTCATGTACAGATAGACTACGGCGCCAGCAATACCAAGTGCGATAATAACAGCAATGACAATTACAATACCCGCGCCACGCTTCTTCTTTGGAGCGGCGGCAGCAGGACTAAGTGGCGGCTGTGCTGATTCTTCAGCAGTCTGAGGAGTTTCACTTGTTACTTCCTGAGGTGTATCACCTGAAGCTTCTGGTGAAGCGGTTGGATTCTCATTTACACCATCTGTTGTAGACACAGGGGTTTCAGACGATTCGGGTGTTTCCGTAGTCTCGACTGGTTCCTCAGCAGGAGCTTCGCTTGGTGTTTCGGTAGGTACCTCAGGAGCAGTTACTGGTTCGGGTGAGCCAGTGTCGGAAGGTGGTTTTGGAGCGGTTACATCCATAACTTGCTTGTTACCGTTGTTTTCAGTGGGATTTGTATTGTTCTCTTCCATGATTAGTTACTCCCCGAAGTTGTAGTGCTATTAGTAGTCGGTGTGGTGGTGCTTTCTTTGGCTGTAGCCTCGGCCTTCTCAAGCGTGCCACGAATAGTCTGTAGAAGCGGCTTAATGGTGGCTGTGAGATAGGTACGAACTGCAACTGCGTCATCGTTCACCTTCTTTAGCGCGGTTCGCGCTGTTTCAAGAGATGCCTTGAAGCCCTCTGGGTCAGTGGCACAGTCCATACCTGCGAGGTCAGAAACTGCCTGCTTGTAAGCGGTGAGATCGGTATTGAATGTATCAATTTTTGTCTTAAGTGTTGCGATGTCAGCATTTAGGCTGGTAGTGTCCATGCCCTTCGTCTTGAGTTTCTCGGATAGGTCATTGAGACGACTAAGGAGGTTCTTATAAACTTCGCTACGACTTGTTTCTAAGCCTTTGACGCGACCTTTTTCAGTGCTAATTCCACCTTGTTGTGAAGCCTTACACTTAGTTGTTAAACGGGTTTTCTCAACAGTTGTTAGCTTAGTCTTGAGTGCTGCCTTACGCTGAGCGATGCGGTCTGCAACAGATTTTGCATCCTCGCTAGCCTCAGCGGTCTTCTGCGTAGACGTATCGCTGGATGTCGGTGTTGATGAACTGGTATTGCCAGATGATGTGGTCATATCCTCGGCGTGAGCTACTACCGTTACGGTTGATAAAACTGGTAACGCAAAGACCGATACCAAAAATGCTGCGATAATTTTTTTCATAGATCCATTATTTCCTTAATTTTCTCTAAACCCATTTTAGCATAACCATTATGTTCCGAGCACAAAGCCGTTTCCCTGGCGACTTATCAAACCTTCAGACTCCAGTTTTTGTAGAATCACTAACAAGCGATCATCCGTTACAGCCGTCTGCAACTCCTTCTCTGTTTTAGGGCCGCTGGCTAGTTGCCGAAGAACCTCACCTCTCACCTGTCGTGCTGACCCCTGAAATACCGACTGCTTGGTATACAACTTACTCTGACGACTTACATTGCCGACCGTTGCTTTTAGATGACTTCCGTAGTCCATCATCGCCCACATGAATTCACGTGGGTGCTCGTAATCCAAGACTGCAGTCATGATATCCATAAGCGTACGATCATCAACCGCCTCCTGGCCTGGTAGGAAATAATGGATAAGTACTGTGCGTATATTCGTTTCCACGAATGGAATGGCTTGGTTGTAGGAATAGGTAATAACCGCAGCTGCAGTATTGTACCCAATACCCTTGCAGGCTTCTAGATCAATCAGTGTCCATGGCTGTTTATTGGGAGCAAGTTGTTTGGCAGCTTCGTGAAGATACCGAGCACGTCGGTTATAGCCCAAGCCGCTCCACATGATGAGTACTTCAGCCAGTGGTGCAATTGCAAGAGACTCTATTGTTGGGAACTGCTCCAGGAATTGGCGATATTTCTCGGTTACTCGAGACACTTGCGTTTGCTGAAGCATGATCTCACTTACTAAAATATGGTAGGCGTCAAAGGGTTCCTGGCGCCAGGGTAAGTCACGGGCATGCGACCTAAAGTAATCCCAAATTGTTTCTTGAAACTGGTGAATAACCTGTGGTTCCATTTAGTAGTAATACCAACGGTCAATGCCGCCAGCATTAGTTACATCTCGCACTTTTACTGGATTACCACCGTTTAGACTTATGGCGTAATCGGCTGTCTCTTGATCGGTCTTAACACGATAAACTAGGACGTCATTATTAAGCCAGCGAACTGGATAGGTTAAGCCGCTCTTAGTGGCAATTACGGTGTCATTCTTGGTAGTAGTGTCATAGCTGAGTAACACGCCCTTGCCGTCGCGCACATCAATCCAGGCCGCATGTTTGCCATCTGGGCTTGAAATGTAGACCCGTGGTTGTTGGCTTGATGGAGCAGCATTAAGTTTCTGCGGTTGTTTTTCACCGAGACGATAGTCATACCATTGCTGCTCAACAGCGAGGGCAAAGTGATCATAGCTCGTTCGAATGATATTCCAAACTTCTTGGTTAAACACTGTCTGTGCTCCCGAACCGTCGGGTTTAATCTTATAAAGTGCTGTTTTGCTCGTTTGGTAAGCGCTTGATGGTGCATAGTAGATATCGTCTCCGACAGATACAACATCGTTGAAGTAATTACTTGCGGCAAGTTCTTTTGTGGCTGTAGTTTTTTGGTTATAGCTCATTAGTCGATAGCGTTTTGGGCTGCTCGCACTCTCACCTGAAGCGATTTGAACATAAACCAGATTATCCCCTGACCAATCTATAAGCTGGATGCGTTCAGCCGCCACAACGTCATGAGTCGTGTTGTCGTCAGTGTTAATTATTGTCAATTTGCTCAAGAGAAAGCCTTGGTTATTATGCTCATTGCCACGTGTAGATACGTAAGCCGCAACTGGCTCAGTTGGGTGTGGTACCAGGACCATATCATCACGCTCGCTGCCAGTACCTGCTAAGACAACTTTTTCATCCTTACCGTCAACATATATGCCATAAACGTCATATTTCCCAGAACGCTTGGAAACAAATAAGTTCTTCTGAGCCGGAACAAGCTTAACGGTATGGTTGGTTTTATCGCTCGCATCTAGATTGCGCGTCTCGTCACGATAGCCATCACGCTTGAATGTTACTTTCAGCTCGGCATCGTCGGCTGGTTTATCTAATGTTAGCTTGATTACACCTTGGTCATTCGAGACCGCATCTGCGTCTTGAGTGCTAGCCTCAACTTTGACGACTGGCTTTCCAGATAGATAATCAACAGTGGTGAACTCATATTGTGTACCGGTTGGGGTTAGCTCATAAGATTGTAGTGGATTACTGCCCCAACCTATGGTTACTGGCTTGCTGATTGGTGCGAAGGCTCGCTTTTGTATTGAGAGTAGGTTGCTACCAAGTTTTACATTTGTGAGTGTAACCTCACCTTGAGCGTTGGTTGTGCCAGTAACATCACCGATGCTCACCTGTACATTCTTTAGTGGCTGCTGTGTACTATCATCAAGTACCGTTAAGGAACTCTCAGCTCTTACTCCAGCTGTATTTAGTATGAAGTAACGAGACTTTGGTGTCCCAATGGCAGCCAGGAGACCACCGACAAGTAGGATCAACAATATCCATCGTAATATTCTGCTTTTAAATATTGACCGCTTTTTGCCCTTAGCTTTTTTAGGTTTTTGCTGCTGTGGTTTCGACTCTGGTGGTTTCGGTATAGGCTTTGCTGGGGTGCTTGGCCTGACTGGCTCGTCTGTGTCACGTATTGCATCCTCAATCTCAAGGATTTCATCACTCTCACTGGCAATAATATCGTCTACAGCTTTATCAGTTTCGGGGTCCTTCAGAACTGCTGGATCATCAATCTCCGAAGGGTTTGCAGCAGCTTGATCAATTGCTTCACCAACCGTAAGTGTAGCTTCGGGAACATTTGTCCCATCTTCGGCTAGATCAGCTTCTTGTTTGGTATCAACCTTTTGCGTGCTTGTGTCAGTCTTTGACTTAGTGGTCGCTGCAGGCAACGGTGGTGCAGTAGCAGGTTCTTCACCGCCAGCTGGTTCTTTGCTTTTTGGAGAATTTTTCTTGGTCGCAGGAGCGACTTCATCACTCTCAGGTTTTGTTTGCTTATCGCTGTCCTTTTTAGGAGTAGTTTTTGAGGCTTTTGGTTCACCTAGAACTGCAATCGCTTCATTGAGCTTCTCAGCAACCTCTGCAGGCGTTTCGTCATGTTCAGTAATCGTGATTTTTTTAACGGGCGGAGCAACCACTTTGCTTGCCGTTGTATCAGGTTGGGGGTCGTTACTTGCCGTAGCTTCTTCATGGTGCGTAACATCAATGGAAACCGTTTTTCCGCCCTTTGAAGGTAGCGTTGGTGCCGACTTTACTGATGGCGAAGACTTGGGCGTATCTACATTGCCAGAGGGCTTTGCAACAACTGGTTCTGGTTTTTTAACTGGTAGCTCAACGGCATCATCAGGAACACTAGGGTCGAGCATACGCCGAACCTTTTCTTCAATATCGTCCCCATGGGGATTCAGATCTTCGTTCCGTTCCCGATCCATATTTTATTCGCTTATCCTTATCTAGAAGTGTAACAAACTTCGAGTTCGTACGCTACCAGTGACACCCTAGCGCTTTCGTTTGGTTTTTTTGTTCTTACCTTTTTTACGTTTCGTGGTCTTTTTGACAGTTGACTGGTTTAGAGTTTGGGAGTTGGCGACTTCGGTCTCATCAGAAGTTGTAGAGTCAATGGCTTTCACCGTCGTTGCCACCGAGCTGGCAGCTTCTTCGTCAGGTGAAGACTGGTTGTTTGATCGTCGACCTTTACCGCTCGAGATCACAAGTACGATAGCAGCAACAGCGGCAGTTCCGAGCATAACGAATGCCCAACCACTTTTCTTACTCGAGTCTTGGGTCACTTCGGTCTTAGTGGTGTTGTTATTAGCTTGACTTGTAACACCCTCCACACGAAGGTCGGTTACATTCGGTAGTGCAGTCTGATCAACAGTTTCAGGCTTTTGAAGGTTATTCTGATTACTTTGGCCTTGCGACACCCCACCTACTTCATTTTGAGGATTGCCTGTAGGTGGTTGATAGTCAGCTGCATTACTGGCTCCTGGCAAGGAGTTTTGATCTGCAGTTAAAGCACTGACTGATACAGGTACGCTGAGCAAGAAAAGACTCCCAACCCCAGAAAGTAGTAAGAAACGTTTTATCACCATTTGTACAAATAGTGTATATGTTTTTTGCTTAATTGGCCACTAAGAGTGCTTGATCATCTCGTAAGTAGACCACGCGAGGATCATCGCCATGGAGCTTTTTGACATGATTAATATATTCAACATAATCTGGGCTATCGGCATGCGGAACGACAATCTTATCAATCAGGCAAAGGCCTTCAGTAATATATACATCCGCGACATCTGGGTCATCAGCTATCGCAGCTTCTTCAAGACTCGTTCCAGCAATGATTGCACCGGCACTTTCACCAGCGTACACCACACCATTATCAAGAAGCTCTGGGAGTATTGCCTCGAAACCACTCATGCGCATTTCTGAACGCAAAATAAAACAATTACCCCCGGCCGCCCATATCATTTCATACGATTGTAAATCTTCCTTCAAGGGCGCTGGGTCATCATAGTCACGAAGGTCAATTACACTTGTACCAAAGCCGTATTTTGCCAAGTCATAAATAAGCTCATCCAGGCTTTTTGCACGTTCTTGTGGCAGTTTGTCATCCTTACCGTTTGGAATGATTGCTACCCGACACTCCATTGGAGGTTTTGGAAGTAAGGCAAATAATTCGTCAGGTGTAGGTATGCGGTATGAACTAAGGTATAGCTTCATTACATCAATAGTACGGCTATTTGCACTGATCGTCTACTTTACTGGCCTCCGTAACCGTAGCCATAGCCCTCAAAGTTACGGGTTGGTTTATGGTAGTCCGTTATTTTAAGTGGCGGGTTGGTGGACCCGAAACCACTACTTGGTGCAATGTAGAGTTCACTGCCATTCTTTGACATCAACAGATAGTCTTCGGTATACCAGCCGTACGCTGTAAAGTCAGTGCCAGCTACCAGTTGTTTTGGTTTTTCAAGCTGTAGGTTAGCAGTGAAGAGCGCGTTTTTACCATCTCGTGGCTCGCCCCAGAAGACTGTTGAGCCAATTGGTGAGACCAAATATGTCGGATAAAATTTACTGAAACTATCGGAGGCAATGTCATTCGCGCTAACAAGTGCGCCTTTGGCATACTCGTAGTACGTGGCTTTGTTTGATTTATCATACACGGCCACATATAGCTCTTCCGGCTTGGAAAGTACTGTCGAAATACTACTGGTACTTGCAGCATCGAAGTCTTTAACAGTCTGCTTACTACTATTGTTGGCCTTAGCTTGATACAGTCCACTACGCTTACCTGCTAAACGGTACGCTGATAGGTAACTGTTGTACCATTGCTTCACGTAAACCACGGTGTCTTTCATGATGTAGGTGTTGTCGAACACCTCATTTATATAATCTGACTGGCTTGTCCCTTCGGCATTTGTTTCATCAATGGTGGCACCCTGCTTGGTGTCTGCACTATACGTCTTTAGTGCACTTGCCTTTGGTTGCCAGGCAGGAATATTGTTACGGTTCACTGTGTAAACAAACGAGTGCTCAGACCAGCCAATTGGGTTAAAGGTACTGTCACCGCTGTCCATTTCAAGTACTGAGTCATCGGCGGTTGTAATCAGATATAGTCGTGTCTGGCCATTCTCACGTCTTGCTTGTAACGCTAAATATTTCCAATCACGCGAAGCAAGTAGAATGGTGTTACCATCTTCTTCTTGCCCCGTTCCAGCCAAGACAACCTGTCGATCACTACCATCAAGATTAGTCTTAACAACGTCAACTTTGCCTGTTCGTTTTGATAGGAAGTAAATTTTACCAGTTGGCGTTAGTCCAAAGCTATTGTCGCCCACACTCGTTTTACTTAGATCAATAGTTACCGCGAGGTCATTATAGCCCTTGGCTGCAATTGTCCCTTTTTGGGTTGCCTGGTCGGCTGGGAGCACCAATGTGACTGCACCATTTTGATCAGTTACACCTTCAGCATCAGAAATCTTTATTACCGCACCAGCTATGGTTGCACCTGTAATCTTATTGGTTACTTTCATTGGCACTTGTCGACCCGTGGCCTGCATACTGAATGATACCGGCTTCACACTTTTCACAGTGACAGTGATGTTTTGGCTGTAATCCTTGAAGTACTTCTTGGTCGCTTTAAGGGTGCCCTTACCAACACTTACCTGTTGAAGTGTTGCCTTGCCCTGACCGTCAGTTTTGGCAGTCTTGCCTTTGAGCACGAGATCAACACCACTTACTGGAATATGTGTTTCTGAATCTGTTATGGTTACCTGAACGTTTTTCTTAACAAACGGACCTAGTAGGAGATAGCGAGTGAATGGAATGACAAGCAAAATAGCCAATACCAACAAAATAGTAAGCGGGATGCTCAGTTTTTTGTGTGTCTTATACCAGGTTTTGAATCGCTTAAATCGAGAATCACGTGGGGCATCAGTTGGCTGTTTGTCTTCGTCGTCTGTGTCTTCGGACTCTTCAGACTCTTCGTCATCTTTACTATCGTCAGATACATCCTCATCCTCAGGATCATCCTCAGGATCATTCATATCAACTACGATTTCGTCGTCTGATGCTGGCTTGGCGTCAGTACTGTCTATTTCATCAACAGCAAATGCTTCTAGCTCATCAGTAATGTCTTCGGGTTGCTTGTCGGTGTTGGGCATAACAAACTCCTATTTGACATAACTATATGCCAGAACCATAAGCTTTACTAGTAAAATGCAGGTTCTGCCGGTTGACGATACTTCCCAACACTATGGGGCTAAGCGGTTGATATCACGAGGGAAGAGGATGGCTTCTTTGACATTGCCTAGACCAACGGCTTTTTCGACAAGGCGGTCAATACCAAACCCAAAGCCACCGTGTGGTGGTAGCCCGTGTTTGAAGGCGCTTACGTAGGCTGCAAAGCCAGGACTATCTGGGTCAACGCCAGCATCTTTCATCTGTTTAACAAGCTGGTCGAAGCGGTGCTCACGCTGTGGTACGGTGGAGATTTCGATGCCACGGAATA
>CAYLGV010000030.1:0-11055 GCA_964383395.1 uncultured Candidatus Saccharibacteria bacterium
AGCGTCTAAGCCAATTCCCAGTCGGACAAGGTTTATTCTTTGCAGGACAGAATCATGTTCACATTCAAATAACTGCCAGTGCTACCGAGACTGGTTTGATCAGTTCTACGCCGGCTCAACAACAGATGCCCGGTCAGGCTGGCACAATCGATCAACCAGAAGGTACAATTGATTTAGGCAACAGGTTATACCCGGGGGTATAATCTAGGGAGATGATCAAGGGAAGTAAACAAAAAAATGCCTAACGCTGCTTATGATGACGAAGATCCACGCATCGGCGATGATGAGCTTCGTGGGATCACCGGCAATGACGCAGAAGATGACACCGAGACAGATACTGGAAGTTTAAGCCCTGACGACCTTGCTGATCGTGAAGCTGATACAGAGACTGGTGGATATTCTGGTGCTGAGCAAAAAGAACGAAGCAAAGTTAAGCCAGATTCAGCAAAGGATTCGGGATTTAACTATCGGACTGAGGCAAAGTCGTTCCTGAAAAGTACTAATGCGAATAGTAGTAGCGTCTATAAGAAAACTGGTGTAATTGTCGGAATTGGTGTGCTTGGACTTATAGGTATCCTGATTGTTATGCTTATAGGCATTTTGTCTCAGCTCAAAGTTATTCACTTCGGTGAACTTCTCTCGGCTACTGGATACGCCCGTTTTAATGGCATTATGCAGGAGCGAACGACTCAGAATATCTTTGATGCATCGGTGGTAGAGGGCGAAGGCAGCGTAAGGGCCAACAGGCTGGTTGACCGCTTTTCAGTTCGTAATGCTGCTAACCAAGTATCTCAGCTCGGCCGCGATGGGAAATTTAAGATTGAACTTGAGAACGATAGATTAACTAAGGTTAAATTTGAAGGCGGTGAAGTCTCGATAGATGGCATCTCCAAAAAATTGGGCTTTGGGGAGAGTTATGAAAAACTGGGGTGGCGAGAAAAGCTGACGGTCAGAAGTGAATTTAGTTCCCAACTCCAGACACAAGTAGGCGAGAATCTGGCACTTGAACCTCGATATGTACAAGGACGTGTGTTTAGTGTTATTTCCGAAAAGGTTGGCTTTAAATTTCAACGTTGGAGAAATGTTGGCAGAGACCTCCTCGGCAAAAAGCCTGTGGAGGCTATTGCCGAAGATAACATTAACTCGAATAAAGAAATAAGTCAGGGAGAGGTTGAATCTGGAGTTAGTACTATTGATGAGGCTGCAAAGGAATACAACAACGAGGATCGGATTAGAGCCAATATTGAAGAGAATGGAGGAGTGCTTAATAAACAGGCTCTTGAAACAGCCGTTCAAGAGGACATAACTAAGGCGGCAGGCCTGCAGGAAGTTGCCAGTAAGATAAGTATCGGGGCTATGGCCCTTAGTGCCGCCTGCATGGCAAACTTAACTTTCTCAAATGTTGATAAGTTAGCCGAAGAGAATGAGAAATCGGCCTCCCTTATGGGTCTGCAGCCCTTAGCCGCCCTTGATCAAACCAAACAGCATAAACTAACAAATACAGCATATACGACGGCTGCGGCTCAGCTTAACGGAGCTGAGCAGGGTGCGGCTTACCCATACCAGACTAATCAGCCAGTAAACCTAGATAAAGCAGAGCAACCCAAAATTGCACCAGCAACAGATCCTACTTATGCTGACATGTTTGCATCTCTAACGAGTCCTAGTAACTATAGTGGAATTGGTTTTGTGGTAGGCCTTTTTCCGGGTGGGGATGCTCTCAAGAAGGATGCTGATAAGAAGTTTTGTGAACACATCCTAAGCCCTCAAGGCATGGCTGAAGCTGCAGCACTTGATATAGCTGTAATGGCAATCGTTGGTACTTTAACTGGCGGTGGAGAGGTTGCAGCAGAAGAAGTAGCTGGACAAGCCACGGTGAGGGTTGCAGTAAAAGCTTTGGGAGAAGCTCTCTTTTCAACGGGTAAAAGCCTCGTATCTGCTGAAGGGATAGCCAAAGGAGCAGGTACGGCAGTTGCGTTTGGAGGCTACTCATTAATTCTTCAATATGTCGCCATGGCATTCTCGGGTTCTACATTCTCTGGATCAGAACAGGGGGCAGCTTATTATGACCGGGCAGCAGTGGGTACAAATGTACTACAGAACCGCCAAGTCCGCAGCCAATATGGAAGACCAATGACTGATGCTGAAGCCAGGGGTGGAGATGCACATTATGCAACGGTAATGCGGAACGGCTGGAACCAAAAGGGCCTCACACAACGATACTTTGCGGCCGAAAACCCATTTTCTTTAGTTGGTATGGCATCTGTATATGCACCTACTAATGCAACGGGTGGTCTAGAGATTGTTCGAAAGGGCATTTCTACCTTGGGATCGGCTCTTAATCCACTATCTCTGGCTTCAAAGCTTGGCATAATGACTCCTGTTGCCAAAGCTTATGCAGCCGATAGTTACAACCCGTACGGTGACCAGATCCAGTGGGGCTTCTCACCTGATGAGTTAAATAAAATGCGGAACGATCCAAGCTACACCATTACAGAAAATGAGAAGCACATCACACCACAACAAATAAGTACTTTGGATGGCACAATAGGTAAATGCTTTGATCCAGCAACTTCACAATACTCAGTTAATAAGGGTATTGATAGAGCAACTGCCAGAGGAGGTGATTGTGGTGCTGATAAATTGGGTACAGATGAAGCCTTCCGCTACAGGTTATATAAGCTTGATGAGAGCATAATTGCCACAAACCAAGAGGACCTAAGTAAGCCTGATGATGGTCCAACCCCTGCTGCAAGCAGCCCTGATACCACAACACAAGCAGGAACCGATGCTGTTGGTTATGAAAACGGCGTTCAAAAGAATATCAAGATCGTCACCGTTAATGACACGAATGGTAAGCCGGTATTAAAAGTGAATTCCGAGATCGCTGACAATATAACGAAATTGATTGCTGCAGCGAAGCAAGCTGGGCTTACCTTGAGCTCCGATAGCACCTTTAGAACCATGGAAGAACAGCAGTACTTATGGGATTGTTATCAAACAAAGCAGTGTAATAATGGCTCACAGGCTGCAAAGCCAGGCTATTCAAATCATCAGATGGGTTATGCCTTAGACTTTGTGTGTGACAATGCCGCAGGCAGTGATGCAAGCTTTGCAGGAACAGGCTGTTTTGCTTGGCTTCAGCGTTATGCAAACCAGTATGGTCTTAAGAATTTAGCGAGCGAGGCTTGGCACTGGTCAAAGGATGGAAACTAGATGAATGAGTAAACTACTAAAGCAACTACCATCTTTGTCTAAGTTAGTAAGCTTGTTATTTATTTGTTTGCTAATATTCTCGCAAGCAGAGGGAATTGCTACAGCATATTCAGATGAAGGGCTTAATGCAATAAAAACCAACACTCCGCATTACCTAGAAGGATACTGTCAACTTGATGGGGGTGGTAATGCGGCACCCCTTAATGGTACCGATAACATTTCTAAGATTTATAACTATTTTATTGGTAAGGGTCTCCCTGACTTCCAGGCAGCTGGAATTATGGGAAGCATGAAGGGCGAATCTGGATTTGAGCCACAAAGAGCTCAAGGTATTTTTGATAGACTTGTTGACGCTGACCATTGGCAGGAGGCAAAGGGCGGTGGCTGGGGACTTGTGCAGTGGACACCTGGATCAAAGATGATTGATCCTGTTAAAGCAGCTGGCAAAGATCCAAATGACCTCTCGGTACAGTTAGATTACTTATGGGGGCAATTGAATAATAAATGGCCGGATGGCTGGCCTGGTGGACCACCGAGTGGTGGTTTTAACGAAAAGGCAGCTGGTGACGAGCTCAAAGCCTCTCAAGATCTTACGGCAGCAACCGTAGCATTCGAATTAAAATACGAACGCCACGCACCACCACCACAGCCAGAACGTGTAGTTGAAGCTCAAAAGGTTCTTGACCTGGCTAAGGCTGGTGGTACAGGAGGGGGTACTAATAGTGATCCAATTTATATCTTGGGTGACTCAATTACTGCACGTTCAGCGACAAAATATAAGTCAGTTTTTCCAAATGCCATTATTAGTGCTCGTGTTGGTAGATCTTGGATAAGCGGCGGTCAAGAAGACTCATTTAACACAGGGACGCAGGGACCAGCAAACACTGCACTCAGTACTGATGCGGCAGTTATTAAAGAGAAAGCTGTAAAGACAGTTATAGTCGCCCTTGGAACGAATGGATTTGAGAACGGTAATCCAATTGATGAAATAATAAAACAAGTTGGTGAAACGGCCCCTGGTGCAAAGATATATTGGGTTAATGTAGCTTCTGCCGTTCCGGGTAGTGTGCCTGCATTTAATGCCGCGCTTAAACAACGTCAAGATGCGGGTAAGATTACAGTAGTTGATTGGGCAAAGGTTGTTGATCCAACCGGTGACGGAACAAATAACCCTAAGCAAATTCTGGATGATAGAACTCACCCACATATTGATAACGTACCGAATACACAGAAGACTGGTGTCGATATGCTGGTTGAACTAGTTTCTGGAGCTCTGGGAAGCGGGGGCGGTGGTACGGCAGCTGGTAGTGGAAAGTGTGAATGTAATCCAAGCAATTCTGCATCTAACAGTGGAATATCTAATAGTTCGGACGTAACTGATTTAAGTTACACCGACGACAGTAGGGGTGGTAGGCCGGTGGGAGTAAGTGTTTGGAAGCCAGATGGAGCAGGTAAACATCCGCTTGTAATGTTCGCTCCTGGAAGAAACCAGAACTCAAAAGCTGACGGTTACTATAAACGTTATTTGAAGGCCATTGCCAGCCAAGGCTTTGTGGTAGCTGGGCTTAACTTCTCTGATAACAACAATCCTGGTGCTGCACCAAGTGATGCAGATGACGTGAAGTTTGCCATTGATAAGGTTTTGGCTGAAGAGCAATTCAAGACAAGTATTGATCCTTCGGCAATTGGAATGATAGGGCATTCTGATGGTGGCTTTGTTGCAGGTCTAGTTGGTTACGCTGACAATAAAAAAGACAGTCGTATTAGGGCAGTTATCCTTGAGAATGGTGGTGGATATGCAGGATACACCTATGCATCTGGCCCAGCTTTACTTGGTATGTTGGGCACAAATGATGCCGACAACGCAGGCGCAGTAACTAACGCATATAACTCTATAAAAACACCTTACAATGCTCTTGCGAAATTCAAGGGTGCTGACCATGATCAATACATTGTTAGTGACACGTCGGAATATAAAGATGGGGTTGATGCAATTACTGCAGCTTTCCTGAATCGTATTTTGAAGAGTCAAGCAAATTCGGAAAATGGCCTAAACAAAGTTGCCGAAACATATAAAGATAAGCTTGATTTTGAAAGTAAGACGAGTAATGAAATAGACGCCGCAGCAAAAGCTACTGCCGATGACGCCGCTACTGCGGCTGCTTGTGCTGGTAGTGGTGGCGGTAACGTCGAAGGACTATCAGCCACAATTCTAGCTTATGCCTGGCCAGAGTATCGAGCGAGTTATAAGCCACAAATGCCAGCTTATCAAGAGGTTGTTAAGAATGCCAAAGCCAAGGACCAATTTATTGGTGGTAATCAATACCCTGGTGACGACTGTGGTGGTTTTGTCACAAGAGCACTTGTAGATAGTGGTTTCTTGCCAGGTTATAACAATGGGGGCTTAGTATCAAAGGGGGCATCTAATACCTGGGGTAACCAAATACCGTGGGCAGATGCAAATATGCAACTTATCGGACAAGTGACGAGCTCGAGCCAACTCCAACCAGGTGATGTTGCGTTTGATAGTGACGGCGGACATACCTGGATGTTTGTTGGGAAGATTGACGGCTTCAAATCAGAGATAGCGTCTGCTTCATTTGATGATAGGGCACCTATGGCAGGTACTGAGGGAATAACTTACAATGGTGCTAGATGGTACAGGAAGAAATAATATGAGTATACAGACTAAAAGAATAATCTTACTTATGGTTGGTCTATTCGTAATCTTAGTTACCGTAATGGTTATATCCGCAACGAGTAAAAGCGGTAAGGTAAAAGTGGTTTTCTTGCTTGCACCATCTAAGGCAAAGGTGACTGTAGATGGTAAAAAAGTAGGTAAAACTGTGTATGAAAAACCAGGCACCTATAAAGTAAGTGTTTCGCTAGACGGATACGCCACCCAGAACACAGAGGTGACCCTAAGTAAGGATAAACCAGAAACAACTGTGGCTATTGGCCTCGTGCCAAAGACATTAGATGCTCAAAGAGAGATAGGTAAATATGAAGACGACTATAAAAAGGTACAGATACAGTCTAGTAATAAGGTTAATGAAATAGGACAAACTCAACGAGACAAATATCCGATAATGGCCAGTCTACCGTACCGAAGCAGTATATATAACATTGAGTACGGTAAGACTGATAAACAAGAGTTTGTGATTCAAGTTTTTGCCAAGTCACCTGCAAATCGACAGGTTGCCCTTGCCAAGATACGTGACTGGGGATATGACCCAACAAACTACACCATACAATTCGTTGACCTTAAGAATCCTTTTGATCCTGATCTACAAGTGAGGGATGACTAACATGATCAGGAAACTTCTACCTTTGATCCTGATCGTATTTTTTGTTCTTGGTGGTGTTTTTGCATACAAGTATTTCACGAGTTTTCAAACATTATCCCTTAACGTAAGTGATGTTATGGAAAAGCCGACAATTACAATATATAAAGTACCTCCGGATAAGGATGTTTCTAATCCATCATTAGCAATTGATGATAAAGCGATAATTAAAAAAGTATCTGGTAGTGAAAAGGTAAAACTACACAAGGGTAGGTACTACATAACTGCGAAAAGTGATACGACTGTCGACTACAACAAGGATATTACTTTAGATAAAGAGCCAGAGACGGTTGATATAGACCCTGGTCTGAACTCTAAGCTTTTGTCTGAACGAATCGCGACCGAGGAAGCAGCTATTTTACCAGTTCTGTACAAAACCTATCCCCAGATCAATAATGGTTATGTGCTACAGACTGGGAAGTTGTATGGACAAGCTGACTGGTATTCGACAACTATTATCTCTGGCTCAAATCCAAACCCTTCAGATTACCGCGATGTATTTCACATAGTTTTGCATAAAGAAAATGGTACGTGGGTTATAAAGACAAGGATTCCTGAGTTAAATCTTGATAAGTACACGTATCCTGACATTCCAATAGACATTCTAATTTCGGCGAACAAGCAGGGTCTTAACTTTTAATCTGATGTTTACGCTTTACCGGTCTCACTCATAGAGATTACTTTGCTGGATTTTTGACCTTTTAGACCTTTGCCTAATATATCCGCGTCAGTTGTAGTAATAAACGTTTGATGATCATTAATAAAACTTGTGAGTGCAGCGCGTCGCACGGCATCAAGTTCACTAAAAACATCGTCGAGCAAGAGAATTGGCTTTACTTGAAGCGCATGCTCAATAGCTTTGGCTTCGAGTAGTTTTAATGCTAATAGCATGGTGCGTGTTTCGCCGCGTGAGGCAACCTCTGACAGGGCATAGCCACGTAACTCAAGCCCTAGGTCATCTCGGTGTGGTCCAATCGTTGTAAAGCCTCGTTCGCGGTCAATTTCAAGATGTGTATCAAGCGCATTGAGCATAGATGATGCGTATGTTTTTGTATTGAGTTTGGTAATGTAGCACATGCCAGCTTCCGTAGACTTACCTGAAAGTTCTCCATACACGTCTTCGAGCATTTCCTGATGTGTTTCTATAAATCGCTGTCTAGCTTCGGCGATCTGACCACCAAATTCACTTAAACGTACATTCCATATAAATAGCTGATCAGGTGTAAAACTTTGCTTAAGTAGACTGTTGCGTTGAGCCAGGGCGCGTTTATAGTTTCGTCGCAAGGAAGCGTAGCCAAGTGTCACTTGTTCGATCATATCATCGAGAAAGTTACGGCGAAGGTCAGGGGATTCAGTTAATAGTTGTAAGTGGCTTGGCTCAAACAACACCGCAGGAATACTTATAGTGCTAGAGAAGCGCTTATAGGTACTTCCATCAAACACATAATCCTTCACCACACGGGCATTTTGAATCTGTAGTTTAGTGCTGTGTGTTCTACTGTTGACCTGTGAATCGAGACGAGCCCAGGTTTCACCATGAGCGATAAGCTCATTATCAGATGCCCGAAACGATGCACCCCGACAAATCACCAAAATACCCTCAAGCAAATTAGTTTTACCGCTCGCATTTGGCCCAACGATAATGTTTACACCGTCTCCAAAATCAAACCTCTCGTCTTTATACGAGCGGAAGTTCTGCAAACGTAGGTTGGTTATCATCTAAGCCCATTGTACCGTAGATGGCTTAGCTCTTTAGAGGCATAATCACGTGCGTGTAGTCGGTTTGCTTTGGCGCGCTTAGTACACAGGCCTCTAGCTTGCCGTTAAAGGCAATACGGACACCTTCGTCGTTCATAGCATGTAGGGCATCAAGGATATATCGTGAGTTTAGGGTTATAACACCTTCGCCAGTGATCGCTGCAGGCGCACTCGCAGTGTTCTCACCAAGTTGCGAAGCAATAGAGCGAATACTAACTTGTTGCTTATCTTCATCAAGGTGAAGGGTAACACTACCAGCACTCTCACGTGCAAACAGAGCAGAAACTTTGGTTATATTAGCGAATTCACTTTTCTTGAGGTCTGCACTATGAACAAAGTTTTGTGGAATAAGTTTACGGTAGTCGGGGAAGTTACCTTCGATAAGACGAGTAACTAATTCAACGTCACCGACACGGAATAATACCTGTTGGTCGTCATGTGTAACACTGACTTCATCTTCGGTGTCACCAAGAATACGAAGCAGGTCTTGTAGGGCACTGGCAGGAATGAGAAGTTTAACATCAAGCTTACTTGGCATGAGCATCTTCTCGGCTAAGCGATAACTGTCAGTTGCAACGATGTATAGTTTACCTTCGTTAGTGTGCACATATACACCTGTTAAAACTGGGCGACTTTCATCGGATGACGCAGCCATTAACACCTGTTGAAGACCTGATCGTAAAACATTCGAAGGTACTGTCCAGGTCACTCCATCTTCGATGGCTGGCATGACAGGGTATTCCTCGGCACTTACACCATTGATAATAGATTCGTACTGGTCAGTGGTGATTTTAAGCTTTGTGTCATCGAGATTTAAGGTGATAGTACCGCTTGGCAGACTAGCAACAAAATCAACCATCAAGCGAGCTGGGACAGTGATGGCACCCTCATCATTCACCTTAGAACCAATGTAATGAGTAATGGCAATATCAAGGTTAGTAGCAGCAATACTTAAACGGTTACCAACAGTTTTTAAAAGGATATTAGATAGAATAGGTAAAGTGCCTCGGCTTGTTGCAACACGACCAACGCTCTGCAATGCTTTGTGGAGATTTTCCTGGGTGACTTGTAACTTCATAATAAGTTAATATCCTTTGTTATCGTTATTATTAGTCCTGTGGATAGTGGGTATAACTATCATTTCAACGCTGTTATTTGCAAAAATAAGCTGAGTAGAAGTGGTCGGAAAGATAGGTGCTTGGTTGGTTACAACTACGCGGTTTGTACCCAGGTTTTCGTTTGTAAACTCTACATGTGGCAAAGTGGTGTTAGTTGTAGACAGGATTCCCCATGCTGTAACCACAGGTTGTACACATGTTTTACGTTGCTTAGGCATACAAGCGCTCCTTGATATCATGGATAGCTGTCTTAATTTCGGTGTCGAAAGAAGCTTCTTTTTCGATCTTCTCTACTGAGTGAATAGCAGTAGTGTGGTCTTTGCGGCCAAGTTCACGAGCAATCTTTGGGAAACTTAGGTGCAGCTCACTACGCAGCATATACATAGCGACTTGGCGGGGTACAACGATGTCTTTGTCACGCTTAGGACCAAGAATATCCTCGAGAGGTATCTGGAAGTACTTAGCGGTTCGTTCAACGATTTGCTTGGCGCTGATGTGCTTTGGGCGGCTTTTAGTAGAACCCAGTAGGCTGGTCGCAATCTGGATGTCTGGGCTAAGACCACGCATCTCACAAAAGGCAAGAAGTTGATTAAGAGCGCCTTCGAGTTCACGAATATTGGTCTGTACCAGGTTGGCCAAGAACTCCATAACGTCGGAAACAAGTTCTACACCATGCAGCTGTGATTTAGTTTGGATAATAGCGCAGCGTGTCTCGAAGTCCGGGTTTTGCATATCGATCTGCATACCCCAGGCAAAGCGAGAACGGAGACGCTCTTCGAGGGTAGGAATGTCTTTCGGTGGTTTATCACTACTTATAATGATCTGCTTGTTAGCTTGGTGAAGGGCATTAAAGGTATGGAAGAACTCTTCCTGGACCTTTTCTTTGCCGGCGATGAATTGCATATCATCAACAATAAGTACATCTGCACTACGATAATGTTTTGCAAAGTCAGTTGTCTTCTTGAAGCGGAGTGAGTCAACAAATTCCTGCACAAACTGCTCAGTTGAGGCATATACGATGCTAGCATCTGGCTTGCGGGCTAAAACTTCGTTCCCAACAGCTTGAATAAGATGAGTCTTGCCAATACCTACACCACCATATACAAAGAGCGGGTTGTACTTGGTGCCTGGGCTAGAAGCGATTGCTTGGCAAGCGGCGTAAGCGAGCTCGTTTCCAGAGCCGACAATGAAGCTTTCGAAGGTGTAGCGTTCATTAAGACCCTGACGATAGCCATGGGTAAGTGAGGTGCCATTGTTACTGTGATGTTGAGGAGTCGGAGTCTGAACAGCTTGCTGAGCACTTAAGATAACTGGTTCATCTTCTTTGCGACTGTTACTCAAGCTAGTGTAGATCTTATATTCAACACGTTCTGGGGTGACACCATTCTTTGAGAGCGTTTGAAGCACGAGGTCATTGTATTTGCGTTCAAGCTGTTGCTTCACAAATACGTTCGGCACGCCAATAGTGAGCACACCGTCTTTATCACGGAGTAAGCGAGTGTTTTTGAACCAGGTAACAAAACTACCTCGTGATACCGAGAGTTCAATTTCACCCAAGACTGCCTGCCACACGTCTTCAGTCACGTGTCCCTCACTCCATTTATTTGATCTGTACTATA
>CAYLGV010000031.1:0-10341 GCA_964383395.1 uncultured Candidatus Saccharibacteria bacterium
AATATAGCCAAGAAAATGATAGTTTTTTTGGCCTTACCCTTCTTACGTTTGGCCCTCTTCGACTTAGGGGGGTTAGCTGACTTATTCGCCGCTGAATACATTTGTGGGTTCTCTGGGAGCATCGGCATAGCTTCTCTTGGTGGTGCAACTGGTTGTGGTCGAGCTACAGTCGGCTGCGGCGCTGGTTTGGGAGCTGGTTGTGGCGGTGGACTAACTGGACGAGGCGCTGGACGTGGTGGACGCCCGTAACCGTAATTGCTCGATCGCGCTGAACCACTAGACCTAAAGCGATTGCGTAGATCGTCGTCCATTACATAACCCCCTCTTTCTTTGGGTCAAACGTTAAAGATACCGAGTTTATGCAGTAATGTTGACCGGTTGGCGAGTCGGCATCACCATCAAAGACATGCCCTAAATGCCCGCCACAATTCTTGCAAACTACTTCGGTGCGCTGCATGCCAAGGGTGTTATCAGCCTTGAGCTCAACTTTTCCTGACTCAATAACATCAGCAAAACTTGGCCAGCCCGCTAACCCTGGTATCTTTGACTCATATTTATCCTGACTACTGAACAGCTCGGTACCACATGCCGCGCAGGCGTATACACCATCTCTAGTCTCGTTGACTAATTCACCAGAAAAAGGTGCTTCAGTCCCCTGTTCACGAAGCACGCGATACTGCTCTGGCGTAAGTGTACGACGCCATTCCTCATCACTCAATTGCATGCCCTCATTATACCCAAAAAAGGCAGCCTCAAGATTCTTTTTTCTTGTCCAACTTATCCAGCTTTAAGGCTTTTACCAAAAAGTAAACAGCAGCAGCCACAATCAAGAAGCTAATAAGCGTATTGAGGAAGTTGCCATAACCTAGTTTATTAGTACATGTCATCACGCCATCTTGAGTCTGCTGCTTTAGGCAGATATATTTGGAGCCCAGGTCGCCACCCCCATAAAGAAGACCGACAATAGGATTGAAGATGTTACCGACAAGCGAGTCGACAACCGACTTGGCAGCAATACCCAAGATTAACCCAACTGCCAACGCCACCACCCCTTGTTCGCGCACAAAGTTTACAAAACCTTGTATCCAACGAGGCGTCTTCATAGGAGGCAGGGTTACCACCACTCCTTGATCACTCTTACGAATTCGTTTCTGCTTGGTAGTCTTCTGAGCTTCTGCCATCTGATGCTACTCCATTAATTGGCTACTATTGTAGCATCTATCGCTAACTACCTCTGTACGCTAAAGAGTTGTGAACTGATTTAAGAAGTCTTCGGCACGATAGTGAACAATGCGCCGGTAGTCGTCATCTAGTTTCTTGAATTGCCCTACCCAATGCCTGGTGTGCGGATTCTTACCAAGGGCGGTTTGGTGCTTCTCTACAAAACGCCAAAATAGCCCATCCCAGATGTCAGCCCAGATATCATGAGTGTAAGGACTCATGTTCATAAGATCGGCACTTGGGGTAACAGGAGGAACGCCGTCTGCGTCACCAGCAGCAAATAATTGCTCACCATATACCGCCGGTACAATTGTCCAGTCGTAGCTGTCTAGGCATAGTTCATTAAACCAACGATACATCTCATCGGGTTGTATCTCGCAGAGCAACATAAGATTAGCGGCTACCATGCGCTGCTCTGACTGATGAGCATAGCTGTGACTTATCAACTTCTTAACCAGGTCATCGAACGGTGGTATGCCAGTGGTGCCTTGGTACCATTTGGCTGTCAGCTTACGTTTATGCCCAAGTGGATTATGGCTCCTAGCCTCGTGGGCTGAGGTTAGGTATTGTCCACGAGTGAATTCACGCCAACCAAGCACCTGACGAACAAATAACTCGAGGCTTTCTAGTGGTACTGGTTGCTTAGTGTGTCGATCGATGGCCGCCTGAACAATTTGCTGTGGGGTTAGCAGGCCAACATTGAGGCTACTCGCCAAAAGACTATGGAAGAGCCATGGTGAGCGCGGATCGATGGTGTTTGCATAATCTGCATAGGTATCGAGTCGGTTAGCCACAAAGTCAGTCAGCCACTCAGTTGCCTCTGTATGATTAGTTGGCCAGATGAAATCTGTGCTGCCAGGGTTATCAGGAAAATGTTCATTTACCCATTTAGTAGCATCGGCAACATACGGATTGTCCCCATACACTGGGAAACTTGGCAGTGGTAAGTCGGCGGCCAGCTTACGTGGTGCGCCACTTTCAAGACACCACTTATCACCTACAGGCTTATAATCACCGCCTATCAATACATTGAAGCGCTCACGTTGCCACTGGTAAAAATCAGCAAAAGGCTGCTTGTGACTCTCTTTAAAGAATTGTCGTAACTCAGACTCTTTTAGGTAGAAGTTTGGGCTGGGCAAAAAAGTTAGATTTGGAAGGTCTGTACGTTCACGTCTTGCTTGAAGTAAGCGTCGTGTTAATACCTCGTCTGTCGGATCAATCACAAAAATCTGTTCTGCGTCTTTTACCCGATCGAGGACTTCCCCGCTCTGCATAAAAACATCCAGGTCAATGTATTCAACCTTTAAATCAGCTGGCCACAGGACTTCTTCTACATAACGGCGCATCGAAGCTCGATGCAGGATAAGCTTTTGTTTATGTAGCTGTAGGGGAAACTCTTGGTCACGACCAAAGTACAGTGGGTCTTCCATGACCACTACCGTGTCTACTTTTGGAAGTTCGTGCACGGGATATAGCTGGTGAGGATACAAGAGTAACGCTGTTTTCATAATGCTTACGCCTATTGTATCGCACTCTCGGCAAATTTTGATGAATGTCTGATATATCCGTAAATAGGGGGTTTGCTATAGCCAATCAGGAAAGCCAAGAACAATTGTTCTATTGGCGGCTTTTAGGTACCATATGTCAGATATATCAGACATTCATGTACAGCTTTTTTTGCTGGGGTGTGAGACGTTCAATAGCGTAACGCAACATGGTACGCGGCATTTCGTGAGCGTGATCATCGAGATACAATAGTAGTATGTCTTCATCTACGCGCTTTCCAATCTCGCGTAGCATCCAACCAACGGCTTTTTGTATAAGATCATGTGAATCATGAAGCAAGATGTCACAAATCTCCAAAGCCTCATCTGCACGCTGACATTTGTTTATATAGTAGAACGTTGCCAGCATGGCAATACGACGCTCCCAGAGTAGTTCAGAATGGGCCAATTTGATGAGTACCTTCATCTTGTAGGGATTATTTTCGAGCCATGGACCAACTATATATGGTGCCGAGCTATCAACAAGGTCCCAGTTGTTTACATATTCAGTTTCTTTCATATATAGGTCGAATACTGCACGTTTTGTAACGTCATTACCCTTTTGAAATTTCATGACCATCATGAGTAATGCTGTTAGTCGTTCTTCATGCCAGTGGCTTTGCAGCAGCCGCTTCATATCTTTAAAAAAGATTGGCCGAAAGTATTTTTTGGCGACTTTGCGCTGTTCAGGCACAGTCACTCCAAGAAACTTGTCACCTTCACCATATTGCCCTGGTCCAGACTTGAAAAAGCGTGCAGAGTTTACAGCCTTCTCTGGTGTGGCTAGTTTCCTTAACGCTGTTTGAATCTCTTCGACCATGTTATTTCTCGAAGAATGCTGTCAATTCCTCAAGCGTATCCGCAAAGGCGTTTGGATGTGCTGGCTCCAACATTTCTTTAGGATGAAATCCCCAAGTGACAGCCATAGAATTTATACCGGCCTTACTTGCTGCCACGGCATCACGAATTTCATCACCAACCATCCATACTTGATCAGGTGATAGATTATTAACGCGAAGGAGTTTTTTGAGTGGTGCAGCCTTACCGAATAACTTCGAGCTTTTCATTACGTTTACCTCGCTAATGCCATAGCGGTCGAGTACTGCTTGTATCGTGTCTTCTGCATTACTACTGAGCACAAACAAGTCATGGCCAGCTTTCTTTAGTCGCTTAACCATGTCTGTAACCCCGTCGAACAACACTATTTTCTCGATGTGACCCCGTAAAACTTGCTTGCCAATTGTTAGATACTTGGGCACCTGATGTGGCTTAATACCGACGAACTTTAAGGCTTCACCAAAGCGCATACGCCTAATTTTCTCCCAATCCTCGGTACTAACCACACGCAATCCATAATCTTTTGCCTCGGCGTTATAGAGAGCCAACATGATGCCGTAGGTATCTGCCAAAGTGCCATCGAAGTCAAAGACAATGGTCATAGCTACAAGCGCTCCGGGGCTGGAATATTCAGTAGATCGAGACCGTTCTTAAGCGTATCAGCATAGCGCTGGACAAGCTCAAGTCGAGTTGCTTCCCGTTCGTCACCCATTACACGATTATGCTCATAGAATCGGTTGAAAACCTGGGCTAACTCATATAGGTACGTACAGATGTGGTGTGGCATGAGCTCAGAAATTGCAGTGTCCACAACTTCAGTGTACTCACTTATCTTTCGCAATAAGCTTCTCTCACCAGCCTCAAGCACTTCGAGGTTGATACCACTGAAGTCTGGGGCTTTCGCCAAAATCGAACGCGCTCGGGCATGGGCATATTGAATATATGGCCCAGAGTTTCCTTCGAGTGCAACCGACTCTGCAGGATCGTAGATGATATCGCCGCCGATCCGCTGTTTCATGAAAGCGTATTTAACTGCTGCTAGTACTGTGTCTTCGTTCTCACCACTCGTGGTCTCACGTTGAGCTGCCCTAGCCGCCTCCATGACATCGTTAGCAGTAAGTGTGTTGCCAAGACGACTACTCATCTTGACGCCGCCTGGTAGCTTAATCATGCCATGTGTCATGTGTTTGGTGCGTGCTGCTACCTCTGGATGAAACGGAGTGAGGGCTGCCATTACTACTTTCATATATTCCACAATGTCGTTACCAGTGATTATGACATTCAAATCAAAGTGATACTCATCCCATTGAAGTACTGCACGACCTAGGTCTTTGGTTTCATAGGTTGGTAAACCAGCTGAGTTAATAAATACACGGGTGTGTAAACCCATGTCGTCTCCCTTAAACACAACGGCACCGTCAGATTCTTTGAATACACCCTCTTTAAGCCCTTTTTCAACCACTGCAACACCATGTGGAGTCGTAACACTCTCTGGATAATATTTCTCGAACGGATGTACCTGTAACTGTTCGTATAGTGCATCGAAACCATCATAGCTCCATTGACGACAAGTCCAGTAGATTTGCGCAAACGGTGACTCATGATCATTATCAGTATGGAGCTGGTAGACACGTTTATTCAGATCAATAATTTCGGCTTTAGCCACTTCGTCTTCGGTATAAGCTTTGTTGCCGACTACATAGCGATTACTGAGCCACTTTAAGCGCTCGTTCTCGCGTACACTCGTCAGCCTCTCGGGATACTCGCCTCCCAACGTCTGTAGGATTCCCCACATACAACGACCCACATGCAATCCAACATCACCCCCAAAGTTCACTCTATGGACATTAGCGCCAGCATGTTCAAGTAAGCTCGCCACACCATCACCAACCAAAGTTGTGTAAAGGTGTCCAGCGTGTAGATCTTTGAATGGATTCGGGTCAGAATACTCAGCTACAACGCTTTTCCCTGCCATACTTTGGGTCGGAGTTTCTTTGCTAAGTACATCAAGTGCTCGATCAGTGAGTGAAAAGTTTATAAAGCCAGGGCCAGCTACTGATACATCCTTTAGTTGACCAGCAAGGTCAGTCTTTAGCTTTTCTACAAGCGCATCAGCAATCTCACGTGGGTTCTTACCGACTGGCTTACTTAGCTGCAGGGCTACATTGGTCGCGAAATCGCCAAACTGTTCTTCGGGTCGTGTCAGCTGAACATCAACATCGTGGTTGTACAAGGCTTTACACGCTGATGCTACAGCGGTCACTAATTGTTCTCTCATATCAGTAATAATAACAGATTAGCGCCTTGGCTTAACCTGTAAAGCGTGAATAAATGTCCAAATAACGTAGTACATGCTCATCAACAACATAAAGAACGTGAGTGAGGTAACAAAAATCTGAGGATGAGCGAGTGGATTGATCAACCGCTCCGACACATCAAATAAAAGCCCAGCTGGGTTAGCTAAGATATCCCAGGTATTCCATCTGAGATTTCGCCCCAAATAGATGGCAATACTCGTAAGTAAGAAGATCACGCCGACAATTCCCCATGCAAAACGTGCCGTACGCCGTTTTAAGAGAGATTGGTGCACCCAATAAATACTGAGCATACCGGCCACCACACCGTTCCATATACAAGACAAAAACAGCACTGCGTCATATAACAAGCCAATCTCACCGGTGTTCTGTAGATGAATAAGGTCACTCATGAGATAAAAACTATTGGGCAGAAATGCAAGCCATAAAACGGTCAGCAGCAGTGGCAGCGGATCAGACCAGCGATGTTTCCCAAGCTGCTTAATGAGCAGCCAAGCCAGTAATACTGGCACCCATGCCAGAAGCAAGTTCCAGAACAAAAACCAATACCGTGTATCTTTGGTAACTAAAACACGCAACAGAAACAGTATTACTGTCACAAGATTTGATATAAGTAATGCTGCGAGCACCTCACGGTTTGCCGTTCTCTGGGCCATAGCCACATTATAGCAACCAGCGTAGGTTATAATGGTGATAATGAAACTTGTAGATATTGCTCGTAACGGCGTACGTGCCGTTATGCGTCGAGTGGCCAAGGTGTTGAACCGTGTAACTAAAGGTGCATTAACACCGAATATGGTTACCGTGATTGGACTACTGGCACACGCACCGATCGCCTGGCTAATCGCAACTCATCACCCCATCTGGGGCGGTGTACTACTGATTGTTTTTGGTTTATTCGACACACTTGATGGCGAGTTGGCACGGCTGCAAGGGCGCACTTCCCATAGTGGCATGTTCCTTGATTCAGTAACTGATCGTATAAAAGAAGTTCTCATCTATATCGGGCTTATTGGCGCAGCCGTCAGCATGACAGCTACCTGTGTTGGTATCGGCCAAAACTGTTGGTACAGCACAGCAACATATACAGTGTTGCTTGTGGTGGCACTTGGAGGTTCGTTACTGACAAGCTACATCAACGCATGGGGTGAAGCAGTCCTACGCGGCAGCAAGGTACCGAAGTCTCAACTCAATAAGACATTTAGAGGTGGGGTGGCCAGTTTTGAAATTCGCATGTTCTTAATTGTGCTCATGTTATTGACTGGCTGGGAAGTTATTATTGTTCCACTTATTGCCATATTAGCCTGGTACACCGCCCTCGGCAGAATGTATCGAGTAATTGAGACGCTATCAGATGTTCAAGATTGATCTTCATACGCATTCGGTAGCCTCAAAAGACGGCGGCATCACTGCAGATCAATATGCACGCATCCTTAACACAAATGTCTTAGACATGATCGCTGTAACCGATCACAATGAGATTGAATTTGCTGTCGCTCTCAAGGAGCGTCTTGGTGATCGTATAATTGTTGGCGAAGAAATTATGAGCACAGAAGGTGAAATCGTTGGCCTATATCTCACCGAACGAGTAGCTCCACAATTATCACCCTCAGAAACAGTCAAAGAGATTAAGCGACAGGGCGGCATCGTGTACATTCCCCACCCGTTTGAGAGCATCCGCAAGGGTTTACATCCAGGTGCCATGGATGAGCTGGCCGATCAGTTAGATATTGTTGAGGTCTGTAACGGTCGTGCGTTTTTGCAGAACCGCAGTGCCCAGGCAGTAGTTTGGGCAAAGTTTAACCGTGTGACAGGTGCTGCGAGTAGCGATGCTCACGGTGTTCGAGGTCTCGGCAAAACCTATACTGATGTGCCTGAACTACCAGAGCGTAGCAGTCTGGTTACGTTACTAGAGCAAGGCATACCCGTCACTTCACGTCCAAGCATGCGTGCCCTGCTCTATCCGAAGTACCATAACCTGCGTCGCAAGGTAAAACGCTCATGAACGACTATCTCGCCGCTCTTTTATTCTTCTTGCCTGCTGGCATAGCTAATATGAGTCCCGTGATCATAAATAAGATACCGGTAATAAACAAATGGGAGACACCCCTCGACTTTGGTAAGAGCTTTCGGGGCAAGCGCATTCTCGGCGACAACAAAAGGTTACGAGGACTCGTGTTCGGCATATTACTTGGAGGTTTGACTGGTGCCCTAGTTGGTGCCCTAAACCACAACACAGTTGGTACCATTCTGCCCTTTTGGTCAGGTTGCATTTTGGGAGCAGGAGCACTTCTAGGTGATGCTGTTGAAAGTTTCTTCAAGCGACAACGTGGCGTTGAACCCGGCAAACCATGGTTCCCATTTGATCAGATAGACTACATCATAGGTGGGCTACTGGCGATTTACTTATTCATGCAGCCACAAGCATGGGTAATGCTTACTATTTTTGTAGTTTACTTCGGACTACACTTACTGCTCGCCTATATTGGTTATCTGCTTGGATTTAAGAAAACACCAATTTAACCGTTTTGTTTATCAGCCCGCACAAAAGTCTCTATTTTAATCATTTCTGATACTTTTTCGTCACCCATTGCCGTAAGCATTGCTTCAGTTTGAGATGGCATAGCTTTAAGAGCCTCTAACTTCTTTTTTAGACATCCCTCACCAAGTTCAAAGAGAATATCAGCCTGGCTATCGTCAATCAGTGGTGGCTCGTCGATATTAAAATAAATGTTGAATTGTTTATCGGCTTCTTTAAACAGTTCGTAACGTGAACGAGGCTGTACGACATGATAGACAACTACACCAGTACCGACAGCAGCTTGATATACCCAGTTCGAAACCGTGCAGTGATCTGGGTGTCCTGTCATACCCTCTGGACCAAATGTAAGTATGGTATTTGGTTGGTAAAGAGTAATAAGTGCTCTGAGACGACTAATTGGTTCGTGCTCAGGCACCTCTGCTAAATGTCCATCTTCATAGCCTAGCCAATGATGCTGAGATACCCCTAATACCTGCAAAGCCTCGGTCATCTCTTGTGAACGAATTTCGGCAAGTTGATCTGCAGGCCATCGGCTTTCGTCTTGTACGCCTGCCTCGCCTTTGGTGGCAGTTATACAAACTACATTTTGGCCATTATCATGAGCTGTGCACATGATTCCCGCTGAAGTATAAGACTCATCATCTGGATGAGCCCAGATTGACATGATGGTGCCGAGTTTTGCTATGTCCTCTTGTATGTGCTTTTTCACAATGGCTTCTCTATCTTAAGACTATACGCATTCTACTAAAGTATCGGCAAGCGTACTATTCGTTCAGGGCTTTTTTGAACTTTTCTACGTACTCAACAGGTGTTGGGTTTAGGCCGTTCAGAAGCGCTAGGTACAGACTAACAAAATCACCGAAGGCAATTGTCCAAAGCAATTGTTCGAGCAAAGTGTCACCTTGAGCTTGAATAACATGTGTTCTTGGTCGTTTGCCTGACAAGAGGCGTTCAGTAACTTCAAAACGTTTTTGGACCCGTGGATGTTCGAGATTGCTTCGTAAGTCGACAACCGCATATGGCTTATCTACCGGGTGGCTCACCCAACCATTAAACTCATTGTGATTAAACTCAGGGAGCTGGTTACACCATGCAACATTCTTGGCATTTTCATTACAACTAATCTTCCATTTATACGCTGCAGGAAATAGTTTTGGACCAGCATAGATAACTGGTGATTTGCCCATTAACTCTTGAGCAAGCTGCTTGGCAGGGTTATTTTTAGTGGGTACATCTGGCTTCCAAGCATCGATTGCTGATCGTAAGAAATCACCTGCTTCATGTATAGCCTGTTCGGCTGCATCAGCTGATACCAAGCCTGAGCGCTCAAGTAATGTAACCAAGGCTTTAAAGCCTGCAAGTAATGCGAACCGCGGTTGTTCAAAGGTAGGTAGTAGCGCCAACGGATACCCCTTCTGCTGGGCAATCTCAGCTAATTTCCCCCCACCAGTAATAACCGCAATTTTCGCATGTCGAGCCTCGGCTTGCTCTAGAGCGACAAGTGTCTCTTCTGTGTTTCCCGAATAGGATGATGCAATAAATAGTGTTTTATCTGAAACATAGGCTGGAATATCATAATCACGACAAAGATCGAATGGCACAGTGTAAGCTGGCCAACTTTGGCTTACTAATCCCCAAAGTGCTGAACCGCCCATTCCTGCATGCACTACGTTCTCGATAGGACCCTCAATATTCGGTAGTTCGTACGAGATTTGTAGCTGTTGCCATTGCTTTTCAGCAATACCAAGGGCGTCTTGTGCATCCCTTTCATGAATCATTTTTACATCGTCCAGCATCCGGTCCTCCAACACTTTTGTTTATTCGTTCACTCTGGTACGATATACATTGTAAACTGCAAATGCTTAATTGAACATGACCGCGC
>CAYLGV010000032.1:0-9493 GCA_964383395.1 uncultured Candidatus Saccharibacteria bacterium
CTTAGTTGTAGCTTTTTTGGTAGTTTTTGATGTTGCCTTTGAGGTCTTCTTAGTTGTAGCCATGCGTCACACTATACCATACCTTGTATCTATTGACTCTCTTATGAAGGTATATACTAGAAGCATGGCAAATATAGCAACATTTGGCGGTGGCTGTTTCTGGTGTTTAGATGCGTTATTCCGACGCATCAAGGGTGTTGATACCGTTACCTCGGGCTTTGCGGGCGGACATACCAAGAACCCAACCTATCAAGAAGTCTGTGACGGCAAAACTGGTCATGCCGAAGTCATTCAAATTACGTTTGATTCAACGATTATTACCTATCGTGAAATATTAGAGATATTTTTCACTATGCATGACCCAACTACATTAAACCGACAAGGTAATGATGTTGGCGAAGCTTACCGATCAATTATTCTTTTTCATGATGACGAACAGGCTGACATCGCGAAGAGCGTCATTGAGGACTTTGCTAGAGAACTATGGGATAAGCCCATCGTGACACAAGTTGAGCCCTTTACTGCCTTCTACCCTGCCGAAAGCTACCATCAAGATTTCTTTAATCGAAATCCTTCTCAAGCGTACTGCACGATAATCATCAATCCGAAGGTACAGAAATTACGTCAAAAATTTGCTAACAAGCTAAAAGACTAACCCTATTCGGTAACAACTACATCACGCCAGAAAGCGACGTAATTACTGAAGTCTTTTTTAACTGTATCGATGGCTGATGGCATTGGGTTCGGATAACTCCAGGCACAGTCGCTACTTACTGAATCACGTTCCACTACATCAAAGTACTGACATACACCCTTCCATGGACAAGTGTAAGGTGTTGGGCTTTCCTTGAGATACTTCTTGTCTACTGCTGCGGGCGGAAAATACCAGTTTCCTTCGATATAAATAAGATCTTCTCGTGGCGCTTCGGCGATAGTTTTTCCATTCCAAATTGCTTTCATAGTTCTACTCCGTTCTTAAGGCTTCAATTGGATCAAGCTTCGCTGCACGCCTAGCGGGCAAAAGTCCAGCTAATAGCGCAACTATCATAAGCATGATAATCAAAATAATGATTTGGGGCAGCTTAAATAGCAAAAGATGTTGTTCGCCAAGCTCTAGTTTCTTTGTAATCCAAGGGTTGAGGGCTTCACCAAGTCCAAATGCAATCAACGAGCCAAGTACGCCGCCAATAAAACCAATCCACGCCGCTTCGAACCTAAACAGCCTTCCCACTTCTCGTTTTCGCATACCAAGCGCTTTCATAAGACCAATCTCTCGAGTACGCTGCAGCACACTTATGTACATAGTATTGATGACACCGAAAACGGAAGCCACAACAGCAATCATGCCGAACGCGACAACAATACCTCTTAAGACCGACAAGATATTCGTGAGGAATTTTTCTGTGTCTTCTACGCTTTGAGCAGTAAAGCCTTGTTCTTTAAGCTTGTTCTGTACCTCTGTAAGCGTTGCCTTATCTGAGCCACCCTTCACGCGTACATAGACATAGGGGTATTTACGATAGTCAGCAGTATTTTGTGAACTAATGTCCAGTAAACGCCCAGCAGCTGTTTCGCTTACGTATAAATTAAGCTCTGTGCCAGGCTGCGAAGCAGTTGGTTTCTCTGTAACACCTGATATTCTAAATTCTTCGGTATAGAGTGAATTGTTAATAACTGATTGTACTTGTTGGTTGTCTGGCGTGCCCTGCCCTTGCTGAATAAGATTTTGTAACGCAGTTGTATCCAGGCCTTTGCGTACGGCAATCGTTATGGATTGACCAACGGCTGATTTAGCGTCTGGGAAGCCAAGAGGCTGTACGTAACTTTCGGGAAGCAAAACAGCCTTATCTGGGAAGGGCCTAATGATCACCCCTGCAGTAAGCTTTGGGTTTTGTGATGGTGAAAATGGTGTCAGTGAAGCTACAAACTTCTTTTGATCAGGACGTGTTATATATGCAACATTAACAGGTTGTGCCAGTCGAACCGATTCAACCCCAGGGGTATTCTTTAGTTTTGTAAGATCATCGTCTGTAAGACGCTTAATCTGTGTAGCTGTTCCCTGGCTGGTTCCAAAGGTAGGATCGTATTCTTGTGGCTTGCTGGTATTACCACCGTTGAAAACATCGTCACGAGCCACAATCAACTCTGAAGGATCAAAGTTGTCCTTAATTACCTTATTAACAAACGCTTCCGTACCATTACTGGCCGCTAGGGTGAGCGTGAGCGTGAAAGCTCCTACCGCAATCGCCAATGCAGTTAAAATTGTACGCGCTTTTGACGAACGAATATTGCGACCGCTTCGACGTAAACTGTCTATAATTTTCATGATGCCACCTTTCGCTTTCGTACGACAGGCTTCTTCATAGCTATGCTCGTATCAGTAATATGGACAATTTTGCCATCTTTTAAGCTAATTTGAACTTGGCAACGTGCCGCGAGCTCAGCATCATGCGTAACAATACAAAGTGTTGCACCAAGATTTTTATTGAGACCGAACAGTAAATCGATGATTTTGTCCCCAGTTGTACTGTCGAGATTCCCTGTTGGCTCATCGGCAAAGATAAGTTTTGGCTTGTTTACAATTGCTCGAGCAATCGCTAAGCGTTGTTTCTGACCGCCACTAAGATTCTTGGCCTTATTATTGATCTTATCTACTAGATCAACTGCTTCAAGGGCTTCAGTAACAAGCTTTCGTCGTCGCGAAAACGACACCTCGGAAATTTCAAGCGGAAGGGCTACGTTTTGATAGCAGGTCTGGTTAGCCTCCACAAAGAATGACTGAAAAATAAAACTCATTTCTTTGGCACGAAAACGATCCATAGCTTTCCGTTTTAAAGCACTCAATGCTCGGCCATTAATGATAATTTCGCCTTCTGTTGGGCTATCGAGCCCACTCATGATATGCATGAGTGTTGACTTGCCAGAACCACTTTTACCAATAATCGCTACTGTCGCCCCGTCGGGAATCGTAAAACTTATATCTGAGAGTGCCGTAAAGACATTCTCTTTCTTCCCATAAACCTTCGTCAGTTGTTTCACCTCAATCATAGGTATATTCTAACAAACTTATTGGGTATAGGCACCGCGAAAGCCCAATCTCAAATATCAAGCTTCTAGCTTGAGGCGTTTTACTAACCAATCGCGTGGCAGTAAGCTTAGGAACCATCCAGCACGTGGACCAGAATCTTTGCCAATCAACGCCTGGTAAAGAGTTTCAAAAAGCTCTTTCGGCGTCAGACCACTACTATCCTTGAGCTCGTAAACTGCTTTGTGAAACCATTCCCCATCAGCTTCTTCAGGAGCTGACTCAACCTTTACAGCAAGTTCATGTAGCAGCTTGCGTTGTTGTGGGGTAAACTCATCAGAAACAATAGTATCTCTGAGCTCAAATTTCACATCTTCTGGAGCTGATTTCTCAAGCCATGCATCAATATAAGCAAGTTCGTGTCGAATGATATCAGCATCTTCCTCAACAGTAGCGGCGTATTCCGTACGGCTCATCACATCGAGAGTAACATCGATGTCCTTTAGTGCTGCCTGGTAGCTTGCCACCAGGTGCGAGAATGGAATACGGCTAACAGTGCGCTGTCGAAGGCCACCAGTACAAAGCCGTAGTAACTGCTCTTCGTCTAGAGTTTTATCCGCCTTGGCAGCTAGCTCTGCAAACTCATCAACCAATCTCATGAGGGTTGGTCCTTCATCAAAAAACAACTGCTTCTCGGGCGCATAACGAATTATAAAGTACCAAACAATCTCTGGCGGTAACAGTTCAAGTAAGCCCGAAGCTGTAATGGTGTCGCCAGCGCTTTTACTCATCTTCTTGGTATCACCAGTGCGGTTGATAAAGGCATATGGCACGGGCACGGGTGCTTGTACACCATAGACTTCCCGGACAATACGCTTACCAGTATCATACGATCCACCCTTGGCAGCATGGTCTCGGCCAAATGGTTCGGCGCCAACACCAAGCTTCCACCAGCGAGCTGGCCAATCAATCCGCCAGTTAAGCTTCACGTCACCTGATGCGTAATCTACCTGAGCCTCTTGATCGTCCTTATTGATATATGTAAGTGTCTTATTGGCCGTATCGATTGCAATAAAACGTCGGTTCTTTAAGTATCCGTCTTCGACAACCTGAACTGGCGACCACTGCTCGTCGAGTTCACGGCCTGAGACCTCACGAAGAATCGTCTTGATAACATCTATATTTTCGAGTGCCTTTTCAATAGCCTCAACAAAGTAACCATTACGATATTTCTCGTGAGCTCGCATAATTTCCATATCGAGTTTGAGATCAGCTGAAGCACTAAGTAAGTCTTCAAGATAGTAGTCGGCGTATGAAACGTCGGGATTATCTGGTGAAGGCAGATCACATAACGGCATACCAAGGTACTGCTGATATGATTCCGGAATCCCTGATGGGACTTTTCGGAAGACGTCTAGATCATCTACAACATGAATATGCTTAGCATTGCGTCCCCGAAAGCGAAGCTCACGTACCACAGCTTCGGCCGTTAAAATTTCTCGTAAAGTTCCCATGTGGTATTTACCCGATGGTGAAACACCAGAAGACACCACTACGTCGCCCTCTGGATAGTGAGAACTTATCTCATCAGCAATCTTGTTCAGCCACTGCATATTATATTATGCTATTTCGACAACTTTATATGTAGTTGTTTCGGCTGGTGTAATGATTTCTACATTGTCGCCAACTTTTTTACCAAGCAGGGCTCGGCCAATTGGTGATTCGTCGCTGATCTTGCCGTTTAGAGGATCGGCTTCAACAGTACCAACTACTTGGAACTCACGTGTGTTGTGGTTCTTGAGTGTAACTTTGCTACCGATTTGAACAACACTACCTGCTTTTGGCTTTGTGATAATCTCAACGTTCTGCAGTATATGATCAAGTTCTGAGATACGGTTTTCAACCTTTTCTTGCTCCTGGCGAGCAGTCTGGTACTCAGCATTTTCAGCTAGATCCCCAAACTCACGAGCAGTCTTAATCCGCTCGGCAATTGGACCGCGTTCAGCAATCAAGGTGGCACGCTCGGTTTCTAATTCGGCCACACCCTCTTTTGTCAGTAAAAATGCTTTCTTCATGGATTAGTCCTTATCTCTCGTTACTTCCATGCCCTCTTGGGTTCAAGTGATTATAACAACTCATAAAATGTGTGCCAAATCTTTTTATGAAGGGCTATTTATTGGGCTTTTTATACCTTACATGAAATATTACATGCTCAAGCACCCGCAGTAATCGTTACAGATAGTGCGAGTTTCTGGATTTCATCATGTTTAGCAGTGCCATTATAATAGCGAAAATAACCCCTGTTATTCTGTAATAAATGTCACAGCCATAAGCGGAATTATCTAGTAGCTCTGTGCAAATAGCCAAATATCACTGGCTGGCTCACCGGTGAAGAAGTCTTTTCCTTCTTTTCCACTGTCAATTTTACAGCGGCTAACGGCTTTGGTTTCAGCTTTAATCTTGGCTTCTATGGTTGGATCATCATTCCAGAACACCTTAACAAATCCTTTATGCTCTTTGAGAATACTCTTTAGCTCATCGTAGCTTTGCGCTTCACGCGTTTGTTCACCTTGGGTAGCTTGCGACTTTGCCAGTAAATCGGCTTGGATAGTATCTAGTAATCCCTTGATGTCATGTACAACACTAACAAGGTCAAAGTTCTGTTCGTCGCCTGTGTCACGGCGCTTAGCCGTTACAACTTGGCTTTCGACCTCTTTACCACCCAATTTTACGATGACTGGTACGCCTTTTACTTCCCATTTGTTTAGCTTATAACCGAAACGTTCGTCATCACGTACATCAAACTCAACCCGCAACCCTGCTTCGCGTAATTCTGTTTTCAACGCCTCACCATACTCAAGCAGTGATGATTCAGGCTGTACTGGCACAATGACAACTTCAATAGGTGCTAGTTTTGGCGGCAATATCAAACCGTTATTATCGCCATGCGCCATAATAAGACCGCCGATAGAACGAGTTGATAAACCCCAACTAGTCTGCCAAACATAAGCTTCACTGCCATCATTTGCTTGGTACTTTATATTGAAGGTCTTAGCAAAGTTTTGACCGAGATCATGTGAGGTACAGCTCTGGAGGGCCTTTCCGCTCGGCATCATCATTTCGTACGTAAGAGTGTCATCAGCTCCTGCGAAACGTTCACTGTTCGACTTATGACCCACATACCCTGCTAGCGCAAAGTAATCGCGATAAACTTTGGCATACATGTCCATGGCAGCTGATTGCATTGCTTGCGCATCGTCGTGCGTCGCGTGTGCCGTATGGCCCTCTTGCCATAAGAACTCACTTGTACGCAGGAATGGTGACGTACGCTTCTCCCAGCGCACCACATTACACCATTGGTTCACTTGCATCGGAAGATCGCGCCAAGACTGCACCCATTTACTAAAGGCTTCGTACATAATAGTTTCACTGGTTGGACGAACCGCCAGTGACTCTTCGAGTGGCTCACCGCCAGCATGAGTCACCACAGCCAATTCCGGCGAGAACCCTTCGACATGATTCTTCTCGCGTTCCAAGAACGACATTGGGATAAACATTGGGAAGTAAGCATTGCCTACGCCCATGTCTTTGATCATAGGATCCATCGCCTGCTGAATGCGCTCCCAGATAGCGTAACCATAGGGTTTGATAATCATCGTACCTTTAACAGGTCCGTAATCAGCTAGGTCAGCAAGTTGTATAACTTTGGTATACCACTCAGCTGGTTGTTGGTCTTTATTTGGAAGTAAGTCTTTTGCCATTTCCCTATTTTACCTGATATAGCTGAAGATGTTGTATAGAACAATAAAAGCGATGCCGTTTTTGATCATATGAACTCCAATACCCGGCCATAGACTACCCGTCTTTTCACGCAAGAAACAGAGTACAATCGATAATACAAAGGTATCTATCCCAGCCACCCAAAGTAAACCACCACTACCTCCCTCACCAAGGTGAGCAGCTGCAAATATGAGACTTGTTAGGATAGCCGCAGGCAAAAACACAAGCTTCGTACGAAGCCCTTTAAATAGGAAACCACGCACCACGATTTCTTCTGTTATAGGTGGAAGTATTACCAGACTGATAAAAACAGGTACGAGCTGTATACCTGTCACATCATTAAATCCAAGCTCTTGTTTCTGATCTACATCAAGACCTGGTAGCAGTGCTTTAGCAAGCGCTAAAGAAACTAAGTAGATAACAAAGTACAGTACATAAGCACCTAGAGCATACGCAAGGAAGGCACCTATTGGCCGATTGAGTCCCAAACTCTTGAAGGTTACCTGACGGGCTTTCATGAATTTATACAGTATTGTCAGCGTGAAGGCTTCAGCGAGGAAAATGAAACTAAAGGTTACCCAGGGGTTTTGGATCCAGATATCTTGACTGGCCTGTGACCAATGACGGATAGATGGAATGGCGTAGATAACAAGACCTGCTAGTATTTGTGCCAAAAAATAGACTAGCAGTGTGATTGCAACCGTTTGCCACGGTCCATACATCCCTTTTGACTTTGCTACCTCAGGCTTTACTACTTTTTGTTTGTTTTCGGCTTCCATTAGAAGAACCTTTTAATATCAACAATCGAGATCAACACCATTAATAGTATAAGGATAAGGAAACCTGTGCCATGAATTCGATCTTCAGTTTTTTCACTTAAAGGTTTCTTCATAACTTTATAAACTAGCGTAACAAACAAGCGACCTCCATCTAGGGCTGGTATTGGCAAAATATTCATAATGGCCAAGGTGAGTGAAATAATGGCCACAATGAACAGAACCATAGCTACGCCTTCGTGAGCACCCGCATTAAGGATATAGAAGACTCCGATAGGTCCGCTCACCTGTTCGGTGGTTTGAGCCTGCCCTGCCCTACGTTCACTACTATTACCCGTAACCAGACCAATGAATGCCTTACCAAGCCCAGCCAGGATTGACCCTAGCCCCTTCAAGGTGAGTACCGTAAATTGCTTGATCTGAACAGCAGCCGCTATTGGTGCACTCCAGGTACTACGAACGATAACATAGCCACTGGTCTCGGGGACAATCCCAAGGTAGCCAGTATTCTTGCCTTCAGCTGCATTTTTCTGAACTTGCTCAGTCGAGAGTATCTGCGCAGTTGTATCGCGTTGCTGGCCATCACGTTGATATTGAAGTGCCAACGACTGACCGGCGTGAGCTAGCGTTATGTCAGAGAATGGGCAGGCAGTATCAACTGGTTTTAGGGAATCCTTCGAATCACCAACTTTGGTGATTTTATCACCCTTTTGAAGCCCTGCTTGTGCAGCTGGAGAGTTTGCTTCAAGTTGATTAACGCTTATAACTCGACTGTCCCTAACCACACGTGTATCAGAGGCGAGACTGTACTGGCCACAAACCAGGACTGGTGTTCCCATGATATTGACTACCACGAGAAGTACATAGGCAATGAGTAGATTCATGACAACACCGGCGACCATAATTTTCACTTTAGTGCTTAGCGAGGCAGACCCAAAACTCCCTTTTGATTTGTCGGCATCATGCTCACCTTTTAAGCGTACAAAGCCACCTAGTGGCAAAGCGTTAAGTGTAAAATCCCAATTACCTTTGGTCTTTCTGCCCCAAACTTTGGGCGGAAAACCAATACCAAACTCTTCAACTGTTACCCCACCACGCTTGGCCATAATAAAGTGACCGAATTCATGCGCTACCACAAGGCCAATAAATAACAGCAACCCACCGATTAACAATAAAACTGTCATTAGACGCCAAATCTCCGTTCCCGGTCAGCGTATGCATTTAGGGCAATATCAAAGTCGGCTGCTGTAAAAGCTGGCCACATTTTGTCTGAGAAATAGAGTTCAGCGTAAGCTGCCCGCCATAACATAAAACCACTCAAGCGTTGCTCCCCCGATGTTCGTATTACTAAATCTAAGTTTGGTATGTCAGGCTGATATAACGCTGAGGTGATACTTTGTGTAGTCAATGTCTCGCCAGCCGCAACTACTTGTTTAGCTGCGTCGACAATCTCTTCGCGACCTCCGTAATTAAAACAAAGTGCAAGGGTACCATTGGTATTGTCCTTAGTTTTATCTTCAGCGCGCTTAATCGCATTAACGACTTTTCGCCTTAATCCATCACGACGACCCAGAATAACCAGCCTGATGCCCCGTTCCTGAAACTCATCAAGATACTGTTCTACCGCTTTTATCACAAGTTGCATAAGGTAGCCCACCTCTTCCTCAGTTCGTTCCCAATTCTCCTGTGAAAATATATAGGCAGTGACATTGTGAACACCACGCTCAAAGGCATGAAAGGCAATGTCTTTGAACACTACTGAGCCACGACGGTGACCTTCAAGGACGGGCAACCCCTGTTGCTTGGCCCATCGGCGATTACCATCGAGAATTATACCCACATGCTGTGGTAAAGCTTCGTCAGACATGTGCATGTATTATAGCTGACCGACCGTTTAAACGGTCATGATTTC
>CAYLGV010000033.1:0-9204 GCA_964383395.1 uncultured Candidatus Saccharibacteria bacterium
TATGGTAACCATGCACGAAGACGGTTACTTCAAAGCACTCAATGGCCAAACAACAATAACAGAAGTCAATCGGGTGGCAGCGCAAGACGCTGCATAATACGAAAAGGGTGGGAACATACCATGACTGCACAACCAAAAATTGAAATCTTACTCGAAGAAGTTATAAAGAAAAAAGCTTCTGACTTACACTTGCAAGTTGGTTTGCCACCAATGCTTCGTCTTGATGGCAGCCTTGTACCTGTCTCGGGTGTCGATGCTCTAACTGAAGAAACTATTGAAGTACTTGTCTTTGCAATTCTCGATGAGGATCAGAAGCAAATTCTCCTAAAAGACAAAGAGTTCGACTTTAGCTTTGCGTTTGGTGATTTAGGGCGTTTTCGTGTTAATGCCTTCCACGAGCGAGGCAACCTTGCTGCTGCCTTTCGCTTAATCCCTAATGAGATTGTGACTATTGAGCAACTTGGTTTACCACCGATTGTGAATAAGTTTGCAGACTATCCTCGTGGCCTAGTGCTTGTTACTGGACCAACGGGTTCTGGTAAATCAACCACTTTGGCGGCCATGATCCATAAGATCAATCATGAGCGTGCCGCCCATATCATTACCATTGAAGATCCGATTGAGTTTACTCACAAGAGCCAGCAGTCAGTGATTGTTCAGCGAGAAGTGCACTATGACACGTACTCATTTAGCGCAGCGTTAAGGAGCAGTTTGCGTCAGGACCCAGACGTTGTGCTAATTGGTGAGATGCGCGACCTTGAGACTATTGCAGCAGCAATTACCATCGCTGAAACAGGTCACTTGGTGTTCGCAACACTTCACACTAATTCCGCTGCTCAGAGTATCGACCGTATGATCGATGTCTTCCCACCGCACCAACAGCCACAGATTCGTGCCCAGTTAGCTAATATTTTGATGGCAATCGTCTCACAGCGACTAATTCCGACAATTGGCGGGGGTCGTGTAGCCTCTGCCGAAATTCTGGTAGCCACACCTGCTGTACGCAATATTATTCGTGAAGGGAAGGCCCATCAGCTTGAAGCGGTTATACAAACTGGTGCAGAGTTCGGCATGCAGTCAATGGATAAGACACTTGTTGACCTTATTCACAACGGTACAATTACGTACGATGAGGCACGTAAATACGCCGTTGATCTCGATGAACTTGATAGGTTAATGCGGAGCTAATTATGTTGACGTTTGAATATACAGCAAGAGATCCTTCAACAGGGCAAAAAGTTAAGGCACAGGTACAGGCCGATAACGAACAGGCAGCCACTAAGCTCTTACGAGAGCAACATTTGTCTGTTCTTGAACTTAAGGCGGTTGGTGAAGGCAAAGGCTTAGGTAAGCTATTTAAGCGCGTAAAAGTTAAAGATAAGGTTCTATTTTCTAGACAGCTTTCAACACTTATAAACGCTGGTTTACCACTACTTCAAAGCTTGCGAAGTGTTGCTAAACAAACTCAGAACAAAAACTTGCAAGTGGTAATCAATGAGGTAATTAGCGAAGTTGAGGGCGGTAAAGCGCTGTCGGTAGCAATGGAAAGTCATCCAGAAGTCTTTAACCGTGTTTATATAAGTCTTATCGCGGCAGGTGAAACTTCTGGTACGCTCGATAAAGCATTGGAACGCCTGGCATTCCAGCAAGAAAAAGATGCTGAGATCATGAGCAAGGTCCGTGGCGCTATGATTTATCCAATTATCGTGATGCTGGTTATGGGTGTGGTTGTGGGCTTCATGATTGTTAAGGTGTTGCCTCAGGTTGAGGTTCTTTACGATGGCTTACCTGGTGGTAATCAGCTACCACTTATAACGCGTCTACTACTTGGTTTATCACACTTTATTATCAAATACTGGTGGGTTGTTGGTATTGTCCTTGCCATTCTGGCCGTTTTTGGAAGTCGCTGGGCACGAACTATGGGTGGAAAGCGAGTTTTTGATAAAGTTAAGATGAGGGCTTGGCCGATTGGCCCGCTCTTTATGAAGCTGTACATGGCCCGCTTCGCGCGTACGGGAACAACCCTTGTTGCGAGTGGTGTGCCACTTATCCAAATGCTGGAGATTACGGGTGATGCAATCGATAATGTATATATCGAAGAGTCACTACAGAAAGCGATCGAGAAGGTAAAGGGCGGCAAGGCGTTATCAGAGGCTATTGCTGGTGACCCTAACTTCCTTCAGTTAGTGCCAGACATGCTCAGTATTGGTGAGCAATCCGGATCTATGGAGGAGATGCTCGAGAAGGTGGCTGACTATTACGAGAAAGAAGTGGATACCCAGATTCGTAATATCTCAACAATCATCGAGCCAGTTCTCATGGTGCTCTTAGGTATCTTTGCCTTTACGATTGTGGCGGCAGTTCTATTGCCAATTTACGGTCTAGCCGGCAAAAGTGGCTTCGGCGGCTAGTTATCCACAGCCTACTATAATTTATAAAGCTGCTTAAGGTTATTGCATTTTGATATCACAGGGGTTATTATCTGAAAGACAATCCTTTAATTAAACAATTTGCATAGGGGGCAATTTGCAAATGAAAACTAAATTACGTAACCAAAAGGGCTTCACCATCATCGAAGTCTTGATTGTACTGGCCATTGCCGGTTTGATTATGTTGATTGTGTTCTTGGCCGTGCCAGCCTTGCAGCGCAATAGCCGTAACACACAGCGTGCGAATGACGCTGCACTTGTTGGCGGCATTGTTAACGAGTGCTTAGGCAATCGTAATGGTGTATCTACTAGCTGTGATAGCACTGGTGAGTTAAATGGACTAGATGTGAATAAGCTTGGCATCTTGAAAACTGTTGCTTTTGCAACGACGATGCCTAGTGATCAAGCAACTGCAAACATTGGCTTTGGGGCTTCTTGTACTGCAGATGGTTCCAATGTGAATACAACTAATCAACCTGCGCGTTCTGCAGTTGTTCTTTACAACACCGAGAACTCTACGGGTGGTAATGTTGCTCGCTGTGTAAGCATATAGTTTACGCAAGCACATGATAAAAACAGGCTCAGAAGAGCCTGTTTTTATATGGTAGGATAGAGCTAATGATTATTGTAATACTGTTTACGCTTGGCATTTGCCTTGGTAGTTTCACAAACGCAATGGTGTGGCGCATCCATGAGCAGGCTAAGCCAAAGAAGAAGAGAGTAGCAAAAGATGATGAGCTTTCGATAGTAAAAGGGCGGTCTATGTGCCCACACTGCCAGCATACGCTCGGCTGGCAAGATCTAATACCGGTACTTAGTTGGTTGTCCTTGGGAGGAAAGTGTCGCTACTGCCGTAAGCCGATTGGCTGGCAGTATCCCTCGGTTGAGCTTATAACTGCAGCTGCAGTCGTTTTTTCGTATATATACTGGCCTGTAGCGCTTCATGGAGCTCAGCTGCTGTTATTTGGCCTATGGACTGGTATGCTCGTTGGCTTTATGGCGCTCGTTATCTACGATATCCGCTGGATGTTGTTGCCAGATCGGATCGTCTTTCCAATGCAGGGACTGGCGATAATCTTTGCGCTCACAACGCTACTTTTAGAGCCTCGATACTTGCATAACGGTATCGCTCTGATAGCGGCTTTGGTTTGTAGTGCTGGCTTGTTCTATGTACTACATGTAGTATCTGATGGACGTTGGATTGGGGGCGGTGATGTTAAGTTAGGTGTTGTTATTGGTCTTGTATTGGCAGACCCAGTTAAGGTCCTGCTCATGCTCTTCATTGCTTCACTAATTGGAACGGCACTAGCAATACCAATGTTCGTAAGGGGTAAGGCCAAGCGTGACACTAAACTACCATTCGGGCCATTACTGATCGTTGCGACATTTATCGTTTACTTGTTTGGAGCAAGTATTATCACATGGTATCAGCGGCAGTTTTTGATTATCTAAAACACCTGTGAAATAAACCTCTTATGCTATATACTGGTGAGTATATGAAAAGGGTAGTGGGCCCTGCCGGCTATACGATTGTTGAGACCATGATTTTCCTGGGTGTAAGTGCCGTGTTGTTTATGAGCGCCTCGGCTTTAATTTCTGGTCGACAGCGTAAAACACAATTCGCCACAACTGTTCGTGAGTTCTCGACAAAATTAGAGAGTATTTACGGTAATGTTGGCTCGGGCTACTACAATAGTACAGGCAAGGTAAAATGCGATGTCTCAGGCTTGCCACCAAATCAGACAATCAATGTTACGAGTAGTGGGGGCAACGATCAAGGAACAAATGGCAAATGTGTGTATCTTGGCCAAGTGCTTGTGTCGCCACAAGCAAATGCTAGTGATTTTCAGATTATTAGCCTTGTTGGTCTACGTGTGACGGGTACACCGGCCCGTGAAGTTCAGAATCTGAAAGAAGCAATCCCACGCTTATATACTGATACTGCTGAGACCTACAGCTTGGCTGGAGCTGAGTTTGTATCTGTGAAGATAGATAATTCAACGCCAGTTGGCGCTGGTAGTAACTCAGCAGTGGCATTTATAGGTTCCTTTGCCTCTTATAAAAAAGTTAGTGGCGTAAACCTGTCCTTAGAAAGTGGCTCGTCTCATACAGATGTGTATCCAGTACCCTCAGGCTTAAACGGTGGTATAGAGAGTTTTCTGGCTTCCGATCCATCAACGAGTAACCCCAAGAATATTACCTACTGCCTAACAAATGGCGATCAGAACGCCCTAGTAACCCTAACGGGTGGTACTACCTCGTATGAGATTGGAGATACATCATTATGCCGTCCTTAAAAATACTTAAAGAACGAGGCGATACCATTGTTGAAGTCCTGATTGCGATAGCCATTGTTAGCCTAACATTAACAGGTGCGTACACATCTGTTAATCGTAGCTCTAATGCCACTCGAACTGCTCAGGAACGCGGTGAGGCATTGAAATGGGCAGAAACGCAGGTCGAACAGATTAAGGCTTCCAAGGATGATCTCGCCTCTGCTGCATATACTAACTTTTGTTTTGACATGAGCTTGCAGCTTAAGACTACATTACCTTGTGTTAACAACGCAGCTGGTGTTCCATACGAGGCTAGAATCAAACAGAATCCAGCAGGTTCAGGCAACTTTAGTGTATCTGTATCATGGGATTCACTTGATTCTGGAGTTAATAGAAATACTGTTGAATTGGATTACGCAAAATGAGAAACACACATAAGCAAGCTGGATTCACTATTTTAGAACTCATGATTGCTACAATGGTCTTCTCGGTGATATTACTGTTGGTAACCTACGGGATTATTCAGATTGGTAACCGCTATTATAAATCTGTCCTCCAGACACAAACTCAAACAGCGACGCGTAACGCTGTAGATGAAATCGCTCGTAATATCCAATTTAGTAGTGGAGGTGTTGTCCCTAAAGTAGCTTTCAGTCCACCTATCAAAGCTTACTGTATAAATGGCATCCAGTACGCCGCTCAGTTGCAGCGCATTCAAGGCGAGTCTATCTCGAAGCATGTTTTTGTTGCTCGTCCAGACCCTGGCGATGGCTGTACGCCACCAGATCCAACAACCTATTTTGAAGCCGATAGTATAGGAAGTGACCGTGATCTGCTTGGTAACCGTATGCGTGTTGTTGATTTCTCGATTACTCCAGGTGCACAAACTGGGGTGTACACGATAAAACTTCGTGTTGCGAGTGGTCAAGATGATCTTCTGTGCAGCCCCAGCGCAAATGACTGTAATGACACCACTCCTAGTGGTAATCTTGATAGAGGAGATCTAGCTTGCAAAACTCAAAAAGGCTCAGCTTATTGCGCTGTTTCCGAATTGTCAACCACTGTAATATCACGTTTGACGCCATAGGAGTACACTAGGAATATGCATGTTTTAAAACAACCAAAACGATCCAACGAGCAAGGTATAGTTTCAATTATGGTCACTATCATCCTTATGATGGTGATTAGTCTGATTGTCATAAGTTTTGCTCGTACTAGTCGTAGAGAACAGCGTGATTCACTTGATCGTCAGCTCAGTACCAATGCATTTTATGCAGCTGAGTCAGGAGTGAATGCCGCACGTAAAGCAATTTCTCTCGACCCAACACGTTTACTAAGCACGCAGTATATTTCTGAGTGTACTGGACCAGGAAGTTTTTCTGAAGCTGTCGGTGCAAGTCTACCGGTACCTTCATCGAATATTGGCTCAAATAGTAGTAATGCTAGCTATACGTGTTTATTTGTTGATCCAACCGTTTCTAGTATTGAGCGTAGCCCTGATAGCAGGCCGTTCAATGTAACACTTAAGAAAGCCGGTGGTGGTGCGCTCGGTGGTGCTACCATCTCTTGGGATGCGGGATCAGGCAGTACATTTAACGGTTGTCCAGCTATGAACACTAACCCACCAACACAAACAAACTGTGATGCCGGTGTTTTACGCGTTGAGATTACTGATCTAGCTTCTCGATTTGTGTACTTTGTTTATCCAGACGGCAGTCCAGCTGCTGCAGTCGATTCCTTTGCTTATGGTGATACCAACAAGTCACATCGAACTAAATGCGGTGTAGCTGGAGCTCCTCAGCAATGCCAGTTCACATTAACAGGCTTAGGAGTTGGTCCATATTATGCACACATCAGCAGTGCATATAAGCCCTTTGAGCTAACAATCCGACCCACTGGTCCAAACACTGAGTTTGAAGGTGCCCAGGTTCTGATTGATTCAACTGGAAAAGCAGCAGATGTTCAACGTCGCATCCAGGTACGCTACAATCCTAGTGACATAGGAGGCCCATCCTATGCATTACAGGCAGGAGCGGCCATCTGCAAACAATTTAGTCTCGATGACAGCAAAGTTACAGATGAATCTGATGGCCATGTATGTTGGCCAAGTCCAACGACCCGATCAGACAGCACCTTACTCCCTTAGATAATTACTGTGCCTTGCTCAGACACTTGTTCTTCCACCGCTTGCTGTTCGGTATGTTTACTATGAAAGCGATCGTGAATAGATTTTAGGTGTGGATCAGTAACGTGGGTATATATCTGGGTGGTAGCGACATTGCTATGACCAAGCAGGGCTTGAACTGAGCGTAAGTCTGCACCGTTCATCAGTAAATCGGTCGCAAAGCTATGCCTTAGGGTGTGTGGACTTACATGCTTGGTAATTCCCGAAAGCAGGGCATAGCGAGCAACCATACGTTGTATGCTACGTGCAGTAAGTCGGTGGTAGTTTCCAGATAAATCAACCGTTTTACGGCCGCTATAACGGATAAACATTGGCCTGGTATTGTCGGTACGTTTATCCAGGTATTGTTGCAACCACTTGGCGGCATCTTCACTGATGAAGATTGGACGATCTTTCTCGCCCTTACCTCGTACCATGAACTCACGTCGCTTGAGATTCACATGATCGCGATCAAGACCCACAAGCTCGGAGACACGTAAGCCAGACGAGAACAGAAGTTCAATAATAGCTCTGTCACGTAGGCCATTTTGCGTAGTTACATCTGGTTGTTGGAGCAAACGCCCAATTTCTTCAGTCGATAGAAAGGTTACTTGTTTACGCTTGGTGCTCGATAGTTCAATCTTATCGGCTGGCAGGGCAGGAATACCGCGTTTTGCACAAAACTTTAGAAAGCTACGGAGTGCAATCAGGTGATAATTCAGGGTGTTCTTTTGCAGCTCATCAGATGTATTGGTGCCAAGTCGGTTTAGCCACAGGCGCCATTTACGAACCAATTCATTATCTATCTGAGCTACTTCAATGTCACCGTCAAAGTCGATTAAACGGTTCAAATAATGGTCATAGTTAGCGATGGTTTTTTGGGAACGGTTTTGTTCAATCTCAAGGTATTCCAAGAAATCAGTTTTTGCTTTTGAAAATAGCATACGTACATTGTACGACACATGGCAGCACAGACCTATCTCTGTTATACTGGTGTTAAATAATAAAGGAAACAACAATTGGAACAGACATTTGTAATTCTCAAGCCAGATGCCGTACAACGTGCTTTACTTGGTGAAATTATCACTCGCTTTGAGCGCGCCGGGCTAAAGATCGTTGCCATGAAGATGATGGTCCCAGAAATGGAACTTCTCAAGAAACATTACCCAGATGCACTGATACCTATCATTGGTAACAAAACTAAGACTGACTGGGATGCTTACGGTGTTGAGCACTCTGAAACGGTTGAAGAAATAGGTACTATGATCGTGCAGGCAACACGTGAGTTTATGCAAAGTTCTCCCGTAGTAGCTATGGTGCTCGAAGGTGGTCATGCAGTAGAAGTTGTCCGAAAAATGGTTGGTAGCACAGGTCCGAAAGATTCAGCACCAGGTACCATCCGCGGCGATTTTGCGCATATTAGTCTTGGCCGTGCCAGCCTCCAAAAGAAGGGCGCTGCTAACCTTATCCATGCCTCTGGATCAGTTGAAGAAGCTAAGCAAGAAATTGCTATGTGGTTCGACGAAGTTGATATCCACAACAAATACGAGACAGTTCACGAACATCTTACGCACGCGTAAGTTTTGGTATCCCCACCGTGATTCGAACACAGATCTGCTCCTTAGGACGGAGTTATTCTATCCATTGAACTATGGGGACATGAGTGAGGTAAGGTGTGTCATGCTTGCATGTAAACACTTTCCGAACGAGTGACCCGACGGCCGTAGGCCGGGGGGACAACAGGCATAGTATAGCCCAAGCACCTATGTATCCAAAGGGTACGGAAATCGCCAAAGGCACACTCTTGATTTCCTCACCGCCTATAGCGGAGCCCCTTTTGACACATTGGTGCTTGGGCCTACTACTTGCACTTTGGGGCTAACAGGGGTAACCTTAAGCTGTATGGCGAAAAAAACAGATAAGTATTTTGACGACCAACTCGACAACGAAGAAGTGCTATTCGTCTTTCGCAAGCACCCCGTTGTTATGCGAAAAGGCCTCATTCTTATGATGCTGGGACCACTTTTGGGTGTAATTCCGGCGGCCATTAAGCCAGATCTTGGTTTCGTATGGTTTTTTGGGGGTATGCTGGCGGGCATTATTTTGGGAATTATGTTGTTTTTCCCAGGTTGGGTAGCCTGGTATTACAGTATTTTTATTGTGACCGACCAGCGTTTTATACAAATCACTCAGAAAGGACTGTGGCATCGAGCTGTGGTAGATATTGGCCTCAATCAGATACAAATGGTTAATTACGAGATTGCTGGATTGCAGGAAACCCTGCTCGGATTTGGTACAATAAATGTACAGACATTCATGGGGGACCTGGTTATCC
>CAYLGV010000034.1:0-8826 GCA_964383395.1 uncultured Candidatus Saccharibacteria bacterium
ATTTTTTGATCTTATTTATCCCAGGTATCCTGGGCGGCATGATCAACGCCATTGCCGGCGGTGGTGGTATTGTTATGTATCCCGCACTGTTGGCATCTGGATTGAACCCTATTATGGCGAATGCCACCGCCAGTCTTGTGGTTCTTCCGGGCAGTACCACATCGGCTTTTGGCTACCGGAAAGAACTGCGTAAAGTACCTCATTATTACTATTGGCTCTTAGTACCCTGTTTCTTCGGTGCCGTTATTGGAAGCTATATCCTTATTCACACCGATCCACAGTCGTTTGAACGACTTGCTCCATGGCTGGTACTATCAGCAGTACTTCTGTTGGCAGTTCAATCTAGATTACACCGTTGGGTCACCAAGCAATCAAAGAAACGTAAAATCCACTGGCATACCCTACCCCTCCTCTGTATAGCGGCTTTTCCTCTAGCTATTTACGCTGGTTTCTTTGGAGTTGGTTTTGGGCTGATGATGCTCGCCTTGCTCGGCTTCACTACCCTCAAATCGGTGTATCAGATGAATGGTCTCAAGAACGTTTGTGGTATTGTCTTGGCTGGCGTTTCGGTGGCTTACTTTGCACGGACAGGCCTCATTCATTGGCAATCAGGGCTGGTCATGGCCGCTGGCACATCAATCGGAGGCTACACCGGCTCTCGTCTGTCTCAAAAAGTTTCAGCCCATGTGGTACATGACCTTACAATTGTCATTGGCCTGATCATATCGATTGTACTGATCGTGAAGCAGTAACTACTTCTTTTTCTTAGATGGTTCTTTGGTGATGGCACCTGCAGATAAGAGAGTGGCGTTCGGCAACAGAACCAGCTTGTTATCAGTAGTCAAAATTTTTGTATGAGATAGACCGATGTCTTTAATTCTGCCTTCGTATGTTCCTCCGAGTGCACCTGCAGTTATCAGTAATTCGTCACCAACCTGGAATGGTCTAGAAATGATAAGTACGATACTGGCAAAGAAGTTGGCAAGTGATTGCTGTGCAGCAACACTGAGAATCACACCAAGTGCGGCGCCACCAAGCAATAACTTGTCGATTGGAATCCCCATAAGTGTCATGGTTACAAGGATGATGGTAATAAGACCGATGAGTCGCATACTAAACTGGATAGCTGCCGTGCGACCAGTGTTGAGGTATGGCCTGAGAACTTTCCCGATTGCGCCGGTAATAACTTGCATAAACAACGTCGCCCCGAGGACAAATAGCAAGATACCGATAGCTGCAAGTATCCGCTGACTCGCATCACCTTCTTGTAGATTTCCGTGGGAATTACAGAGATAAATGCCAAAAGCCGCGACCGCCGCGGTTGGTATCATGCCTTTCCTAGCTTGCTGCCAAACTCTTTTAGACAACTCTTTTGTATGTGTTTCCATAAGCACTATTGTACTGCAGAGGGGCTGAATATAAATAACCCAGCGTACATATCACCTATGACACTGGGTTTGTTTTTCGAAATGGTAGCGGAGGCGAGATTTGAACTCGCGACCTCAGGCTTATGAGTCCTGCGCTCTAACCAACTGAGCTACCCCGCCGCAACAGAGAGAAACTATACCATAGAGACAGCCAAGAGAAAAGAGCCCTCCGTAGTGGAGGGCTCTTTTTTAACTACTTATGAGTATCAAGCGTTTGGCGCGTGTGCGTTTTAGCTTCATGCCCATATGTGATTTACGTCTTGGCGTAATATCTTGTATTAACATGCTCCCCTTTTCTTTTTATCTGTTTGTTTTTGATCGATTCTGCAACCGATTATGTACGTTTAGAGCTCACTTAACAGAGCGTCAACTTGAAGCAAATCTTGATTGGTGGTTGGTATTAATTCATACACGAACTCACCGCTTAGCGCAATTAGGCTCAACGGATTTTCCCTTTCTAACTATGTATTTTTATGATGTTTGTTTTGATGCATCAACGTTAATAATTATACAGAATTTTGCAATTTTGTCAATATTGTATACCATTTTGTTTGATAAATAACCATAGTTTGTTACACTACGTCTGCAGGTTCTTATCTGTTGTTCGAGAAAGACGTTAGTTTGTTCCTTAGTTACTAAGAGATCAGGACGGTCAGCCGAGACAATAAGGGGTCGTACCTGGTCATTAATAACAAAGGAGTAATCACATGTACAAATTATTTGTAGGTGGTTTGCCATTCTCAACCAACGATGACGAGTTAGCTGAAGCTTTCTCTGCTCATGGTACTGTTGCTAGCGCTAAGGTCATCACTGACCGCGACACTGGCCGCAGCAAAGGTTTTGGCTTTGTCGAGTTTGAAAGCGACGACGAAGGCAAGGCTGCTGAAAAAGCCATGAACGGAAGCGACTTTGGTGGCCGTAACATTACGGTTAACGAAGCACGTCCAAAAGAAGATCGCCCACGTCGCGACTTCAATGGTGGTGGTGGCGGTGGCAACCGAAGCTGGTAATCCCAGTTTTACACTAAAAACTCCCGCTATTGCAGCGGGAGTTTTTTTATATGTAGCAAAGGTATCTACGTAAGGGTCACGACGATTTTACCAGTAGCACCATTCTCACGGGCTTCAAAGGCCTGTTTTATATCCTCTAACGAGAATATTTGAGCAATTCGAGGGATAAGCACTTTTTGTTCTAGTAACTCCCCGAGTACTTTAAGTCGTTCAGTTGTTACTTGAGTCCCTTGCGAAACTACGCTTACCTTATGAGCCTCGGCAACAGACGGCTCTACTGAGGCAATCATTGAGACTGCCACTCCGCCCGCTCTCAACACGCGCAGAGAGGCTTCGAGACCTTCACCAGTAGTGGTGTCAAAGATAGCATCAAAGTCGCTTAGGAGAGCTGTAAAGTCCTCTGTCTCATAATTAATGACTTGGTCGGCACCAAGTGACTTAACATAATCGACGTCGGCCCCACTCACTGTTGTAGCTACATAAGCACCACGGTGCTTTGCTAGCTGGATCGCCAAGCTACCAATACCACCACCCCCACCTTGGATCAAAATCTTCTGGCCGGCTTTGAGCTTGAGATGCTCATCGATTGCCTGCAAAGCACTGACACCTACTAGCACGCTCGCGGCAGCCGTTTCAAAATCAATACCCTGTGGTTTTTTGCCAAGTTGGCCAGATGCCGTAACCGCATACTCGGCCAGCGCACCGCTCGCTCCACTAACAGCGTTAGCTGAACCATAGACTTCATCGCCTACAGCAAAATCACTGACTCCATCTCCCACTGCTGCTACCACACCAGATATATCACCACCTAAGGTAACTGGTAGTGCAGGGATCATGGCGGCTACAAACCCTGCTCGCACCATGGTATCAAACGGGTTTAGGCTTGCGGCGTGAACCTCAACTTGTACCTGGCCCTCGCCAGGTGTCGGTGTATCAATACTAGCAATAGTAACGGCATCGGCGGATCCGTATTCGTTAATTTGAGCGGCTTTCATTTAGTAACCTACACTTTCTTTGACAATGACTAAACGAATACGGCTATGGGGATCTTTGTGGTATACCAATGTCTTACTAATAACTGAATGGCTGCCATAAGCTGCCAAAGCTCGCTTGTCTTCAAGTGGAAAGGTGTGTGTTTCGAGCCTTTCCATGGCTTCGTTAAGATCTTTTACGATCTTTTGAGCACCCACTACCCAAACAACATTCGTAGCCCCGTACACATAGTTGGGCAGCTGGCTACCGCTTGCTGATGCTATGAGGACTTTGCCTGTTTCAGTAACAGCGTGCACGCTACCGACGGTATAATCTGAGCCAGAACCAATGCGTCGCATTTCAACCGCTTTGTCGGGTTGTCCGTATAATGGCATGAACTTGTCTCGTACCGATACCCATTTACCTGACTCATTAAGATCCTTGGTAAGCCCTGCTTCGTCTAAAGTAACTGAAGTTGCAGTGAAAACCTCTGAATCGTGGGGGATAAGTGCTTCAACATGCTCCTTGGCCTCTTTAAGATTATCGACTACTTCAACAGTAAAACCATTCGCTTCAAGTGCCTTTACGCTTCGTTCAATGGCTGCCTCATCAACAGGCAAGTTATAATCTCGTGACATTTTCTTCCTCTCGGTTTTAATAATTTCAGTTGTGAACGATACCCTATATACCAACTACTATGATTTATATAGTACTTTAAAATATATAGTGGTATACTGGAAGTGTCAACGAGAAAATCATGGAATATCCGCTCGCTAAGAACAAAATCTGTGCTGCCACCCTCAAACTATTAGGCGACTATTGGACACTGCGTATTATTGACGCCTTAGAACCAGGCCCTTTACGCTTCTGTGAGCTCCAGCGTAATGTAGACAACCTTAATCCTGCTACTTTGTCTGGTCGCCTCAAGAAGCTTGAACAAGCAAACCTTATCAGCAGGCTCGAAGACAGCGCTGACAAAGGTGCTGTGACTTACTTCTTATCACCCTTAGGCAGGGAATCGCTACCCGTTCTTGTGGCTCTGGACAACTTTTCTAGCAAAGCCAAGCGCAGTTTTGCAAATAGTTAACTAGCTTAACAATGCAAAATTAACTACATAATTTGCCACTCTTTTTGACAAAATATCGCACTTCTTTCAGACCTCTGTATATATGCGAACATATTTGAATAAACTGCGAGATAATCACTTGACATATTTTTTGGCTTAGGTACGATACCCTTTGTGTTTTTTCACTGTGAGGTGGAAAGCACTACAATAATCCCCTTCGCGTCCTTCCCTTATTTTTGAGAGATTTGAGGGCAACAAACGTCCAGGGGTATAAGGAGGTACAATGCGCGTAAACGCATTCTTGGCCGGACTGGCAACAGTCACGGTTATATTCGCTGTGGGCGGAAAATCCGCACACGCACAAACACCAACTGGAGATGCAGCAAATAATCCGCCAGCATCTAGCAGCAAACCTGAACCTAAAACGGTAGAGGTACAGCCAGGTGATTACTTGGCGAAAATCGCCGACGAAAATCAAACCACATATCCACGGCTTTACAGTGCCAATACTGAAATACAGGATCCCAATGTGATCTATCCAGGCCAAAAGCTACGAATACCAACAGCCGACGAACAACTGGCAGATCGCACAGCCACAACTGCTGCAGCGGCAGCTCCAGTGCAAACAAGCAAGCCAGTAGTGCCAAAGCGCTCAACAGCTACTCAGGCGACACCGGTTGCAGTAGCAGATGGTAGTGTTTGGGACCGTTTGGCGAAATGTGAATCAGGTGGTAACTGGCATATCAACACTGGTAACGGCTATTATGGTGGCCTGCAGTTTACGATTGGCAGTTGGCGCGGAGTTGGTGGTAGTGGCCTACCAAGCGATGCGAGTCGTGAGGAACAAATTGCCCGCGGCCAGATGCTGCAAGCTCGACAGGGTTGGGGTGCGTGGCCAGCCTGTACGGCTAAGCTTGGCATTCGCTAGGAAATACCTTGCATGGCAACTAAGAAGGATTGGTGGGGGTCTTATGGCCCCTGCCCCAGATCTTAACCAGAGCGATATAGTCTTAAAAAACGAGAAGCTTGTGCCATAATAAGCCATAAGCATGAACACGCTAAAACACATCGTGTTACTTATCAGCGCCTGGTTATTTCGATTTCTTATATTTGCAGCGCTATTTGTCGCCGTAGGCGTAGTTATTTTTGGCACACCAAATCGTATCGAAAAAGCTCTTGTGGATGCCAATGCCTACCAACGTTTTATCCCAGCCGTCATAGAATCGAATGAAAAGAGTTCAACACTCAGCACCATTCCACTCGATGACCCCGAGGTTCAACGGATCATTAAACAAGCCTTCCCACCACAGGCCCTCCAAGCAAACACACAAACGGTTATAGACAGCTTCTACAACTGGCTAAAAGGCACCTCAAAGCAACCAAATTATGTGGTAGATTTCTCACCCAACATTGAAATACTTGCTAAGGGGTTAAGCAATTACGCCTTTAGCCGATTAGCTAGTTTACCAGTATGTGAACAAGCCCCGAGCGAGGTTGATCCATTCACTGCTCGCTGCCAACCAAGAGACTTCAACTATGTATCTGCTCAAGCAGAGATGCAAACTGCACTCGAAAAAGATGGAGCAATCCTGCCGCAGAAGCGCTTTACGGTGAAGGACCTGCCGAAGTCTGGCAACGGTCAAACTATCGTTGAACGCTTTAGTTTTGCGCCTGCCATATATACCGTTGCCTTTATTGCACCTGCCATATTAATAGGCCTCATCCCTTTGACGGCACTGTTTATTATTTGGTTATCTGATCATAAGCGCCGTACTGTGCAGGTACTTGGCTTCACCATTCTAAGTACGGCCCTATTCTTGGTACTTACACCGCTCGTCTTTAGTTTTGTGACGAATCGTCTAACCAGCTCCTTCCAGTCACAACAGGCCGTCGCAGGCTCTGATCTTCAAGCAATAACCGCGGATGTTAGCAACAAGTTAAACACCGCATTTAGTAGTCTCATCATCGAGTTTGGCATCATTGCTGCTGGTGTTGGCCTCTTAGTCATAATCGGTGAGCGTATGACTCGGCCAAAGTCGAAATACTCAAATGTTCATCGTAAAGCTGGTGTTGTAAGTAGTATGGCGCCACGTGGAAACAATGGCCGGTTCAAGCTTGACCCAGCTAAAGTACCATTACAATCAAGTGAAGTCTCCGTTACAAAAAAGGCAAAAAGCCATCGAAGCAAAAAGTATCGTAAAATAGCAAAAGGAGATTTATAACATATGAAGATTGGCATCATTGGTTCTGGGGTCGTCGCCCAATCATTAGGTAAAGGGTTCTTGGAACTTGGTCATAAAGTCATGATTGGCACACGCGATCAAAGCAAACGTGAATTGTCGTCTTGGCGCAAGAAGGATAGTACAACTGCTTTCCTCGGAAACACCTCACAAGCCGCCGAGTTTGGTGAGATCATCATCTTAGCAGTTGCCTGGCATGCTGCCGAAGATGTACTCGCCCAGATCCGCCCAGAAGTAGCTGGCAAAATTGTAATTGATGTTACTAATCCTCTTGTCTTTCATGACGATGAACCACCTACATTAGCCGTTGGTCATACTATAAGTGGTGGCGAAATCGTACAACAAAGCCTACCCGACAGTCATATTGTAAAAACCCTTAACATTGTCAGTCATTCAAACATGGTAAAACCTGAGTTTAAAGAAGGACTGCCCATTATGTTTGTCTGTGGTAACAATCTCTCAGCCAAACAGCACGTTCGTGATCTGCTAGTAGAACTTGGATGGGAAGATGTCATAGACATTGGTGGCATTGAAAAAAGCCAACTACTTGAGCCTCTATGTCTATTGTGGATTGAATATGGTGTCAAGCGAGATACTTGGGACCACGCCTTCGCTATCCTTATGAAATAAATATTGTAGCTGTAAAAGCGCAATATGTTACAATAAAAACATGAAAAAGCAATATATCGTCACAATCTTGGCAGGATTCTTCTTGCTGATAGCCAACTCAGGCTACTGGGTCAACCGTTACATATTTAATGAGCAGAAGTTTTCACAAATAGCCGTCAGCTCAATTCTAAGCTCCGATAGCCGACAAGCTATTGCAGAAGGTGTTTCAACTAAGCTCTATGAAGATCGTCCCATAGCGCGACGAGTCTTGAGCGAACCTACCACCAGTATCGTGAATGGTATTCTTGGCTCACCTCGACTCCAACCACCACTAACGGAACTTGTTAAGCGTATTAACACCCGCATGACATCAAAGACGCAACCAGAAGTTGCTCTTGACCTTACGAGTGTCAAAAGTGTTTTGACACAGGTCGTCGGTACTGTCGATAAGGTGGCCGATAAAGATATCAGCTTCAACCCAGATAACATTCCAGACAAGATTGTCGTTATCAAGTCAGACAACCTACCAAACCTCTATAATTACAGCCTGGCCATTCTTTGGCTGTCACCTATCACGTTGATTGCTGGCTTGTTGCTTATGGTTCTGCCATATGTGTGGTGGCGTAATCGTTATAAGTCGATCATGACCATGCAAGGCGTGATGCTTATATCTGTAGGCGTATTGGCCCAAATGATTGGTCCTCTATTCCGACCACTCGTTCTTGGCAACCTTGCCACTGATGCCGGCCGTACCGTAATTGGCAATCTCTACACTGCATTCCTAACAACCTTCGAACACCAGAGCATGATCTTCTTCTTGCTTGGTGGCATACTGTTGGTCGCTCGTGTATTGATACACTTCGAAGTTTTCAACAAAGCAAAGGTGCTTGCCAGCTCTACTGCATCGCACACAGCTGCAAAAGCTAAAGAAGTCCGCGCCAACCGTACGAAGACAACAGCTAAGAAACCGGCCACAAAAGCCAAGAAGACAACTACATCGCGCAGTAAGAAATAAACACCTTTACTAAGCAATATAAAAACGGCTCCTTGCATGGAGCCGTTTTCGATTACTTAAAGCTAGAAGCTTTAGGCTTTTTTGACTTCGTGATTTACGTCGATACCCATGGTAATGAGAATCGTGCCATAAACGATAGCGAATAGACCAAGCAACCACAAGAAGGCTAATGTGCCTTGTACTGGGTAGCGCCAGATCATAACACCAACGATGATGCTCACGAGTGCGCCGATCAAAGACATAACAACATGTGTTGCTGACTTGCGATCTACGAAAGCCATGATTGCGTCGACAACACCTTGAGCAATCAAAACGATAGCTACAAGTGCGACGAGCGTAGCAACCGTCACGCCTGGGCGTTGAATCAGGTATGCACCAACACCGATCTGCAATAGACCGACGAGTAGGTGGAATACCCAGTGACCGTCGCTACGACGATCCAAAACGCTAGCGATAACACCGGTAACACCGGCAATCAAGAGCCATA
>CAYLGV010000035.1:0-8260 GCA_964383395.1 uncultured Candidatus Saccharibacteria bacterium
CCTTTAGGTGCTCAGTTAATTCCTTGATGCGCTCAGTTAAAATACCAACTTGCACCTGAGGTGAGCCGGTATCCTTCTTATTGGTCTGTAAGTCAGCAACAATCTTCTGCTTCTTCTCTGTTGAAATCATGTAACTCCTATGGATTTGTTATTAAGAGAATAATTACGTTAGGTAGATAATACCACACCTGTCTCTGTTACGCAAGGATTTTTGAGAAATCGATACCTGTTGGTTCTTGTGCATCGCTTAGGCTAAATGTACCGACCTGCGTCCTTACTAGACCGCTCATGTACGCGCCAGTACGCAGATGCTTACCGATATCTTCAACCAACGAGCGAATGTAAGTGCCGCTGGATACTTTCACAGTGAACTTCACCTCTGGATATGTGTATGAAACATCGGTAATCTCGTAGATTTTTACTGGCCGTGGCTCAAGTTTAACTTCTTTGCCCTGCCTCGCAAGTTCGTAAGCCCGTTTGCCATCAATTTTTATGGCCGAGAAGGCTGGAGGTGTCTGCATAATATCTCCAGTGAAAGCCGCAAGAGCATCTGTTAACTCTTCAGGAGATGGTTCATAGGCTGAGCCTGGGGCCTTAACTCCTTCTTCATCGCCAGTCGTACTAGTTTGGCCCAGTTTCATGGTCACTTCGTATACCTTATCGAGCTTAGAAAACTCCTGGGCACGCTTGCAGTAGGTGCCGATAGTCAAGATAAGTAAACCTGTTGCCAAGGGGTCTAGCGTACCAGTGTGACCAACTTTGGGTTTCTTTTGACCTGTTTCTTGCTTAACTGCACCTCGAACCTTAGCAACCACGTCAAACGAGGTCCAACCCGAGGGTTTATCTATCAAAAGCAGGCCATCCATAGCGGCCATTATAGCCTATGCTGATGGTTGATTGTTTTGATCTGTTGCTGGTGCAAAATTTGGCGGCATCATTGGTGGAGGTACTTCTGGTGCAGGCCCCTGTGACGATGGCAACAGAGGCGAAGATGTCGCATCTGCGTTAGGTGCCGCAGTCGTATCTACCGGCTCATTGGTGATAAGCCCTGCTGGCAAGCCAGGATCAGAGGAAACATGCATATCATGGGCGCTTATAGGTGGTGGTGTGGCCTCGTCTTCAGTTTGTGGTGCTTGAGATGGCACCGTAGGCCCTGGATCAGCAAAAGCTGAAGCTGGTGAGGTGTTTACAGCCGGTATATCACCCAAGTCAAGGTCAACTGGTACAGCGTTGAGACTCTGAACAGGAGCAAACGACGCTGGTGTCGCACTATTCATAGCCTGATCCACTGCATCACGTGCTGAATTTACATCAGTTGATGGCCCATTTTCTGGTGGTGGTAGTGGCGCCTCAGTTGAGTCGGGCATAGTTTGAGTTTCGGGTGGTTGTGGTGCTTGTTCTGTACTTGGAGATGCCTGCTGGTCAGTCTGATCTGTCTTTGACAGATGTGGACTTGAAACAAACTTCTCTAAGTCGCTTAGCGTGTCGTGTTGCGGCTCTTCTGGAGCGGTTTCTGGCTGTTCGTCGACTGGTGGTTTTGGTGGTTCTGGAGCCTGTGGGAGTTCTGGAGTTGGCTCGGTTGGCTCGGGTGGAGTAACAGGGGGCATTACAGGTGTTTCTGTTTGACCGTTTACGGGTGACTCTGCTTGGTCTGAGGCATTTTGGACTGGTGCACTATCACGATGTAACAATGGTGTAGGTGCAGATTGAGACAATGGATCTACAGCTGGGTCAAGCCCCTCTGGCTCACTATTGGCAGTAAGCTGACCACCTAAAGTTGGAGGCTGCAAAACAAGATGTGGGCTGCCCAGTAGTGATGTTGAGTCAACTGGAGCATCTTCAGTAGTTTTGTCCGCAGTTTTTATCTGTCCGTCATAATCGATATTAATTTGGCCAAGTTGTGGCTCTTCTTCTGGTTCTGGAAGCTCAATACTATCAATCGGGCTCGGCTCGACAGGCTGTTCGACTGGCTCTTCACCAGGTTGATGCTCAATAATAAGTGAACCGTCTGCCGTTACCTGCGCATCCTCTGGTTCTTCCGAGCCATCGACATCTGTTTGATTGTCATCGGATAATTTAGTACCGAGAATAGCTGGTGTTGACAGTTCAGTGGCGACCAACTGTTGGTTAGCACCGGCTTCCATGAGCTTTGCACTTGCCTGCATGGTTTCCGAAGATGTTTTCTGATTACTAAAGCGTTCTGTCTCGGCAACAATACCGGTGAGAAGTGCTGTAGCTGCTTGACTGTCTAATATGGTCGAATCAAGCTCAAGAGCGAGATAAGCCATCATCTCTGATAGGCTACTTGCCTTGTTGTCTACCCAGTTGATGCCACCAAGCGCATCTTCTCCAGCTTGGGTTGCAACACCAATAACGGTGGCATCATGTAGAATTCGGCCATGCGCAGTGATTGCCTGGTCAAGATCTTGTTGGCGAGCAACACCTAGGGCGAGGACTACTTCAACGTTAAAGTCTCCCTGGCTGTATTCAAGATCTTTATCACTAATTGAGGTTCGGTACGGTGTAATAAAGATTTTGACCATCTGGTCTTCGACTTTATAACGTAGTTTGTCGGCTTTTGATTTATCAAGCGCAATGATGAAATCACGTAAAGAATCAGTATTCTTCTCAATGGTCTTCTCTGGCTGCAGGAACTCAATAGTGCTTGGAGTTTTACCACTGTAAACAGCTGTAGCGTGTTTTCCGAGCTTGTTTAATAAGAGCGTAATACCAATTGCCGCCGATAGTTGATCGACAGATGGGTCACGACTAACCGTTACCAAGATGTTGGTAGCAGTTTGCAGCCGTTCTAGTGCCTGTTGCTTCTGAGGGTCCATATTTTTGTTTTTTTAGAGTTTTGTTTTTTTAACCTCTGTGACGGATCGTACCATAAACATAAGCAAATAGCAATGAAAAATGCGTGGTGGTATTTACAAGAGGCCGCCCAGATGATACATTCAGGTGCGAAGGTAAAACAAGCATAAGCAAAAAAGGATTTACGTCATGCCTATCATTAAATCAGCTAAGAAACGGGTACGAGTATCGCGCAAAGCGACCGTTCGTAACGTTAAAACCAAGCGCACACTCAAGACTGCGCTGAAGTCATTTCAATCAAGTTTGACTGGCACGAGCCACTCAGAAGCACAGAGTGCCCTCGACAAAGCTGGCAAAAAAGGTGTTATGCACAAGAACAAGGTTGCACGCAAGAAGCGTCAGCTTGCTAAGACTGCTAAGGCCGCTGGCGTAAAAAGCGCTCCTGCCAAGAAATCAGCTGCAAAGAAAGCTGCACCCAAGAAGGCAGCACCGAAGAAAGTTGCAGCCAAAAAGGCTCCTGCCAAGAAACCAGCAGCCAAAAAACCAGCTGCCAAGAAGAAATAGCTACGTCAAATTCAGCAAAAAAGCTTGTACAGCGTCATCGGCATCGATGGCGCTGCTTTTTAATGAAATGTCTAAGCGCAATAGATCTCTCACCTGCTGCTTAATCTGAGCAGGTGTAACTCGGCGTGTTAAGGCGCGACTTTTCTGAACCACAAATGGACTTAACTTTGCTTCACGGCTAATATCGGAGTCACTTCGACTTTCGGCCGAGGCAATAAGCGCTATTATGTGAAGCTGCCAGGCTAACATGCCAATTATCGCCTGCGGCTCTACGTTCTGGGCGCGTTGTTCACGGTAAAGCGCAAGGACGCGCTTGTCGTTGCCTGCAAAAGCAGCGTCAACTAATTGAAAGACCGTACTTTGAGGAGCAGGCTCACAAAGCAGATCAATCGATTGGCGTGAAATAGCTGGTGCGTAAACAATAAGCTTATCAAGCTCGTTGGCGAGTAATTGCTGATTGGACCCAACACGGTCTACCAAGTAGCGAGCATCGGCGGCTGACAACAAACCACCCTTATCTTTCGCATAATCCGTAAGCCAACGTCCTAGCTGTACTCCATCAAGCTCGGTGAAGTCTTTAAAGTCAGTAACTTTTTTTAATAGCTTGTAGTAGACAGAACGTTTGTCGAGCTTCGGCTCAACGACTATAACTTCGGTTGTCTCAGGTAACTCTGCAAAAAGTTTCTCTGCATGCTCAACAAATTGCTTATTGGCGCCTGGCAACCTTAGGACAACCATCTTTTTAGAAGCTAGGAACGGCAAGCTCTCAAGCGCTTCACGCATACGATCATATTCGGCCTCTTCGCCATCAAAACGCTCCAAACCCATATCACTATACGTTTCAACAAAATCAGTAATACGACGATGCAGCTCCTGCTGCAGCATCAAACTATTATTCCCCGTTAATGTCACAATCATGTGCTAAGTATTGTAACAGCCTAGGAACGCTTAAGCTTTTGACAGGTTGGGCAAATATGAGTACCGCGACCAGCCACACGAGTTTTGATGATAGTCGTGCCGCAGCGAGGACAAGCTTGTCCCTCTCGGCGAAACACACGTGCAAACGTAAGATAACTTCCCTTTTTACCTTCGGCATTAACGTAATTCTTATCGGTTGAGCCACCTTTTTCAATAGCAAGCTGCAGTACAAAACGTAGCTCTTTATATAATCTGTTCAGCTTCTGGGTGGACACATTCTTAACCAAGGTTTGTGGATGAATGCGTGCACCCCAGAGAGATTCATCGGCGTAAATGTTTCCAACGCCGGCAATTACCGTCTGGTCTAGTAGTGCCGCTTTACTATTTGTGTTCGCTCGACGCTGCAGGCGTTCTCGAAATTCTTTTTGAGTAAAATCTGTGGCTAGCGGTTCTGGCCCAACTGTTTTGAAAAAGTTGATATTTGGCACTTCGATAGTTGGAAAAAGCTTAACCCAACCAAATTTGCGAAAGTCGTTGAAGAACAGCGTGCTGCCGTCTGTAAAAGTGAAGGTTACCCTGGTGCTCTTATCGGGTAGATTGCCGATAAGACTGTCATTTGGGTGCCCCGCCCCAAACGCCTCGCCACTACCTCGATACACAAGTTGTCCAGTCATCTTCAAGTGGATTACAAGCGTGTGTTCAGTGTTCAAATCAATTAACAAAACCTTCGCTCGACGACGAACTTCCATAATCGTGGCGCCTTTTAAGAACTGATTAACATCTGCTTCAGCATTCGGAAAGCCTTTTGGCCAGTCAAACGTAACATCAGCAACTTGCTTGCCTGGCAAAAACTGGGCTAATCCACGGCGAACGGTCTCTACTTCTGGCAACTCGGGCATAACCCCATTGTACAATAGTGGTATGAGTGATTCCTTAGGTGACCTATTAGCTGGAAAAAGTAAGGCTTTTGCTGAACCCCCCGAGGTTAAACAGATCAAACTTTTCATGCGTGAAAACTTTAGCGCTGACTGCCAGGTGGCTATACAGCAATGGCAGATAGTTATTACCGTTCGAGGCGCCTCGCTTGGAGGTGCGCTGCGCATGAAACTACACGATCTCAAAAAGCAGCTCGGCACTGAAAAACGTTTAGTTATTCGAATTCAGAGCTAGGTATTATCTGCCAAAAGCGGTTCGAGTTGATCTTTAAAGTCATCTAAGTCTTTATACACGATGCCATGCATGCCAGTATGCACAGCTGCTTCGGCATAATCTGGATTATCATCAGTAAAAACACATTCGTTTGGTTCAAGTGAAAGTCGCTCAGCAGCCAACTGATATACTCGTGGATCTGGTTTGAGTAAGTGAACTTCAGCCGAAACAACCAAGGTATCAAATAGAGAAAGCTGCTGAGGGTTGAACTTTCGCTGCAGTACACCAGTGTTGGCGTTACTCAGAATAGCTGTCTTGTAACCTCGTTCACGTAGTTCTGCAACATAGTCTAACAGCGGCTCATTTGGTAGCTCGCCTACACGTACCTTCTCTTCCCAAACGGCAGGTTCTAGACCCAAACGGTCAGCAACTTGCTGCCGCATTTCTTCAGAAGACATGAAACCGGCATTTGCTGCAGCTAAAATATCATCTAGAAAATCTGAATCTTTCTCTGGATCACCGCCAGCCATGCGATAGATCTCTCTATATGAACTACCGGCCAACACGCCGAAACAATCAAAGATAATCGCTTTTATCACTCTGCTATTCTAGCAGTTTTTAGAGTGTTACGCCGCTGGTTTGGCGACCGTAATCTGGAATTTGATTACGAAATAACTGTGAGGTAGACGCAGCGTTTGAACCGGCATAGGTACCATCAGAGGTACTACAGGTGTCAGACCAGGTGTTAACTAACTGCTGGCTGTTTGCATTGAAGTTATACAGGAAACGATTACCGAATGGACATACACCTTGTACATTGTCATTTGAAACAGTGCGTGAACGACCAAATTTCAAGAGGTCAAGAGCTCGAGAAAAGGTATTGTAGGCGTCTTGGTTGTTTTGGTACTCCGAAGAACGTAGTACCTGGTTCTCATAACCATTGAGGATTTCAAGGCGGCGATAGCTTGGCGTAACAGTCACTCGGATTGAACTAAATTGGTTGTTGCCAACGATTCTTCCCTGTTGTGTCCAACTAATAGAAGCTGATGGAGATGAATTAGAGTCACTAAGTGTAACCGTGTTAGTAGTTGGGGTACCGTTAGGGGTCGTGTTGTTACGGTTAACAAGAAGTACGACGCCCAAGACGGCAAACAAAGCGATAATAATGACTGCTATTCCGTATCTCATAATTCTGGACTAAATAATAACACAAAATGCCATTAAATGCAATACTTTTATGCTTTTGGCTAGAGTTCACCCCAATTATGCCCGACAGTTGTATCAACCGTTTGTTTCACAGGTAGTTTGTAGGTGTTCTCCATGGTTTCTTTGAGGAGTTGTGCAACTGACTCTCCATCGGCCTCAGGACATTCTACGATCACCGAGTCGTGGATCTGTAGAAGCATCTTGGCTGTGCTACCCTCTAGTTTCGCCTGTATCTTTACCATGGCCAACTTCATAATATCCGCTGCGCTACCCTGGAAAGGCACATTTACCGCGGCACGCATGGCGGCTTCTCGGACAGCAAAGTTCGATGAGTTAACATCTGGAGTTGGCCTGCGTCGGCCAAGAATCGTCTCAACATAACCCTCTTCTTTGGCCTGCTTTTTCACGCTATCTAGATAACCGATGAGCTTAGGACGAACCTCAAAATAACGCTTGATAAAGTTTTGTGCTTGCTCATAGGTCATGCCAGTAGCTTCGACAAGTCCATGCGTACTTAAGCCGTACATGATACCGAAGTTGACCACCTTGGCTTCACGACGCATATTCTTAGTCACGTCTTCGGGACTTCGACCATACACTTCTGCTGCAGTGGCCACATGCACATCAACGTCGTTGTTGAACATTTCAATAAGATCTTTATCATCGCTGAGATATGCTGCCAGGCGCAATTCTTGTTGGCTGTAGTCTGCGCTCACGAGGACATTTCCCTCGCCAGCCACAAAAGCAGTACGAATCTGCTTTCCGAGATCTGTTCGAACTGGGATGTTCTGAAGGTTTGGATCATTACTGCTAAGACGGCCGGTTTGGGCGACCGTCATGGCGTAGGTGGTGTGAACACGAGATTGTTCATCGACCTGTTTTGGCAGCGTATCGACATACGTGCTCTTGAGTTTTGTAACTTCACGATACTGCGAGATAAAGTCGATAATCGGGTGCGCCTCACGAAGCTTCGCAAGCTCGGGCGCAGCAGTTGAGTAACCAGTTTTGCCCTTCTTTACTCCTTGAGTCGGCAATTCTAAGACATTAAAAAGTACGTCGGCAAGCTGCGTAGGTGAACTAATATTGAACTCTTTGTCAGCATACCCATAAATCTGTTGTTCAAGGTCAGAAATTGCATCAGAAAGTTGTTCAGCCATAATGCCCAAATAGTTTGTATCGAGCTTAATGCCGAGATACTCCATACGAGCTAGGACACGTATGACGGGCCACTCTACCTCTTGTGCCAAAGCGTTCATTTTTTTAAGTTTCTTGAACTCTCCAGCTTGCTCCTCATACAAAGCTATGATAACTGAGATGTATTCTGGTGCACGGGTCATGAGATCGTCAGGAGCCACATCTTCAAGCGATGATCCGTCAAAGTCTACGCCAGAGCGAGCCAAGTCAGTAAGCGACTGCTCGCGAATAAGAGAATTAATTAAGAAGGCTCCCATCAGTACGTCGTGGCCCACTGCTGGCAGCTCACAACCAAGCTCAAGTAGGACTTTTAATGAATATTTAACATCATAACCAATGAGACTTTTCACGGAGTTAATCAACGTTGAAACAGCTTTGGCATCCACTTTAGTAAGGTCAATGGTGTAGACAGTCT
>CAYLGV010000036.1:0-8090 GCA_964383395.1 uncultured Candidatus Saccharibacteria bacterium
AACAGATGAAACGTCCGATGATCAAGAAGCCTAGTCTTAAACATCTTAAGTAGTACAAAGAGGACAAGGCTGAGGAATCTCAAGTACCGGCCACCATGCCGCGTATAACTAACGATACGATTGCGGCACACCGTGAAGAGGTGATTGGTAGTGCACGTAAGTATATTTACCCCTTGCAGCACTCCAAGCACCGCATTGTACTTATTAGTACTGGACTCCTCATAGCAGCTATTATTGGCTTTTTTGCGTACTGTACGATCGCTATTTACCGCTTTCAGTCTACATCTACGTTTATCTACCGTGTGAGCCAGGTGATTCCATTCCCGGTAGCACGCGCAGGTGGTAGTTTTGTGTCCTATGAAAGCTATCTGTTTGAAGTACGTCAATACAAGCACTACTATGAGAACCAACTAAAGACTAACTTCGATGACCCAAAGAATAAGCCGCAACTCGATGCCTACAAGAAACAGGCCTTAGACCAGGTTGTTAACGACGCTTACATCAAGAAATTAGCTCAAAAATACGGGGTTACGGTGAGTGAGCAACAAGTTAATGATCAGATTACAATCCTAAAGAATCAAAACCGACTTGGTAACAGTGATCGTGTGTTCGAAGACGTACTCAAGGACTATTACGGCTGGTCGGTGTATGACTTTAAGCGAAGCTTACGTGAACAATTATTGTCTCAAAATGTGGTGGCCAAGCTCGACTCGGCCAACCAAGAGCGTGCCAATCAGGCCTATGCAGAACTCAAGGGCGGAGCAGATTTTGCTGCCGTAGCCAAGAAGTACTCTGATGACCCGGCTACCAAAGATGCTGGTGGTGACCTAGGTATCGTGGAGCGCACCAAGCGCGACCTTACTGCTCAAACTGTTGATGCCATCTACAAACTTAAACCTGGCGAATACTCACCAGTAATAAATATTGGCTACTCACTGGAGGTTGTTAAGAACCTCGAAACAACTCCAGAAGGCAAGGTGCACGCTTCGCATATCTTGTTCCAGTACAAGCCTATCGATAATTACCTGAACGATATGAAAGACAAACAAAAAGCCCGCGTCTATATTCAGTAGCTAAACTCGAGTGGGGAGTTGCAATTTACCTCTGTAACTGATAGAATCTTCTAGTCTCTGCTTAGTTGCACTTGCGTAACAAAGTAACTACGGGCCCGTGGTGTAGAGGCCTAACATGCCTCCCTGTCACGGAGGAGATCGCCGGTTCGAATCCGGTCGGGCCCGCCAATCAGTATATTCGGTCCGATTTATTAGTAAGTCATACGGCTTCCTAGGTGTAAATCGGACTGTTTTATTATTCAGAACCCAGTTCGAACCTAACTCTATAAGTAATTGTCGTTTTTCACTCACTTCTGCTTTTTTGAATGTATCTAAGATGTTTACCGTACCAGTAAAGAACTCGTTGGTTAGTTCTAACTGTCTTTCGCCGTTGGTTGAATATGCCTTGGTTTTGCTATTAGCAGTTTCTAACACCTTGAAATGTTTGCTTGTGAGGCGGTCATATCTTTCGCGGTCTAGAACTCCTTGTGCAAGTAAGTCGGAGAACTCATCAATAGCTTTGTCTGCCTGTTTTTTACGCTCTAGCCAGTAAGCAACACTACTTATGGTCTTTGAGTTATCATCTTTATCAAAATGCTTTACAAACTCCTTGCAAGCTTCAGCCTCTTCTGGAGTTAGGCTGATCTTGTCTAAATATGCAAATACTTGCTTCTCAAGCATGGACTCGGTTACTTGCGGCTCACCACATTTAATTGTTTTAGATTTACGAGTACATACATAATAATGATAATCGGCAATATTACCACTCTTTAGTTCTTTGGGCTTTGTGTATGCAGTCACGGCAAAACTACAGCCCCCGCACTGCATGACCTTATATGCGTAGTTGTCTTTACGGACCTGTGCAGACCGTTTTGCATTTGTCCAACCCATAGCCCGTTGTATTTGGTCGTACTCGTCCTGTGTGATGAGTGGCGTATAAGAACCTTGCCGCCATTCGCCCCCATGCCAAAAAACGCCAGTGTTTGCTTTGCGCTTTAGCATCTCCTGCACAACCGTTTTATTAACTATGTTATTTCTAGGTGTACGTAAATCGTTATCAACTGCATGTTTATACAAGTCATCAAGGGAGTAGCGACCCGTCATAGCCATATATAAGATTTCCTGAACTTTGGGACCATTGCTAGGGCACGGTGCTATGTTCCTATTGTACTTGTCATACTTCACGTTAACGTAGCCTGTAAACGCCTCAGATGGGTATTCACCACGCTCATATTTGCGCTCGTATCCATCAAGTACATCCTTGCTCAAATCATCACTAAATTTTTTAGAGTCACCCAACTCACTCCATAAACCGTACTTATCACGGGCAGTATTATGATAAATACCTCTATCAGTTATCACTGCGAGCAGTTTACCGTCATCCATAGCTTGAATGATTCTTCCTGCATCTGTCGGATTGCGAGCTAGCCTATTAGCTTTCCAACATACTATATACCTCGCCTTACCAGAATCTACGAGGTCCATCATGTCTTTAAATATGGGTCTACCTGGTCTACTTGCCGTTTGTTCTTCGCGTGGTAAATAAATGGGCTTTAACTTGAACTCGGATACGAGCCCCTTTGCTTTTTTTAGTTGCCCATCAATGCTTAGAACCTGTCTATCTTGTCGCTCTTGAGACTTTCGCAAGTAAACAACTGCAGATAACTTCGGTAGTATTTCAGCATCCATACAAATAACCCCCGTTAACAACGCCTTGCAAGCAAAAGTTAACAGGGGATACTTGTATGCTTGCAAGGCGATTCATACTTTGATTATACCTCATTTTGATCCATATCACCAGGGGTGTTGCTGTATTTATGGCGATATTCAATCTTCACAAGTAAGCGGCATAACCTTAAGAGATTAAGCTGCTCTTCGTTCAAATCTTGTTCAGACTCTTTTTTTAGAGCATCAGCTACAAGTTTAGTGATAGATTTGGTTGCCATACACAGAACACTTTCGTATTACCGCGTTCTGTGCAGGCTCTAAGCCAAAATTCTTACGCGTTATAAATAGTGTATGCACACCATGTGGTACTTGCAACCGTCAAAAAATAACCCACACGCACACTTACGCTAGTCTTTTGACTTATAAATGCATGTGGCAATCACTTATTAACTAGTAATGAGTGCGTACCGCCTCCTAGGGGTGAGAGTTACTTGCTAACAGATTGTATTAAATGCGTACGCACTTAATACTAATGATTGTTTCAAAATTTTATAGACACATCACAGGTAATATTTGTATAGCTACTTGTACGTATTCAAGTTTTACTTGCTTGGTGCTATGGGGGCTACTTTGGCTGTATGCCTACAGGAAAGTCATCCAGTAAGTACTTAAGTTGATTTTCATTTCTCGACAAGTCAACTTCTATCCAATTAGCTAACACACCATAGCTATCAAGTACTTCTCTCTCTTCTGGGTAGCAATCATCATCTATCCATAGGAATGGTTCACTGAAATCGATTGCTTCTGTTTTCAATAAACTCCACTTCGCGCCGCGGATCTGGGGCAGTAGTTCCATTGTTCCAGGCTCTAGGAGCCCCTGTAAGCGACTTATAACTGTTTTGGGGTCATTATGCATGCAATGTGTCGTTAGCCATGTCACAGGGTAGTTTTTGATGATGTATTGCAAGAATGCATCTGCATAGTTTGCGGCATGCAAGTTATTTGCGAGTATTACACCGTCTACATCGAGGTAAATCATTGGTTTCATATATGCCATAGTAACTCAGGGTGCGCTATAATTGCACGCAAGTGGCAGCATTGTCACCCAGATCTAGAGCCACTGGCTTTCGCCAATAGGTATGATCAACCAATCCATATACAACAAACAGCCTGTCGTTAGGTTCACTGTTGTATATGGTCATATCGGGAAACTGGTATGGGTGGCGTAAGTCATCGCTTAGCGGCAGGCTTTTTGATTGCCGCAAAATATGCCTAAGGAGTATCTATGCGACGAGTATTTACAAAGCGATCCATCATCACTCTCATTATAGTTTTCGCCGTCCTATCGATATGTACGACTATAGTTATTGCTTCCAGCGACCCTGTCAGGCGGCAAGAGGCAAACCAGCCACAACCTTACCAATATGCTTATATGGCTGCTACTTGCCGAAAAGGCATAAACAACTACATGCAGATGGGTGGTGAGATCAATGCAGAGATTAGCGCCTTAGCCGATCAAGCATCGAGTAGTGCCTCAGCTGCAACCACTCAAGCAAATGCATATGAAAGTGGAAATGATGCTTCATACAAAGCAGCATTAACTGACATATCAAACGCATACGATCAAGGATCAATCTCATACGACGAGTGGAGCAGGCGTGTTGATGCTCTTGGTGCATTGCCCGCAAATTCAGCTCAAGCAAAAGCGACTGCTGCAACCAATGCCAGCAAAATACTTGCAGTAGCCATTGAGAAGATTGAAGTTAATAGGCAATCCCTCAAAAAAATTGATGAAAATATAAAAAAGCTGACTGCTTGTATCGATACTGCAAACATCTACCACGATTTTAACGGCACACAAGTTAGCGAGTTAGAAACAATCGTCTCAAGCTCAACAGTCAGACCCTAGACCTACGACAGTAGGTAATAATTATCACACTGCTACGATAACGCTTGTGTTATTCTATGGCTATCGAACAAAAAGCTTATCGTTGCACTTATCAGAGAAAAGGGTGAGAATAGGGTCCTATGAATAACCAACTGAAGATTCAGGAATTATCAAACTGGTTCTTAAATAAAGAGTCTATGACTCACAAGAAGCTTCAGAAACTCTGTTATTACTCTGTTGCTTGGGGTTGGGCGTTGATGAATCGCGAAATATCAAATAATGCTAAGTTCGAAGCCTGGGTGCATGGTCCAGTATCACGTGTGCTTTGGAACAAATATCGCGCTCATGGATGGAATGACATTACTGCCATAGATTCAAAGCCTAAAGTCCCATCTGACATAGAAGAACTGCTTGAAGCTGTTTGGGTTACTTATGGCACGAAGTCAGGCAATGAACTCGAAGCACTCTCCCACTCAGAAGCTCCCTGGATAAAGGCTAGGGTAGGGCTATCAAGTGATCAGTCCTGCAGAAACCAGATTGCCAGCAAAGATATGAGGGAATACTACCTAAGTATTAAGTCAACAGAGTTCTAATAACACAACGTACTGATGGCTGCGCTAACTAAAAAAAGTCGAGTTACTACTGAAGAACTTAGGATTTCTAAGTTAACACAGCCACACGATCAAATGTTCAAAGTTATCCTAAGTCACCAGATTGAATCAAAGTATAACTTCAGCGCAATAAGCAATCCCAAGGGACGCACCCTAAGTAAGCGCAAGAAGCAACAAATGCGACTTGCGATGTACCAAGCACTAGGCAATTTTATAGATAAGAGTACGAAGTTAACAATAACTGAAACCGAAGAAAAATTTGGCAAGCGGACAGATAAGAGAGATGGTACCTTTGACCCTGAAACGAGTCAGCCTGCTGAGGTAGTACACTTCGGTCTGTATCATAAAGATGCCAAGCCAAACAGTCTTACGGATAGCGTGCGACTACACGGTTATTTCCGTGTGAACGGCTATTTTGTAATTACACGGTTGGATTGGTTCCATGAAGTTCACAAGAGCTAGCTCTGGCTTTAGGGCGGTCTTTGTTATGATTAGGACATGACAGGAATAGAACAAGCGGCATGGACGGCAGCCTTCACCTTAATAGGGGGTACTTTGCTCTTTGTTTTTGGAGAATTTGCAAAGGTACTGATTATTGTTCCGCTTCAAAAATATAAGGAGCATGTTCAGGTTACGTTAGATAGGATTGAGTTTTACTCGAACCAACTTACTAACCTTTTTTCTGAAAAACCCGAGAAAGATGAACTAGATAGAATGCGACAAATCAGTGCCGATCTTCGATCTGCGGCAACGCAACTTAAGTCAAAATACATCGTTATTTCTTTTAAGAAGCCTTTAGCGATTCTCGGGGTTATCCCCAGTAATAAGGAACTCGATACCGCTTGCGGGTGCCTCTTCTTTTTGTCAAATAATCTTCCTCGCCCAAACAAGCTCAGGGATAGGGACCCAAAGTATGATCCTATAATGAGTAATCATGAGCGGATCGAAGAGATACAGAAACTTCTTGGTTAATGCTGAAGTAGTTCCAGACTTCCTTAGCTATGGCCCGCCAAAGAAAAAGACTCATCCAACGGATGGGTCTTTTTCTTTGGGTAAGCTTGCTTGTGATTTGAACCGGAATGCCCGTAGGGCCGGTTCGATCTTCAAGCTCGCTCGCAGGTGCTCGTACCGAGAACGAGCGCAGAGGTATCCATCCGGCCGGGCCCGCCAACCATAACCAATTTTCTAAATACCATTTCTATGGTATTTTTTGTTTATGAATACACTACCAAAGATTACCCCTGTCCGTGTGAAGACAGAGCAAATACGACAAAGTCTTATCGAGCCAGGTTCTATGGGTTGGGACTTTCCTTCTGGAGCCGGTCCTCGCGTTGTTTATTTAGACGAACGTTATGATTATCCGCCACAAGAAAGTGATGATTTTCAAGTTGAACGGAGTCGTCAGGCTGGTATCTGGAGTCAGTTCCATACAGACAGGGGGGTTCAATTTTTGGATAGGCAAGTAGAAAGCGACTTTCCTAATCGCAGTGCGATTTGGATGAAGACCCAAGAAGACTTAGGCCACAGGTATAGCGCTGAATTTTATGAGCGGGTTTTCTCTGAACTCTTTGGCGAGAATATGAATGTGGTTATTATTGCAACTGGGGTGACAACCTTCACGGGAGATAACTATCATGAAATTGGCTACTTGCTGAAATAGTTCCACACCTACACCTCCACCGCCACAGTCAGCCAAGCATAACCAATTTTCTAAATACCATTTCTATGGTATTTTTTGTTTAATGAGACCATCAGAAGCACGAATTCTCCATATAGATGATTCAGAGTTTGCACGCCTTAAAGTTGCTGAGGCAGCAGCTGATATTGGAGCCAGTGTCGTTGGTAGCGCTGCTACCTTTGAAGAGGCTAGGGATGTCGTGAATCAAATTGAAGATCTAGGTGTTAATATTGTTCTCACTGATGACACTCTCTCCGCAGAAAAGCCATATGAAGGCCGGTATGTTTACGACATAGTGCGTGCAAAACACCCTACTGTACATATATTGAGCGTTTCAGGCAGTAGAAGTATGTCGGAGGACTTAGGAATACCCCACGTCTCAGATAAAGGAACCGACCCAGCCGTACTCAAAGATGTTATTGAGACGCTTTAATCTATCTTCACTAGAGTTTCTGGACACAAAATAGTTCCAAAACTTCACCGCCACGGCCTTCCAAACATTGACTTAATACAAGATTTATTCTAATGTAAACATATGAATAGTCCTTCGTTTAGCAAAGAAACAACCCCAGAACAGCTAACTGCTAAGGCGGTCGCTTTAATTGGCGAGGCTTCCAAATTAAGTGCTCCTAACCTTATTATCAGAGATGAAAGAGGTCGCAGAGATGAGTTACATGTAGGCAGTGGCTTTTTAACTAGTCTGCGAAAACCATTTGGCGATACGATAAATATGGGAGTCACAATTACCCCAGAGGCGGCAGGTAAATATCCCGCTAGAACCCTCATAAGAAAAGAGAATGGTGTAGGCATTTTGACCGTTGCTCTTGAGGGGGAAGGTGCTGAATCTGTTGAAGGAACATTTGAATCCAGCGAACCTGGTATAGGTGTTATGGAACTTGATCGCGAAAAAACTCTGTCTGTCGCTGCTGCCACGCTCTCGGCCCTGGAAGGAGAGATTATAAAGAGAGACCCATCTACTCCCCAGAATCTGCGCGCCCTCCTAGACGCGTAATAATGTCCTAGAATCAACACTACCTGCCAAGTATAAGCAATACTCAAAATACCATTTCTATGGTATTTTCTGTTTATGGCAGATAGAGAACCATTTCCTTACAGAGAAGACTGGCGCATGGACCTACCATTACTCATGCAGCATGGAATTATTCAAAAAATAGCCAGTGAGCTAACCGGAA
>CAYLGV010000037.1:0-7773 GCA_964383395.1 uncultured Candidatus Saccharibacteria bacterium
GACGGTTCAGTATCAAGGTGCCGAGGGCTTCGCCTTCGACATCATCAGCGATCAAAACTAAGTCTTTCTTACCTGCCTGAGCTAACTTCTCGAGTAGCGGCAAAAACTCTTGAATAGAATTAATCTTCTTGTCGGTAATCACCACGGCAGGCTTATCGTAAATAGCCTCCATGCGAGTTGTATCGGTCACCATGTAAGGACTCACGAAGCCACGGTCAAAGGTAAAGCCTTCAACCACTTCACTCTCAAGATCCAAGCCCTGGCCTTCTTCAACTGTTACTACACCCTCTTTGCCAACTTTATCGATCACATCAGCAATCAACGCACCAATTTCCTCATCACCCGCGCTAATAGTAGCTACCTCAGCAACACGTGACTTCTTGCCCTTAATATCTTCTGCCATCGTACCAAGCTTAGTAATCACATCGGTCGCAGCAGCTTCAAGACCCTTTCGAAGCAGCATGGGGTTATGACCAGCAGCGATCAGCTTGTTGGCCTCATTCAAGATGTGATAGGTCAAAACAGTCACAGTTGTTGTTCCGTCACCAGCTACGTCATTCATCTTGTTGGCAGCTTGCTTAATAAGCTCTGCACCTACTTTATAGCCAAGTGTTTCATCATCAACATCAGCAATCTCGACACCCTTAGCTACCGTCACACCATCGTGTGTCACGGTTGGGTTGCCATATGACTTACCAATAACGACATTGCGGCCCTTAGGACCCATTGTGGTCTTTACGGCATCATATAAAATCTGTGCCCCGCCAAGTACACGGCGGCGAGCATCATCGTCATAAAATACTTTCTTGGTCATGTGTTTCCCCTACTTAACCGTCGCTAAGACGTCTTCTTCTTTTACTAAAATATACTCTTCGTTGTCATGCTTAACATCGGTGGTGCTGTAGCCCTTATAGATAATTCGATCACCAACTTTGAGTTGTTTCACAATTGGCCCAACGGCTACAACCTTAGCCACCTTGGGCTTTTCTTGGGCATTGTTTGGCAGATATAGACCACTGGCTGTTTTGTTACTAGCTTCTTCTTGTTGCGCCACGATGTAGTCAGCAAGTGGCTGAATAGGAACACTCATGTAAACCTCCTTTATGTTGATCAAAGCATGAACGCACACAAAAGTTGTGAGTACGTTCGTTAGCACTCACTATAATAGACTGCTAATTTCGGGTCAAGCCTTCTCTTATGAGAGTGGCGGAATAAACTCACATAAGGTTTGTAGTTTTTGTATATCAGCCTGTAAGCTAATACGCAATTGTTCCAATTCTTCCTCAACCTCGTGAAGGACACGTCCTTTGTGATTTCCAGCTTCTGCAAGCTGCATCCTTGTATGGACATATTCATCAAAGAAGATATCGCAGAACCCTTGCCACCAGTCTTCGGTTTTGCCATAAAAGATACCGATGCCAGATTTTCCACCCATGCCTTCCGCGGCACCAATATTGGCATGGGGTGGTAAACACATTGATTCTAAGAGTGTATGTAGATCACCATAACTGTGGTTATACCTTGTTTCAGCATCACGTGGGGAGTTACCTGTGATATAGGCGTACTCCCAGTCAATGAAGAATGCCGAGCCATCTGGGTCAACAGCAATGTTGCGAGCCGCTAAGTCCTTGTGTTCTTTGTCGCCCTCAGCGTGAAGAAACGCTGACTGTTCGCTAACTGCTCGCCATAGCTCCTGCATTCCTGGATTGGCGGTTATATCTGGGAAAAAGTCAGACCAGTCAATACTATCAAGAGTGGTAAGCCCCTCTTCAAGCACAGTCATGGAGTAAGCAATATCAGTGTCTTTATCAGTTAGTAGCAATGCAGCAGGCGTTAATGTGTAAAAGCCCTCGTCTCGTATAGCCGCCATCTTGAAATAATCGTCTGGGCCAGCTTCAAAGGCGTTAACCATATGAGGCTTAACTGCAACATCTATAGTTTGCTCACCAACACCCAACCTACCGAAGAAAACACCATGGGCTGAGCGTTTACCCGAACGTGACACAAGCGGCTCAAACGTAAAACTCGTATCACTTGGGTTGATCCCCGCAACAACATCTGGATTCAAAAATAACGTTGGCTCATTCTCGAAATTAAAGGCCAGGAATCTACGCTTGGCGAATTCCACTGGATATTCGTCGGCCATATCTATGTCAGGCTCAATAAACTGCACTTGTGTTACATCATCGAGAGCTTCCATAAACTCGCCAAGTCTTCGAGCTTCGTTATCGACGAGTCGTTCGCCTAATACCTCAGGTTCGTAAAAACTAAGAGCCATTAGTTCCCCTCCGTGGTAGCGGCTTCCGAGAAACCCATCCTAAAACTACTTGAAGCAGATTCGAAACGGTGGCCAAATGTCTGCGTGAGGTTATCGGCATAATACTCAGTTGCACTAGCACTGTGTGGTAATGGCTCAATGATCCGTTCAATACCCGGCACAAAGAAGAGCTGGCGCTCATTGGGGCGTGTGAACTCAACGAGCGCCACCGATCTGCCAAGGTCGCCGACAACGACAGGCTCTTCTTCACCCTGCGCATAAAGCTCCCCCAGCAAGCCACCAAGATCAAAAAACATCTGTTCATCATTAAACGAGAATGCCCCAGGCGTATCAACACGGGCTTCATAGGCGATCGGACGCGCCGATGTAGGCACCATGAACTGTTGTTCTGAATCGTTAATCTCGCTTTGAACACGGCCTAAGATTAAGCCTTTACCAAGTAAAGCTTCACGAACTACAGCCCTGTAGCCTGGCGCCAAAGGATAGGTAACGATTCTAGCGGAACCACCGCCAGGATGACGAGTAATAACATCTTCGGAGCCGATAAGATCATACGCTAAACTATATCGAGGTGAAGTTCCCCGTTCGCCAGGTAGCGGTCCAAATTTACGGCCTTCAGCCATTAATGTTCTCTGTCATAGTATGTATATTATACAATAATTTTTTTGTATTGTTACTAACTCGTATATATTAGCATTTTTTTGACTTTTTTACAAGCTATCTGCGCTTACAGAGTCTCAGGGGATAGTGGCTGTTCAACCATCATTGGTTGGTTAGAAGTAGTGATCGCGGTCAACCATGCAGCCGTCTGGACATCGGCAGGGCTTGGTACAAAATCAGCCCTTTCAATCCACGCTCCCATCTCATCTTCATCAACAAATACTGCATTTTCAGCAACAAGACGTTGAACCTTGTCCGCTGGATCTATGTAATTTCCACCTAAATCGATAATATTTTTCATGAAACACAGTTATATATCTTTTATAAGATTCTGTCAATTTCTAAATGAAAGTAACAATGCACCATCGGTAAAGCTTAACTATATATATGACCACATATAAATAGGCCCTTTAAGCCACTATCCTACAACGTAAAGTACTTGCATTAACTTCAAGCTTATGCTAGAATAGGCGTATTAAACAATAATTTATCAATAAACAAAACGATAACGTAACCATTATAAGGATGAATCATGCCTGAACAACTCCAGCAACCACAAGTTCCAAACCCAGATCAAGACCCTATGGCAGCAGCCAATGCTGCTTATGCTGCTAATCTAAATCTATTAGGCGAGAAAATGCGCGAAGCTGGCGAAGGAGTCAGCGACAGCCGCATGCTTGATGCATATATGGCTGCTGACGACTACGCTGAAGGTCATGATCGTCTTGCTGATAACCCACATATCCAAGACCTAACTGGCGCAGACAAGAAATTGTTTGCACTTGCTGCTGAAGACAAGCAAGCTCATGCCGATCGTATCGCAGGTGATGGTGCTTTTGATAAGCGTCTAGACAAGATCGCTACTGGTGTTCGTAAGAACATTGATGACGAAATTGAAGAGCGCATGAATGACACCCTAGCCTTCTGGGGTGGTGAAGAAACACCTGTAAACGGTGGAGCTGGAAATGGCAACGGTAACGGTGGAAATGGTGGCGAAGGTGGCGGAAATGGTGCAGGTGGTGAAGGTGGCGGCGAGCCACAACCATTGCCAGTTACTCCAGAATTTGTAGCAGCACAACATGTACTTATTGCAGCTCGCGATAAACTAGCCCGCATCCGTGCTGAGCGTGAAGCTAGCACCACACACCTCCAGGGTCGCAAGAAACGCGGCAAGAAGGCAATGGAAGCAGCTCTGAAAGAATACGAAGCCGCTAAGTTAGAAGCAGGTCTTCGTGGCATCGAAGTTCTCCGAAATGGCGTAGAAGGTTATGATGAAGCCGACCTTAACAAATGGGTAAACCTTGCTGTGTTTAACGAAAGTGTTGAACTCACAGCACGACAAGCTCATATAGAATCTGAGAACGGTCAAAGAAAAGGCCTACGGGGTAGGTTCTACAACTACTGGGCACGACACAGTCAAGCTAACCTATTTAGCAAGGATGGCTGGAAGCAAGGTCTTAAGGACATGGCACATAAGTCAGGCTCATCTGCTATCTTGTTTATACCTCTGGGTCTTGTAACTGGTGCCGTAATAGCTCCTGCCGTGGCAGCAGCTGCACCTGCTGCAGTAGCTGGTGTATTTGCAGCTACTCGTGTAAGTCGTGGCCTCATGGGCGCCAAGATCAACAAAGATGCCGAGGCACCTAGAGTAGCTACTGAAAAGATGAATGAGAGATTGCTAAGAGTTCATAAGGTAATTGGCGAAGCTAGCATGGCTGGAACCGTCATTGACCAAGAAACTATTAGCAATATGTACCGAACAGACACCAAGAAAGCTGTTAACAAGAACCGTAAGCGTGCGGCTATTGCCGGTACCACTGCTGCTGTAATGGGTGCTGTTACTTCACAGATACTTGAGCACGTTGGTTGGGATCACTTCCTCCATCATGGCAACACTAGTAGTAATGGTGGTAGCAATGTTGCTGAGGCTCAGCCTGGTAGCGGTGGCAACAACACACCTACGCCTCCTACACGTGGCGATATACCTTCAAGTGGTGGTAATGGCAATACTCAACCTACTGGTGGTAATGGAAACACCCCACCAGCTGGTGGTAACGTTCGCCCTACTGGTCCAAACGGTGAATACCTAACTGATGAACAGATTAGGATCTTCAGAAGCACCGAATTTCATGACATGGTGACCCAAGGTGAAAAAATCCACGTTCAGGTAAACGCTGAGTATCCGATTCCTACGAAATCATGGATCTTTAATGACCGTTTGATAGACATGTTTAAAGCACACAATAACTCGCTTGCCGACCGACGTGTAATTGAAATGCTTGACTATCTAGCTGCTCAAGACCGCGCAGCAAACTTGACTGGGGCCGCTTCTGGCACCGCCCCATCTACCCTCTAGGCATAGTGCTTAGAGAATCAGAACAAGTGCTAAAATAAAAACAATCAAAAGGAAAATCACATGTTAAAAATCGAGCAATCCATATTAGAAGACTTTGGCCTAGATAAGTTGCCGAAAGAAGTTCAACAAGCTGCCTTCCACGATATCTATTTAACCCTGCAGAGGCGCGTGGGCATGAGGCTTTCTAAAGAAATGACTGAAGAGCAACTTGCCACTGTTGAAACACTAAAGGAAGACGACGATGAAGCTGCTTTTACTGAGTGGCTAGAAGAAACCTTCCCTGACTACCAATCAATCGTGGCTGAAGAGCTACAGGGGATGAAAGACGAAGTTGCGACTGGTGCTGCTCAGATCCTTGAAGCCGACCAGAAAAACAATTCGTAGGCAGTTATTGGCCTTGTTGAAGTAGCTCTTTAGCTACTTCACGGTCATCCCATGGCACTAACGTGCCGCCCATATTACGGCTGTCTTCGTGGCCAAGACCAGCCAGAATCACTACATCGCCCTTGCCGGCATCGGCGAGGGCTTGTTTGATTGCCTCGCGGCGATCAGGAATAACTTTGGTACGCTTCTCGGCTTGCTCACGCTTTATACCTTCGTACACGGCGTTTCGAATGGTATCAGGATCTTCGGTGTAGGTTTCGTCATCAGTTAGGTAAATGACGTCGGCATGCTCCGCGGCCACTTGCCCCATGATTGGTCGCTTGCTTCGGTCACGATCACCCGTGGCCCCAAACACAACCCGTACTTTGCCTTTGGCCATGGCCTGAGCCGCACTCAAGGCTTTGTCGAGTGCATCGGGAGTGATAGCAAAATCTACTAATACATCGAATGGCTGGCCCACGTCAATGCGCTCCATGCGGCCTGGTACAAGAGATAGGTTGGCAACACCTCTGGCGATTGCCTCATCTGGTAACCCAAGCGCCAGTGCTGCCGTCGCAGCCGCAGTCGCGTTATAGACATTAAATAAACCTGGCAACACCGTTTTGAGGTGTAATTTGTGCTGTCCACTGCGAAGCGTCCAGGTGGTGCTTTCGGCGGTTTGTTTAACAGCCTGAATACGCTCGGCGCTGTCATTTGACTCACCGTAGCTAACTACTGCTCCAACAGATTGCATGAGGTAATAATCGTACCATTCATCGTCGGCGTTGAGCACACAGTACGAAGGGTTAGTGTAGCGGTTAAATAATCGGGCCTTGGCCTCAGCATAGCGTTCCATGGTGCCGTGATAATCCAAGTGATCTTGGGTGAGGTTAGTCATGATGCCAACTTCGATGGGGACGCCCACAAATTTATGCTGATGCAGGGCCTGGCTGCTCGCTTCGAGTATCACAAACTCGGCCCCAGCTGCTTTGGCATGTTTGAAAAACTTCATAAGCTCGGTCGTAATCGGTACCGTGCGGTGTGTTCGGTTCGGTTCGGCTTTGCCCGCAATCTCGATCACGGCCGTAGAGAACATAGCTGTTTTATGCCCTGCCGCTTTGAGTATCTCGTTCATATACATGGAGGTGGTCGTTTTGCCGTTGGTACCAGTGGTAGCGATTATGCGTAAACCGCGGGCCGGGAAACCATGGGTGAGCTGTAGACCGTAGATACGACTCTTGCGATAGGTTTCTTCGGCGACCTTGATGCCTTTTTGGGGCATTACTTTGCGAGCGAGTTTTTTCGGATTCATACTCTTATGATAGCGCATGCCAGGCCATTGTGAGGTACACTTTTAGGGTGAAAATTCTCGGGATAGAAACCAGTTGTGATGAGACCTCTGCCGGTGTGGTTGAAGATGGCAAACATCTGTTGTCGGTTGTGACGCTATCGAGTATGGACTTGCATACTGCTTATGGGGGTGTCGTGCCAGAGATAGCAGCGCGCAGTCATATCGAGGCGGTTATCCCTGTTATTGAGCAAGCCCTGGATCAGGCTGATTGCACCTGGGATGACATTGATGGTATTGCCGTGACCTACGGGGCTGGGCTTGGCGGTTGCCTCTTGGTGGGTGTAATGACTGCTCGTACCCTGGCCATTACCAAAAAGAAACCCCTCTATGCCGTCAACCATGTAGAAGCGCACATTTATGCCAACTTCCTTACCAGCACTTCCCTGACTGGCTACACTTTACCTACTGCTCAGCCAGTATTTCCAATGTTGGGACTTATCGTTTCTGGCGGCCACAGCCAATTAGTAATCTGGCGCGATCACTTCGACTACACCCTGCTTGGCCAAACTGGCGATGACGCCATCGGCGAGGCCTTCGATAAAGTGGCGAAAATCTTAGGTCTCCCCTACCCTGGCGGCCCTAGTATCGAGAAATGTGCTCGTAAAGGCGATGCTTTTGCCTTCAACTTTCCTAAAGCCAAGATGCCCAACAAATATGACTATAGCTTTTCTGGGCCCAAAACAGCCGTTCTGCGGGCCGCACAGCAGCAAATCGGTGAAAGTCACGACTTCCCTAGCTTCAAGCTTTCTGAGCGCCTCTCTGACG
>CAYLGV010000038.1:0-7597 GCA_964383395.1 uncultured Candidatus Saccharibacteria bacterium
CATGATACCGAAACAGGCATGTCAACCTGGGCCAAGCAACCCCTCGTCATAGTCAACGAACATGCCAATAGCACCGCAGATCTACTACGTTTCAAACAAAAAATTATTGATACAGTATATGCAAAGTTTGGGATCACGCTTGTACAAGAACCTGAGTTATTTCCTCATGATGCCTGAGGCATAATTTGCCTAAAGATCGGCTCGATGTCTTCTTTGTAAAAAAACAAGCAACCGAGTAATTTGCAAAAAACACAACATTCGATACAATAGAGATATGGTTATGGCTAAAATTGCCTGTACATTCTAAGTTCTTGCGCTGTAAGAACATAAACACAAATTAAAAAAACCAGGGGGTTATCATGGCGACCAAAGAAATGGTTAGTCAGTTGGTTGAAGTACATCACGAACTTGAACTGGGTATGGATACTGACCCGATCGCAGAAACGAGAATGCGTGTGTTTAGAAATGTTGCTGGCCACTGGGCTTTGGGTGACTTACAGTTACCTGATAGCTTAGACGTCCCTGGCGTTCTGTCCTATGATGAATTGGATGACCTTGTTGACCCATGCCCCAAAGCGAATGCCGGCCTCGTTTATCATGGATATACCGATGAGCTTGCTAGTGCCGTTTCAGCAGTCCTAGGACAGTTTGACCCAGATAGTGACCTAGATGTCCTTATATCAGGTACGACTCATGCAGTAACACACGAAGCAACCCAACGACTTAGCGGCTATGGAGATATCCTACGGGCACTTGGCAAATCAGATGAACAAATACAAGAATTTCTAGACGCCAGTCTAGCGAATCATGACCGTACTGCCGATGACCTCCACACAAACATGACTGCCTTGAAACGATCACCAGCCGAGGTAGTCGAAGCCTTACGTTTTAGGGGTATTTTCCTGACCCGCTTGCTTATAAATGACGAGCGAGATGCGGCACAGAACGTAATCGCAAATAAGCCCGCGTCTAGAAGCTTCATTGAACGTCCTGAACCATTAGCCCCAGGATGGCGCAATAGGCTACGTAGACTAGTTAGTGCAGCGTAGCAAAAAACTAAGCTGGTAGTGGAAACGCTTTGGCAAATGCTTTAATGGTTTCTCGTAATTTCGCTAGTACTTTGTCATCTTCGGAATGTGCTAATGCCTCATCAATCCAAGCTGCGATTTGTTTCATTTCAGACTGCTTCATGCCACGAGTCGTAAGTGCAGGTGTACCGAGCCGGATACCACTTGGATCAAACGGTGATCGGGGCTCGTAAGGTATAGTATTTTTGTTTACGGTTACGCCTGCCTTGCCTAAGGCTTTCTCGGCTTGCTTGCCGCTAACACCTTTGTTAGTAACATCAATGAGTAGTAAATGCGAGTCAGTGCCCCCTGTTACTAGTGTGAAGCCTCGCTCCAACAAGGCTTCTGCCAAAGTCTGAGCATTATCTATAACCTGCTGAGCGTACACCGCAAACTCAGGCTGGAGAGCTTCTTTCAGAGCAACCGCGATGGCAGCAGTTTGGTGATTATGCGGTCCCCCCTGAAGACCAGGAATAATGGCCCGGTCAATAAGTGAAGGGATATTTTCACGTGTATGTTCAGGTTTCTTAAGTGGGTTCGAAGGATTACCATTTGCTAAGATGAGTGCCCCGCGAGGCCCGCGTAAGGTCTTATGTGTGGTCGTAGTCACTACGTCAGCAATACCTACAGGGCTTGGGTATACCTTGCCGGCCACCAAACCAGCTACATGACTCATATCTGCAACGAAGAAGGCACCAACCGAATCAGCAACTTCTTTATATTTCGCCCATTCATAGACACGAGGATAGGCGCTGCCACCACCAACAATAACTTTTGGCTTATGCTCCTTAGCGAGCTTATACATCTGATCAATATCAACGTAACCGTCTTTGTTCACATGGTAGGGTACGCTGTTATAGAAGGTGCTTGAAAAGTTAAGCTTCAAGCCATGTGTCATATGACCACCATCAACCAAGCTCAGACCCATCAACGTATCACCCGGGTTCATCAGTGCAAAGTAGGTCGCAAGATTTGCAGGTGAACCAGAGTGAGCTTGCACGTTTGCAAAACTACTACCAAAGAGTTCCTTTGCACGATCACGCGCGATATTCTCTACTTTATCAACATTTTCACACCCGCCGTAATAGCGCATGCCTGGATAACCTTCGGAATACTTATCAGTAAGACGCGACCCGAGCGCATTTAGAACCGCACCTGATGTGTGATTCTCGCTTGGAATCATTTCTAGACCTTCGGCCTGCCGATCAACCTCAGCATCTATCAACGCTTGAATATCATTGTCATGCATTTTAAACCTCCAACATACTTGTTTAACATTATCGCTCTTCTTCGGAACAAGTATGTACGCTATATCATGTACTCATTCTAACAGCTCTTTCTCAAGTTCAGAAAGCTGTTTAGGTATTATCCGTCTCGTGATATCATTGTTCTGCTATGCAGACAACAAATGAGAAAATTGGTCAGTTAATTTACCAGATAAGACAAGAGAGAGGCCTTACTCAAGCAGCCTTTGCCCGTAAGCTTGGCACTAGCCAGAGTGCTGTAAACCGAATTGAACACGGTAAACAAAACCTCAGTCTTGAGACTCTCGGACGCATTAGTGATGTATTAAACAAACCACTGATTTCACTCAGCGGTGGTGCTGTTAATTTGCGTGTAGAAGGTGGACATGAGCTTCGTGGCACAATCGTTACCCGTACTTCTAAGAATGCTGCAGTGTGTTTACTTATGGCATCATTGCTCAATAAGGGCACGACTAAGCTCAAGAACATGCCCCGTATTGAAGAAGTCAACCGACTAATCGAAGTGCTTACCAGTATTGGCGTTCAAGTTCGATGGTTGCCAGGCAATGACCTTGAGATCAAACCGCCAGAGAAACTCGCCCTCGACAAAATGGATAACGCTGCAGCGCGTAAAACACGTAGCGTATTAATGCTACTAGGCCCTCTTATGCACTTATTCGACAGTTTCCGTATTCCATACGCTGGTGGCTGTAAACTTGGTACACGTACCGTGCAACCCCACCTATATGCCCTCGAGGAGCTTGGGGTTGATATCGTCGCCAAAACTGGCTTCTACGATGTAAAGGTTAAGAAACAGGCTGTTGATCAGATTGTCTTGTATGAATCAGGTGATACAACCACCGAGAATGTCTTAATGGCAGCTAGTCGATTTGAAGAAGAAATTGTCATCAAGATGGCCAGCGCCAACTACATGGTTCAGGATCTATGCTTCTTCCTCAAGAAACTCGGTGTAAAGATTGAGGGTATTGGTACGAGTACTTTACGCGTTCGCGGTGTTAAGAACATTAAGAAAAATGTTACCTACTACCCAAGTGAAGATCCCATTGAGGCTATGACATTTGTGGCCGCTGCCGTTACTACTAACTCAAAGATTACGATTGCCCGATCACCAATTGAATTCTTGGAACTTGAATTGTTGAAACTTAAAAAAATGGGATTACGTTACGAATTATCTGATGTCTACTTGGCTGATAATGGCCAAACCAAACTTACTGACTTAACTATCCTTAAACATAACGGCAAATTAGTGGCCTTAGACGAGAAGCTCTACGCACGACCGTTCCCTGGCCTTAATATCGATAACCTCCCTTACTTTGTGCCAATATCGGCTGTAGCAAAGGGACGTACACTCATACATGACTGGGTCTACGAGGAAAGAGCGTTGTACTACACCGAGCTACGCAAACTCAATGTAAATGTCACGCTAGCTGACCCGCATCGTGCCTACGTTGACGGACCGACAAAGTTCAGTGCTGCAGACATTGTTTGCCCTCCAGCCTTACGTCCTGCCGTCCTGCTACTCATCGGCATGCTTGCCGCCCCAGGGATATCAATCCTACGAAATGTTTATTCGATCAACCGAGGTTACGAAGATCTAGCTGAGCGTCTGAACTCTCTTGGCGCCCAAATTACTGTAATGCACGAATTATAGCTCGAAACGGCTACAGATGTGCTATAATCACCCCTGTTGCGGGTATAGTTCATCGGCTAGAATGCGAGTTTTCCAAACTCGAGAGGAGAGTTCGATTCTCTCTACCCGCACCATTTTGTTTTAACAGCTGTTTGTAGGCGCGCCCTGGTAGCTCAGTTGGATAGAGCAGAGGACTTCTAAGCCTAAGGTCGCTGGTTCGAATCCAGCCCGGGGCACCACACTTGTTAAAACAGAGGTAATCTGGTAATATTTTCACGTTCGTGGCGAGTTTAGCTCAGTTGGTTAGAGCGTCGGGTTGTGGTTCCGAAGGTCGTGGGTTCGATCCCCATAACTCGCCCCAAACAAGCATCAACAAAAGATCCCTCAAGGGGTCTTTTTCAGTTATAGAGCCGCAATAAACTCGAGTGCTTCGTTTCGTTTTTGTAACGCTTGCGTGGCAGCACTCTCGATAGGTTGGAGCAATTTCTCGAACGCCTCCTTGTCAACGTCAACGCCACGCCTTTGCAAAGCAGCTCGCGCCAACTCAACGTGATGCTGAATATCGACACAAACCTGGTCAATCACCTCTTCCCACAGAAGCTGTTGGAGTGCAGTCTTCTTGGATATTACGTCAATTTTAAGTTCCCCTTTTGGCATCACTGGATACATTGCGTTAAGTAAAGATGCCGCAACAGCGTTGACATGATCCTGGAGCAAATCTTCGTACCAATCATGAGCATCATCGTTTAACTGACGGGCGATAAGATAGTGATACATAAAATCTCGCAATGCGTTCATAGCGGGCGATTTGCTAGAAACACCACTTGCGTACAACACGCCAAGAGCAGAAATAGTGTGACCGAGCGAACGGTCAGCCAATTGCCAATAGTCACCATAGTCGGGAATCTGTGTAACGTGTAGTACTTGGTTGACTTGATACCCCCGGCAGTTAACGAGTTCCCAGGCATTCGCGGCATCGAGTCGCTCCATTATGCGATCAGCTTCTTTATGAAATGAAGGTGAAGATGGCAGCAAGGAAGTTAATTGCTCGACAAGGTACCTCAAGCAAACATTCGCAGCCGGCAACAATCGTGCCTCACCTTCCCCATCCAAAAAATCATCGTAGGTAGTGTAGGCCATCCAGCCCCAGAGGCTAATACATGACAATTGCTGCAGTGTTTCGGTTGGTTGCGCATATCCGAACGAATGTGCCACCAGTAGTGGCAACAAGATTATCTGCGAATCATTGTCTTGAGTTTTAATCTGCTTAAAAATCTTATAAAGACCACTCCTCAGTTCACTGCGTTCAATAGACTTAATGCGATGTTCGACAAAGAAGGTTACAGAATCGTAGAATTTTTTTTGAGCTGTTTCCTTTGAGCTAGTTTTTTTGAGTTTGCGTGCCTTCTCTTCGTAGACAGTGATTGCTTCTATACAAAGCGCCGTCGACAAGGCCCGTGAACTACCGTAGCGAATACCGTTATCGATTGAAGGGTCCATACAAAAGGCCTCTGCCTCCCAGCCACCGTCAGCCTGCTGAAGATGAAGCAAATATTCCACAGCGGATTCCAACTTCCGATAATCATAGCCAAGTCTTAATAAGCTTGTTATGACCATAGCTGTACGTTGTGGATGTTGCCAACCGACACCCTTCTTTCGGGTAAGCAATGTTTCAATCAATGTCCGCGAATGTTCCCCGTCGTACCAACGAGCAATGAAATATATGAGTGGGTAAGCATTGGTATAGTACGGTGACTTCAACTGATTGCTGGAAATAGCCGTCTCAACCAATTTCATTATTGAGGGCAACTCAATTTCTTGTTGTGATAAAAAGTTAGCGATGTTAGCATTCACCGCCACATCAACATCGTGCCACTCAAGATTTGGCAGAGTTGTGAGCCAGGTTTTATATGGTCCACCTTCTTGCAGTTCAGTTGTAATAAGTAGTTTAGCAATTGCCGCCAACACCGTAGGTGTAAATATCTCCGGTCGCTCAGCTTGCAAAGCAGCTAAAGCACAGAAGGTGTCGTCTAAATCATCAGGGTATGGCTTGGAGCGAAACTCATCAGACTGCCTGTCCCAGTAGTTAAACGACCATGTGGCGCTTTTCTGCCCAATGATAAAGTCAGCGATCTGCTTCTTCACACCTATTACGGGCTTTAATTGTACATCCCTAAGCGCCTGGAGGATGAGGCTTGGGAAAAAGGTTGTTCGGTAGGTTTGATCACCCTCTTTGGCATATTTAGTTGCCAGCGACGTAGACTCAAAACCACCGCCAGGCAGCTGCATAGCTTGAAGGCACTTAGCAGCTCGTTCAAGCCTGCTTTTAGTATTCATGTCAATGGAATCCTAATACTAAAGCAGGTGCCTTTCTGTTTTGTACTTGTGGCCGATATAGTTCCACCAAAATCTTCTTCGACGGCTCGTTTTGTAATGGTGAGCCCCAAGCCTGTGCCGCGGTTGGCTAATTTGGTTGTATAGAATGGATCAAAGATATGTTGAATGAGTTTGCGCGGTATCCCTACGCCGTGATCAGTTACCTTAACACATATCGCATGCTTATTCGCATACGCACTAACCTCGATCGGACTACTCGACTTGGGCAATAATGATTCATAGGCGTCGATGGCATTCGCCAGCAGATTTGATATGATTTGATTAAATTTAACACTGTCACCTGAGACTACTAGGCCCTTGTCGAGATCAGTCGTTATATCAATCTGCATTGCTTTTGCTTTTGGCTGCATAAAGCCAACAACCCGTTCAATTTCTTCCGCAACACTAAAATCACTTATCTCACTCTCGCGACGAAGTTGGCGGCGGGCACTACTTACATACTCTTCCATGAAACGAATACTTTCATGTAATTGATCAAGAAGTTCTGAAGAACGTTTACTCTTCATGAGCTCCAAGTTCAGCACTGCAGAAGTAAGTGGATTGGCAAGCTCATGAAGAAGCGTTGAGCTAATCCTTCCGAACTCAGCAAACCGATTTAGCTCTTGTAACTGTTCGATTTGGGCACGTTCCAATTCTTTAGTACGCTCACGAACCCGGACCTCCAACATGTTACGTTCAAGGCGAAGTGCCTTTTCTGATTGCCGCGCACGATGCAGCGACTGCTCAGTCTGTTGATTGGAAAGCCATGATACTAAGGCAACAATAGAGAACGTAATGGCAAAAACAACGACATCCTGGTACCCACCAGATGTTTTCATCCAGGAGGTGTCAAAATCGATTATACCGGCGGATCCCAGGCGTTCGATCAGCAGCAATGTCAGTGTCATGATAACTGTTGTTACAAAGGCAGCGCGACCACTCAAAAGCACACCAGCGATGACAATTATCAGACAGTAGGTAAGAATGCCTTGAGGTAAAACAAAGCCCCACTCCAGTAGTGGATAGGTTGCAAATGCAAAGAAGGCCACCAAATAAACCATTGCGGCATATCGGTAATAGCCGCGTTTTGAAGAATACCAAACTCCTATAAAGAATAGTGTTATGGCTGCCATAACCATCATTGGAGCAGTATTTTCACTTGTCCCACGAATCGAAGTACTGACAATCTCTGAAAGCAGCGCTAAAAATGCAAGAACAATGGTTCCGCAAATTAAAATGTTAAAGATGTAAGCTCGTCG
>CAYLGV010000039.1:0-7461 GCA_964383395.1 uncultured Candidatus Saccharibacteria bacterium
TCACGAGTTCAAGTCTCGTCGACGGCTCCAAATTTGCATATCTGTTAATACTCTGGTAAACTCTTCACGTTATGGCAAAAAAAGGCGACAAGCGTAAGGTAATTGGACTGGTCAGCGAAGAAAGCGGACACCGTCACTATTACACACGTAAAAACACTATGAACACCCCTGATAAGCTGCAGCTTCGTAAGTACGATCCTGTACTTCGCAAGCATGTACTTTATGTTGAAACCAAGAAATCTCTTGGTCGCAACGTAGTGAAGGCTAAGAAGCGTTAGTTTGTAGCTTTAATCACGTATTCAAAACAGCCCAATCGGGCTGTTTTTCTTTGTTACCTAACTAGATTAAACTTGTTCGGTTGTTTCGCTCTCAGAGGCTCGTGCTAAATCGAGCACGGTGTTGATATACTCTGCATGGCTCCATACAAGCGGGGTAACAGAAATTGGGCTGCCATCGCTAGGATTAACTTGCTCAGATAGCACGCCACTAGGTAATGTGTGTTGCTGCGTCCAATCTACAAGCTCACGAGCGCGATCAAGCTGTTTTGTGCGCACATAATACTGAGCCATCCATAAAGTAGTTACAAACCAAGGGTTGCCAAGGAACTGGGGTTTAGAAGCAAAATAATTGTCATTTTCATAGCGCGGGACACCGCCACTTGGGGTTTGGTTTAGTAATATTGATTCGATTGCGCTAGCTGTTTCATGTAAATGGTCCGCTTGATTGTGATAGCCATACATCATGACACCGTAAAGTGATGAAATATCTAAAGTATTGTCGAAATTGAGTCCACCCTCAGCGTCGAGCAAATACCCCTTTCTGAGGAGTTTGCGTTCTGGGTCAAAGAACACGTCTGCGCCATTAAGTATGGTTTCGGCAGCAGCTTGCCATTTCACTACATCATCAGGGTATTCAAAGGCTGTTGCAAAATCAGCAGCTACTAATAGCGCCTGATAGGTTACAGCTGCAGTATACGTATTTGTGAGGAACTTTTCTTCCCAAAGGTCATAGCTCGCATGCGGCAAGTGCGTCTGATCATCTAAGAAAGAGGCCAAGAAGTTTGCAGCAGGTTGTATAAATGTAGTGTAAAGACCACGTATAAACTCTTCGTCACCACTATATTCAAAATACTCGCCCATCATATAAAGGACCACAGCGGTTTCGTCTTCCTGAATTGCTAACTCACTTTTTTTACCATGTAACATGGGGTGCCAAGTACTGCCAATCGCTCGATCTGGCTGATACTTATGCATGAGGTAGCCATCGGGGGTTAAGATATCACGACAAAACTCAAAGAACTTCTTTGGCTCGTCTGTGAAGCCAAGGCGTATTAGCGGCCAGATAGCGTAGGCGCCGTCTCGAGGCCAGACATAACTATAATAATCACGACCGTAGTTATAAATCGATGAGTCACAGCTAGCGATAATGCCTCCGCGTTTGTCGATATGCGCTTTAATCACCATGAGTGACTTCTTTGTAAGATCAAGATGATCTTTGTCGACAGAGTGCAAGGCATTAGCAGCCGTCGAGAACCAGTTGTGCCACCATGTACGAGTAACCTGCAAACGACCCTCTAATGTGTCGGTCTTGATCTGCTCATGTAATCGCTCAGCGCTAAACTGCGAATCAGCAGCAATAATCCAATAAGAAATGTCCTCTGAAATACCTGGCGCCAACTGACAACTGAAGCGAATCACCGAGTCAACACCACCATGCTCAACCGCACTTCCAGATAACTCACCGTCTTCTGCATCACGGAAAGTACCTTCTTTACCTTCGATACCGTAGTTACCAATGGCGAATTGGTCATACGGTTTTCCGTCGGAGGTTTCACCATATATCAAAAGGCTACAACGGCCCTTATAGTCGAGTATATAGTTATCATCAGGCACAAAAAGGGCAGTGTCGGCGCGACCGCTATGTGATATCTCGAAGACTTGGTGAACGAACACACGTATATCGCGAGCAGTATCTGCCTGATTGGTCACGTGGATTTTACGGCAGAAGGCATTTATATCGCTATCTACGAAATCTGTGAGTAACAGCTCTACCTGAAGTCTATCGCTCTGCATGCGAACAGAACTAACCAAAGCATCTGTTTCGAAGTTAACACTGGTATCCCAGGTGCCATCATCTACCCAGGCAAAGGTGCCGTCTACCCAAACACCAATTTTGTGGTGGACACTACGGGCTGTTGTTAGATTCTCAAGGCCAACATATGGGTAATAGAAGTCGTGCACTAAGCCATGTTCATTGAGGCCCACTGTTAGAGCGCCATTGCCAAGCATGACTGGACGAGCCATTAGCCGTTGCTCCTTCTGTGGTCCCACCCAAGTGTATTCATGTCTGAATTCCTTTTTCGCTCAAGCGAAACTTAACATCATGCCAGGCATTCATGAAGTTCGTAAAAGCTTCGTAGGGCGTCTCGTAGGGGCTAAAGTAGGCATGAATATCACCATCGTTGAAGTATTTGGTACACATGTAGTAGAAGTGGTCTGAGGTTTGTAATTTGCGCCAGTCTTCTATAAGTGCCAGATCGCCAGTTTTAATAACGGCATCTTGTAGCTGATACAGTGCCTCAATTGCTTGTTGCTGCATGGGATTACCCAACCATGCCGACAAGTCCCGCTCAGTATCTGCCCAGGTAGTAGTTTGGGGTACATCGATACGATCCGCTGGGTCAAAAGTATCAATTGCTTCGCTGACAGTCATAAAACTATGGTTATTAGTCTTGAGCCACTCAACCGGGAGATGCTCAAGAAAGTCAAAAATTCCACTCTCGCTCCACTGGTGTTCGCCAAAGGTTTCGTAGTCCATGAATAAGTTAAAGTTGGTCGCATCACCCGATTCACTCAGCCAATGACTAAACTTCTCGGCCGTCAGTGGCCATGACTCCCAATTACGATCACCAAATCGGAAGGCAATGTCGTCACTGAGCTTATAGTTCTTCATGAGTAAGCGAATATTGTTGGTGTAGGTTGGGCGATATACAAAATTTGGACTGCGCCAACCCAGCACTGGATCCCACCCTTCTGCAAGAATACCCTTATAACCAGCTCTGTCGGCCCAATATGCTAAATCGTTGTTATAGCTAAGCTCTGTGTTACGAAATACCTTTGGAGTCTGGCCGAACAGTTCTTCAATCTTGCGGCGATGCATATCAACCTGCATCTCGAACTCAGCCAAAGAGTAGAAGAAGGCCAGACTGTGGTGATAGGTTTCAGCCACAATCTCTACCCGTCCGGTACGTGTTAGCTCCTGGAAAGACTCAAGGACATGAGGCGCATAACGTTCAAATTGCTCCAGAACGGTGCCAGTTATTGATAAGCTCAATTTAAAGTCTGGATAGCGTTGAAGCAACTCTAGTATTTTACGATTAGTTGGAATGTATGACTTTTCAGCCACCTTGTGAATGATATGTTCGTTGTTGGTGCGATCGCCGTGGGGCGCATCAAAGTATGCATGATCCGTACCACTATCGAAAATGGTGTAATGGCGAATGCGGAAGGGTTGATGTACGTGCAGATACAAGACAATCGCTTTTTGATCTGGTGCGTGTTGGCCATGATCATCACTCATATACGTACCACTTCCTTATGTCTTCGGTACATGGTCATGAGTGCATCTGCAGCATGATTCCAGCTTAATTGTTCATACTCAGTCAAGGCGTTCTGGTGCAATGTGTCACGCAGGCCGTCATTCTGAACCACGGCGGTGATCTGGTTGGCCATTTCATCTATATCCCAGAAATCTACTTTTAGACAGTTCTTAAGCACTTCAGCAACACCAGCCTGTTTACTGATCAGGGCCGGCGTTCCGTAACCTACTGCCTCCAGTGGAGTTAGTCCGAATGGCTCAGATATAGATGGCATCACAAACAGATCACCAATGGCATATGCATCACGCCAGCGTTTACCTCGCTGGAAACCCGTGAAGAGAACATTTTGACTTATGCCCAATTCTGCTGCCAACATTAACAGCTCACGCTCTTGCTCGCCACTGCCAACCAACAGAAATAATGTCTTAGGGGAACGCTTAACCACTTCAGAAGCAGCTTTCAACAAATTCGGGATTCCTTTTTGAATAGTCATACGGCCAATGTTAACTACTACTTTATAGCCTTGGGCTTTCATAGCTTCTAGGTAGCGATAGGCATTAGCGCCTTCGAGCGGTTCAACATCATCAAGATCGATGCTGTTATGGACGACGTCAATTTTTTCGACAGGGATGCCGTACTCACGAACTATGGCTTGCCGCGTAAGGTCACTGACGGCAATCACTTTATCGGCCAGCATGAGAGCCATGTATTCAATTTCTCGGACCAAAGGGTTGCCACCACCGTTCTTGCCGGCACGATCTGATTCTACTGAATGCACATGAGCGATAAATGGTAGACCCGTTTTTTCGCGAGCTCGGATAGCCGCTCGAAAGGTAAGCCAATCGTGGGCATGGATAACGTCAAACTCTCGACCTTCAATTATTCGATCGACAGCTGCTTCATACATAGCAGCTTGGCCAAAGATATCAAGCCACTCCACTGTGCCATCGGTTTTTATGTACTTAAAACTGTCGTATGCCATGCCAGCTTTGATAACTGTTTCGACATCCTGTGGATGAGCAGCGTTAATGCGCATGAACTCGATGTTGTGATTAGCGGTGTAGGGAAGTACAAAATCAATATCTGCACCTTTATTAGCAAGTGCCTTGCATAGCTGGTAACAAGCTACTCCCAAACCACCACTGTTGTGGGGCGGCAATTCCCAACCAAGCATTAGTATCTTCATGTTATTAGATAGGCTCCGAATTCACCATTTCAAGCAGGTTCTGCAAATAATTAGCAGTATCGGAGTCGCGCACGTACTTCACCCTCGTTTTTAATGTTGTAACGTATTCATAAGCAGTATAGTGAAATATACCCCAATCGACAAGCATTTTCTTGAGGTGTGTGCGTCAAATCACAGCTCATGGGAACACTGCGCTGCCAAGGGTGACAAAACAGATAGAATACAGTAGTATAATTACGTTCACGCTAAAGGGGCGTAGCTCAGTTGGTAGAGCACTGGTCTCCAAAACCAGGTGTCGTCAGTTCGAGCCTGGCCGCCCCTGCCAAAATAAATGACCCATCATAATTGATGGGCCTTTTATTATATTCAACTAGATGATTACTTCTTAATCTGCTTTTTGATCGTAGGCGTAATCGTCTTTTTGGCAAAAGCTTCACATTCAGCTTTGGCATCGGCATACATCATCTGTTCAGGTGGAGTTTTTTGGGTCCAAGCGCTTGGACCGCGCAGAGCTCCAACTACACCCATTTCTTGCGCAACCTTAAGATAGCGAATAGCATCTATCACCACACCTGAACTATTCTCACTATCTTGTACTGACAGTTTTATGTCGATATCCACTGGTGCATTACCGAAGCCACGCAGTCGCAAGTTAAAATATGCTACCTTGTTGTCCTTGAGGTAGGGCAAATAGGTGCTCGGACCAGCAAACAAACTGTGTTCAGCTACTGGGATACCTCGCAGATCATTCTGTGCTCGAATAACATTTTCTTTTGATTTCTTTTTGCTTGCCAAACGAGACTGGACCATCATGTTATTGAAGTCGGTGTTGCCACCAATGTTAATCTGCTGGTGGAAGTCCACGACTAGCCCACGGTCAAAGGCCAGTTCTTGTAAGACTTGGCTCAACACACTGGCACCAAGCTGGCTACGCATATCATCGCCGACAATCGGCAAGCCAGCATCGATAAACTTCTTTTCCCATTTAGGATCACTGGCAATAAAAACAGGTATACAGTTCAAGAATGACACACCAGCGTCAATTGATGCTTGAGCATAGAATTCGGTAGCTTCTTGTGAGCCAACTGGCAAGTAATTTATGAGAATATCTGCGCCAGTATCCTTAAGCACCTGCACAACGTCAACTGGTTTGGCTTTTGAAATACGAAAACCCAGTTCCTCAGGTTGCTCAAGCATATAATCACTTACCCCATCGAGTACTGGGCCCATCTGTACAACTGGACCCGCAGGTACGTCAGCCTGGAAAACACGAGCACAGTTAGGCTTAGCAAAGATCGCTTCACCAACTGGTTTACCAACTTTGCGCGAATCCACATCAAAGGCTGCCACTAGTTCGATATCACATGGACGATAGCCCCCAATATCTGCGAACATAATGCCAGGAATATTGTCTTCATCACTATTTTTGTAGTATTCAAACCCTTGGTACAAAGCCGAAAAACAGTTACCAATACCTGCAACAGCTACTTTGATCTTTTTAACATTAGCGCTCATACACCCTCCATGAATTAAGTTAACTATATCAGAACTGAAACACTCTTTTAACGTCTGTCTCTTATTCTGTTAGAATTGAGCTAGAAACAAACGGCACTAGTAGTATTTATAAACATAATATGGTATAATATTCTTTACTTATGTCACCAGACCGTAAAACGCTCGTTTTCAAGAACCCTAACTCATCTCGTGGAGAAACTGCTGCTCAAAGAGTTAAGCATCTTTTGTATGGATGGTTGACTCATGATGTTGAAAGTCAGTCGCCTCGTCTCAAAGACAATGTATGTGATCTTGCTGAACGTATCGAGGAAGGTAGTAGCCTTATAGTCGTAGGTGGTGATGGTCAATTACGAACAGCTGCAGAGGCTGCCAAACTTGCTGGCCTTAAAGATGTAGTTATTGTGCCAGTACCTGGGGGCAACTCATGTGATGGCTCTAGAACCTATCACAACAAGAAGAACATTCTGCGAGGTGGTCGCCTGGTTAATCTATTGATGAATGGTGAGTCAGTGCCTGTTAATACACTCGATATAACGGTGAATGGTCAAGCTTACGGAACAGCTGTTAACTATGCTGGCATGGGCATGACAGCCCGCAGTGGCGAGGCAGTGAATGGTCGTCTAACCCGAACGGCACGTGCCAAGATACCAGGCAGCGAACATATGAACGGGTTAATGCGCGTTCTAGAGGGTGGCGTTATTGGCGCAACAGTCATTCGACACCTTAGTGACGATTTAGAATACGAACGTGATGGCGTACAGGTAGCCTCTAAAGAGTTGTTATACGCAGCTGGTCACAGTTTGGCTGGTACCTTTGCAATCAACGGTGATGCCCTAAGACAAGATGAGCCACAGGTAGTACGCTATGAGATCGAAGCCGAGGGATTTGCACGTAGTCTACCTGGTATCGTCTATGGACTCGCCAGAGGCACGCTTGCATCAGAACGGATGCCACTAGATACAGTTGTATTTTCTGCAGATGCAGGGCCAATACCTATTCAGCTAGATGGTGAACATGACTACCTAGAACCAGGCTCAATATTGACTGCTGAGATTCACCAGGCAAGCTTCCAGACATTGCAACACGCTGTATAGGTCATCACTTTACACGAACCCCTTTGCAACAGAGGCCCAATTGTTATACGATAGTAGTCAATGGCGAA
>CAYLGV010000040.1:0-7000 GCA_964383395.1 uncultured Candidatus Saccharibacteria bacterium
TTTTTGTTTTTTATAATTTTTGTCTTCCGGCATCTGCTAATTTTGGCAGATACGTAATGGAGTCAGCTCATTTTGACATAAGCAGGTTGGAGCAGTCAAGCAAATCACTAGCAAAATCTACAGGGGTTGCTATAATAACAACAACCATAAGCGTTAAAAATGAAAAAGAAGAAAACATTTACTGTTCGCTCAGCTGCTGAAGCACCAGCTATTGCCCTAGATAAAGCTGTCACTTCTACGACAGAACTATCTAAGAAGATGCCTGGTGGCAAGCTTGTTGCTCGCACTCGAAACTATTGGCGTATCTTAGGCCCTGGACTAACTACAGGTGCTTCAGACGACGATCCATCCGGAATTGCTACCTACTCACAAGCGGGTGCTCAATATGGCTTTGGTCTCTTGTGGCTCTCAGTTGTGACATTTCCTCTTATGTCGATCGTGCAAGAAATGTGTGCCCGCATTGGATTAGTTACTGGTCGTGGCCTAGCAGCTAATATCCGCCTACACTTTTCACGACGGGTACTCATCTTCTGTTCACTCCTCCTATTTGCTGCCAACGCCTTCAACATTGGTGCTGATCTAGGTGCGATGGCTAAAGGTGTGCAGCTACTACACCCTCAATTCTCATATACTGCATTAGTAATTGGGTTTACGGTTATTTGTTTAGGTATTCAAATCTTCTCTGATTATGGTCGTTATGCGCGCTATCTTAAATGGCTGGCGCTTGTACTACTCGCGTATGTATTGTCGGCTATTCTTGCCAAGCTAAACTGGAACACCGTACTTCACCAAGCCCTAATACCTCATATACGCTTTGAGAAGGAACAAATTCTCCTTATCTGTGCCATCTTAGGTACCACTATTTCTCCCTACTTATTCTTCTGGCAAACTTCACAAGAGGTTGAAGAGCAGATACTTGCAGGCAAAAAGTCCTTAAAAGCTCGTCGTGGCTCGAACAAGAAAGAAATGCGCATTATGCGGATTGATGTTTGGTCGGGCATGTTGCTCTCCAATATAGTCATGTTTTTCATAATCGCAGCCTGTGGCGCCATTCTTTATCCGAACGGTATCACCAACATCACCTCGGCGGCTCAGGCGGCTGAAGCACTGCGACCATTTGCAGGTGACGCTACCTATTGGTTATTTGCCATTGGAATCATCGGCACTGGTCTGCTTGCAATACCAGTACTTGCTGGTTCAAGCTCGTATGCCTTTAGTGAAGCGTTTCATTGGCGCGAAGGACTGTACCGACCACTTGGGCAAGCCTACGCTTTTTACGGTGTAATTATCATTTCGATGCTCGTGGGGCTGGGCATAAACTTTATCGGGATTGACCCGATTAAAGCCCTTATCTACTCTGCTGTAGCTAATGGTTTAGTAGCGCCAGTTATTCTCTGTTTTGTGGTCATAATGAGTAGTAGCAAGAAGATTATGGGTCGTTGGGCCAACCCACGACCAATCGCATGGCTTGGTTGGTTTGTGATAGGCATCATGACCTTGGCAGGTATTGCTGCCATAATCACTTTGTTTATGTAGGGTTACCCCGACGACGCTGTGCAGCTTCGATATGCTTATGTAGTTTGTGTAATTCAGCGGGTGGCTGGTTATTATATAGTTTGTGAATATGATGGAACTGTTTGTCGAGCTCTGCCAATTCTTCATCGCTTAAATCTTCGATGTTCATAAAATTATCACGAGCAGCTTTGCTAGCTCGAATCAGCTCATCAAGCTTCAGTTGAACGGCCTTACCATCTCTGTTCTGTGTATTCTGAATGAGAAACACCATCAGAAAGGTAGCGATTGTGGTACCAGTGTTAATAAAAAGTTGCCAGGTATTCGAGAAGTTAAAGACAGGTCCAGAAACTGCCCATACAACGACAATAGCAAAAGCAAGTAAAAAGGCTTTCGATGAGCCTGTCCATATCGCCACTTTGCTGGCTATCTTGTGAAAAATATCATGCATGTTGTTACTTACCGCCTTATCCTTTGATGCTAGTGCTTATTTGCTGTAGAATAACGCTAGGATCTAAAAAACACAAATGCACGCTGCAAGCTTTACTGAACTCAGTCTACTACTCGCCATTGGCGTTGGCATTAGTATATTCATGCGAATTATTAAACAGCCTCTTATCATTGGCTATATTATTACTGGAATTGTTGTTGGGCCTGCCTTCCTTAACCTTATTCACCAACCTGACACCATTGAAGTTTTTGCCCAATTTGGTATCGCACTACTACTTATGATCGTTGGCCTCGGCTTGAATCCTCGAATTATCAAGGAGGTTGGTAAAATTGCCGCTGCCATTGGGCTAGGCAAGGTCATAATCGCCACTGGCGTTGGCTTCATGGTCAGCCGCGTTTTAGGTTTCAGCCCTACTGCATCTCTATTTATTGGTATATCGATGTCATTCTCGAGCACCATTATCATCCTGAAGTTGCTCACCGATAAAAAAGAACAAAATCGGCTGTATGGGAAAATCTCTATCGGTTTCTTGCTTGTGGAAGACTTGATCGCCACCCTAATACTTATTGGCGTGTCAGCCACTGCTCAGAAGAGTGGCTTTACTATGGACAGTTTGTTTAGCCTCTTATGGAACAGTGCCATCTTGATTGGCATCTTGGTTATTGTGCGTTGGGTTATACTGCCACGTCTTACGCACCTTATAGCTAAATCGCAGGAGTTTCTTTTCTTGTTTGCTATCGGCTGGGGGCTTGGTATTGCTGCCCTATTCAGTCGTGCTGGCTTTTCACTTGAGATCGGCGCATTACTAGCTGGTGTGACACTAGCCTCTCAACCATTTGCTCAAGAAATATCATCACGCCTAAAGCCACTTCGTGACTTCTTCATTGTGTTGTTCTTCATTTTCCTTGGTTCACACCTCGTTCTGAACGACGTAGTACATGTGTTGCCTGTTGCGCTTCTATTCTCAGTGCTTGTACTCGTTGGTAACCCACTTATCGTAATGACCATTATGGGTATTAGTGGCTACACAAAAAAGACCAGCTTTAAGACTGGTGTTACAGGTGCGCAGATCAGTGAATTCTCGTTTATTATGCTGCTGCTTGCCAAGGACGCAGGCCGCATCGACAATGAAGTACTCTCGTTAGTTACTGTTGTAGCACTCATAACTATTGCTGTTTCAACATACGTAATTCTCTACGCAGACAAGCTTTATTTCTTGTTTGAAAATTATTTACGGCTGTTTGAGCGTAAAAAAGTTCGTAAAGAGAATGAGCGTGTTAAACATTACGAACTCGTACTTCTCGGTTATCACAGGGGTGGCTCGGAGTTCTTGAAAGTCTTTAAGCAGCTTAAGAAACCATATGTTGTAGTTGATTACGACCCTGTTGTTATTGATACGCTCGAGAGTCAACACGAACCATATATTTACGGTGATGTTACTGATTTAGAGCTCCTCGAAGAGGTAAACCTCGCGCACGCACACCTTATTGTTTCTACATTGACCGACTACCAAGTCAACCAGTTTATCGCCAAATGGCTGGAGAGCGTCAACCCGAAGGCTGTCTTGATTTGTTCAGCAGATACTATTGAGCAGGCCGCTCAACTTTATGAAGATGGCGCTGCCTACGTCATGCTACCTCACTACATTGGCAATGAGAAAATCTCTTCATTTATTAAGAAGAGTCATCTAAAAAAGATGGAATTCCGTCGTTACCGCGAAAAACACTTAGCCTACCTACAGACTCACTTGGAACCGCTAGCAAACGAAGAGTAGAGTCGATGACTCCGAATATACTGCCAGACATTCCCAGGGATGTCAGCAGGCTGTTGACGCTTCTTTAACTCAAGTCGAATACGTGAAGATGATATCTCGGGATAACCTGGATCAACAAAAGTGTAACGAAATGACAAGTTTGTGGTCTTTTCGATAATACTGAATGTTTCTGCTAGTGCCCTCTCATCATCCTGTCTTGTGGCAACCATAAGTTCAACTGATGCAACCAGCTCATCTATGTGAGGCCAATTAGCAATATGCGCAATGACGTCATCGCCAAACAGCAACACCAACTGATAGCCCTTAAAACGATTCTGGAGCAAAGGTAGGGTCTCGTGTGCCGTGAACCGTGCCTGCTCAATAATAATGCTACCTAGCCTAGGATTATCCTGGATGGCCAACTGAACCATGGCTAGGCGATGTTCAAGCGCTCTAACTCCTTGTTTGCGGCGTGGTCGTGGCTCAACCAAGAACATGACTTTCTCTAGGCCAGCATCCAGTGCCGCTCTGGCAAACGCAAGGTGGCCCTCATGTATAGGGTCAAATGTACCTGCGTAAATGCCAATCTTCTTCATGTTTGTATTCTACCGAGTTACGACAATTTTGCACGCTGGACAGCTAATAGTAGTTGGAGTTAGCTCAGCGGTTACTATCTCTTTACAGAACGGGCAAGTCACGCATGGCATCAGATTGGGGTCTACTTTACTTATACGTTTATGGTCAATTTCACATAGACCTTTACACTCCGCTTTCTGCTGTTTGTAGATATCAATGGTTAATTTAGCCATGCGCTTGCCCGTTTCTTATTACTCTCTTCATCTGAGCCAAACAGCTTATCGGATGCTTTTTGTACTCTTTTCATAAGTGCTTTGTAGAGTTTCGCAGGGTCCTGTCCTTTATCAAAGTGTCTCTGGCAACCTTTGCATACATCACATGGACCCACTTCAGTTGCATTGGGCCTGGTTGGGCAGTTATCAACACGACAATGTCCAGTCTTCCATTGCCATGAACTCGTTTCTTCGTCAGAGGAGCTAATATCCAGACCTCCGAAGACAGTTTGAGGGTTATTCTTTTCATTGCCGTCACCAAGAGATATAGATAAGCCACAGGCAGAATACGTACGATTGTTCGCTGCCCCAGACGCTCCAAAGTCGCTCAACATACGCTGGAATTCAAGTGGGTCTACTGACTGAATATTTTCACCTATTATCAAGGACCGACTGCTACCAGTGTTCGTATCAACGCTCTTTAGGTGCAATGCTCGCATCATTTCTATGGTTGAATACACCAATAACTCGTGAAGTATTGCTGAATCTTCATCAGTAAATTGGTCTTTGGATGCTTGCATCTTGTACAAAGCTTTAGAGTAACGATCATTAAAGTACTGGGCATTGTTCGCAAACTGATTAATCAATTTGGCAACCTCGTTAGTCTGATAGCCCCTAAAGAGAGATTCACAGATGTGTATATATGAATCGTTGAAGACTGTGTCCATAACTTCTTTATAGCCACGTGTAACATCAACAGTGTTGGTGTTCTTCTCACGGTTATTTGCCTGATTCGCAATAGATGTTGCAAGTGCCTTGGCCTCATTTTCAGATAGTGTTGCAGTAATCGCGTACTTGAGCCAGTTATCAGTTATTTCACCCTCAGGAATGTCTATACCATGATTCTGGAAGATCTGTTTTAGCTGCTGTTTGTTGCTGCCATCAAATGAAAGAGAGCCAGATAAGACATAGCTATTACCGCCGTAATAGAGTTGGACAAAACCACGTTTCAAACTTGGTACATAGCCTATGTCACGCCAGTACTCATTACCACTAACGGCTGCTGCCTCTTCTGGGAAAGGACTTACAACAATGCGTGTGTTATAGTCCGTTTCACCTCTTGCCATCCTATCGACTTCAAGAGCGTTCTCATGATCCCATATCGAACGAGTAAGCTGCGGCAAGAAGCGCTCATCCTTCTTTGCTGTTTTACGAGCACATGCAAGGCCAGCGTCTGTCATATCAGAGACAGCTCGCTTGAGATCTTTCGACATTACCCGGCCATCAATAATTGGTCGTTCGTCGTAGTCACGAACTTCCAAACCTCCACCAAGCTGCTCGTCTGTGCCAAATCCTTCCTCAACAGAAGTATAGAATTCAATTCTTGCCTGGTCTGCTTCTGGACTGTTTACCACTTCTCGACAGGTAGCGTTAACCATCAAAGCACCAAGTTGGCGAATCGCACTCAACGAACGACCATACACTTCGGACTCCGGCGAGCGTATATATAGAGCTTCGGCTGTTGCGGCCATAAAAATACCCCTATCTCGATAGACAGAGGCTGCGAAAACGCGTACCGCTCCTGCTCGAGAGACTAAAGACCGTGTCTGGCTTATGACAGCGTTTACGCTATATCACTTACAGTTGCGGCACAGCTCAGGATTTACACCTGATTCCGGTTATTGTTATGTTAACTATCTAGTAGTTTAGCATGTCCTGACTACACCATATGTAGTAGTTTTAACTATTTATTTAGCTTTGAAGCTTTTGAGAGCGTTCGTTAAGATTGAGAGGTTTGGTTGAATGTTTTGGTCGTTGAATAAGAAGAAGTATTTGTGCTTACCTTTTGCAGGACCTGTCACATTAACGACGTTAATACCATCTATCGAGCCAGTTCCCGTCTTGTTCTGAACCACCTGTGCTAAGTCACATATAAAGTCAATTTGCTTATACTTTGCAACACTATCGCGGTTAGCTACCGCTTTACCTGCATCCAACGTACCTTTTTGGGTAAAGGTTGCACAGTTATCCGACACATCACCAACGGTCAAAGAATTATCTGAAGCTGACACCGGCAGAAGCTTGTTCACAGCCAGTGTTGCTGGAATAACATCTACATACAAGGTAAGTTTACGATTGTCCTCGCCTTTTTTCGCACCCTGCCATGTAATGCTATTTTCGGTTACCGTTACCGTGCGGCCAACTTGCTTCCAGGTACCTGGCAATTCCATAGTAAAGGTAGGCTCGTCGATACGCAGAACATCTTGATTTGAGTCAATTGACTGCGCCACCGTACGGCCAGGCCCTGTAACGGCCGTATCTTTGGTGTTCTTGGTAATGTCCATATACACCAACGTCGCAATTCCACCAATGATAGCAAAGGAAATGAGCAGAACAATTGCTATGCGTGTGCGTCGTCGCCTACCTGGTCGGCGACCGTATTTGTATTTAACTTCCATATATTGACACCTTATCCCACATTATACATGACGCTTA
>CAYLGV010000041.1:0-6675 GCA_964383395.1 uncultured Candidatus Saccharibacteria bacterium
CAATAGATTTTTTGAGAAAAAGCTATAATGACGTCATGTATTACCGAGTTTTGGTCGCTAGTCAGCGCTTTCACGGCAAGGAAAGTCTTACCTACACCAGTGATATTTCACTAAATGCCGGGCAACTTGTTCGTGTACCATTGCAACGACAAATCGTTGTGGGGATTGTCGAGCAAATCGTAACAAAACCACGTTTTGCTACTAAAACTATCTACGAAGCATTGCCCATATCAGTACCTAATCAGAGCCTGGACCTACTCCTTTGGTTGAACCGTTACTACCCAGCACCCCTCGGAATAACCACTGAACTCTTTACGCCACCTGCACTACCCAAAAAACTCGTACTACCTGAACCAATCCAAAAAACTCAAACCCTAGCAGATGATAACCTGCCCCCATTAACCAAGGAACAAACAAGTACCCTTCAGACCATCACACAAAAAGCTTATGGTAGTTTTTTACTACATGGTGACACGGGAACTGGCAAGACAAGAATTTACTTAGAGTTAGCTCGCAACTCTTTGGACGCTGGTCGATCCGTTATTATTTTGACACCGGAAATCGGCCTTACAAAACCCTTGCAGACGATTTTGCAGAGAACCTTTGGCGAGCGTGTTCTTGTAACACATTCCGAGATGACTCCTGCCGAACGTCGAAAGGTGTGGCTAACACTTGCCACGGCCACGACGGCATACATACTTATTGGACCGCGATCTGCTCTGTTCGCTCCTATGCAAAACGTTGGCCTGATCGTTATGGACGAGGCTCATGACAGCGCATATAAGCAAGAACAAGCTCCTTACTATCAGACCAGCCGTGTCGCAGCTCAATTGAGCAACCTTCATCAAGCCCGCTTTGTTATGGGTACGGCCACCCCCCTTATCAGCGACTACTTTATGTTCAGCGAGAAAAAATTATCCATTATCCGCCTCACTGAGCTAGCCACTAGGCAGAATAATACAAGTACTACGAGTGAGCCCTTGGTTGAGACTACCATCGTAGACCACCGAGAGAAGGAGAATTTTAGTCGTTCGCCGTGGCTAGCCAACAGCCTGTTGGATGCAATGCAGCAGGCTCTAGACAAAGGCGAACAAAGCTTACTGTTCCTGAATAGACGAGGCAGCGCTCGACTGGTGCTCTGCGAAACCTGCGGCTGGCAGGCCCTCTGCCCACACTGCGATGTACCTCTTACCTATCATCAAGATACCTATCTGATGCGTTGCCATAGCTGTGACTACTCTGGGGCAGTACCTCATTCTTGCCCAACCTGCGGCGCCAGCGAGCTCATCTTTCGTAGTATCGGTACCAAAGCCTTAGTTGAGATAGTCCAGAAACTATTTCCAGACGCACGGATTGCCCGTTTTGACCGTGACACCCTTCGCACCGAGCGGTTGCAGCACCAGTACGAAGCATTGCTCAGTGGTGAAATCGATATTGTCATCGGTACACAGTCGGTCGTAAAGGGTTTTGATCTGCCAAAGCTTGCAGTCGTAGGAGTTGTGCAAGCTGACAGCGGCCTGCAGCTACCTGACTATAATGCTAGCGAGCGTACGTTCCAGCTACTTAGCCAAGTTAGTGGTCGTATTGGTCGTGGCCACCGAGCTGGCAAACTATTTGTCCAAACCTTTGAGCCAGACAGCCCTTTGATTGCTGACGCACTGTCAAAAAACTACACTAACTTCTATGAGCGGGAGTTAGCGGAGCGAAAAACCTACCACTTCCCACCCTATTACTTCATGATGAAAGTTACCACCGCTCGAGCCAGCTCTAAAGCCGCCAAACAAGCCGCTGATAAGGTGATTGCCGCTCTGCAATCTTACGGAGGCATCATCATAGAAGGCCCATCGCCCCGCTTCATTGAAAAGATAGCCGGTAAACACGCCTGGCACATCATTATCAAGGCCACCCGACGCAGCACCCTGCTCCAGCTCATCAAAGACCTGCCCACCAATACAGTCTATGACCTGGATCCAAGCGATCTCTTATAACTAGGCTGAAGCCGTTGAGTTGGCTGCCTATGTCAAGAAACCCCTTGGTCAAAAAAGTATAACGTTGTTATAACAATGTGCGTACGCAGTGGTAACAACGTTATAAATAATTGGCTACATAGGTTATTGAACATGTCCCCGAACACAAGTCCAACACATGAGAAGATCAAAAAATATGACAATACGGTATACTGTTGGGGATGAAAACACCTAAAGACCAGATTATTACCCTACCTAACGCCCATCTGCGTGATCGCTCAAAGCGCATCGGCCTGACCGATGAGATGGTTAAAAATGTTATTCAACAAATGGAGGCCGCCACGCTTGACTGGGAAGACTCCCGCGAGCATGAAGTAGGTGTTGCCTTAGCCGCGATTCAAATTGATATACCCCTGAGAATTGTCATAATTCGTAATAATTTTGACAACAAAAAAGATCGAACATTTCAAGTGTTCATTAACCCCGAAATCACAAAGTATGAAGGGGTGATTGAAGAAGATTACGAGGGCTGTCTCAGTATCCGCGATGTCTATGGCAACGTACCTCGTCACAGTCAGGTACGTGTTAAAGCCTTGGATCTAAATGGTAAGCCAGTGCGCTTGACTGCTAAAGGCTTCTTGGCACGTGTTTTCCAGCACGAAATCGATCACACCAATGGCAAAATGTTTATAGATCATATCAAGGATGAAGAGAAAGCATTTTTCCACCTTAACGAAGAGGGTCACCTGGAACCACTCAATTATGAAAAAGATATCAAAGATAGCCCTGACCTCTGGTAAACCCATGATTGTCTTCTTTGGTAGCGGACCAGTAGCAGCCGCCTCTTTGGCGCATTTGGCCGATCATTTCGATATCGAAGCAGTTGTTACTAAAACCGTACCACCTCACCACCGTGCACCAGCACCAGTAGAGACACTTGCCAAGGTGCGTAACCTAACAACCTACTTTGCCAACACTAAACAAGAGCTAGATACACTTATCGACGAGAGAAAATTTAGTAGCCGCTTAGGAGTGATTGTCGACTACGGCGTCATTGTCTCTCAAGCAACTATCGATAGTTTCCCTTTAGGCATCTTAAACTCGCATTTCTCTCTGTTGCCACGGTGGCGTGGCGCTGATCCGATTAGTTTCAGCATTCTCGCTGGTGACGAAAAAACAGGGGTTAGTCTCATGCTTATCGAGCCTAGCCTCGACACCGGTAAACTGCTTGTCCAGAAGAGCCTCGTAATTACCAGTGACGATAGTACCCCGAGCTTAACAGATAAACTGATCGCTTTAAGTAATGAGTTGTTGGTAACCTATATCCCCCTTCATCTGGCCGATGAGACTAAACCCCGCCAGCAACCCCACCCCGACCGTGTTACCTTCTCCCGAAAGCTCACCAAAGCCGATGGAATCATCGACTGGAACAAGCCAGCTGTCACGATTGAACGAGAGATCCGAGCGTACATAGAATGGCCAAAGAGTCATACTACACTCGGGGGTAAAGAAGTCATTGTCACGAAAGCCCATACTGAAACAGATGATACATCACAGATCTTAAAAGCGGGTAGCGTCGAAGTTAGACAGAAACAACTATGCATAGGCACTGGCGATGGTGTCTTAGTAATCGATACGCTCAAGCCAGCTGGTAAAAATGAAATGACCGGAGCGGCCTTTTTGGCTGGCTACGGTCATCTGTTAGCGCATAATTAAACCTGTTACTGGCCTTGTGGTGGCATTTGCCCCTGATAAGGCTGGCCAGGTTGTGGTTGTGGCGCGATAGGCTGTTGTTGGGCCTGAGTAAAGTCAGTAGGTGGTTGTGGCATCTGTGGCTGTGGCTGTGGCTGTGGCGCTGGCGCTGCAGCATACAGCTGTCCATTTTGCTGTGGTGCCTGAGGTGGTTGCATGGCTGCAGGCTGTTGTTGAGCCTGCATTGCTGCCTGAGCACGTGATGCCTCAAGTATCTGTGGTGCAGATATCCTAACTTCACTCTTAAGCTTCTCTAACTGTTCAGCAACAACGTCTTTGTAGTTTGGGAAGTTAGTTTCTAGCCACTTCAAGGCACCCGCTTCATCGTTACGATCAATGAAGCCTTCGAACTCATCAAGTTGATCATTGGTCATCTGTTCAGCCAACTTCATACCGACACGCATTTCGAGCGTCTCATAAATATGCGCTAACATACGGTTTTTTTCGTCAGCCGGTAAACTACCGAGACCAAGTTCTTCGAGTAATGCGTTGTCGAGTTTAAACATGAGCTATCCTTTTACTACTCTTATTCTAGCAAATTTACAGGTGGACCAGAAGCATTCTAGCAAACTAACCTCTTGCCAGGGCCACGATAATCACTGGGGCCATGAGCAGACCAGCTACAAGACCAACTGCTATTGCCTGTTTGTACAGAGACCAACCTGTTTGCGCGGGGGTGACTGGTGGAGCCTGAGGCAACGCTGCTGGACGTGGTGGTGGCATTACGGGTGTCGGTGGTGCATAGGCAGTTTGGCGATCTTTAAGTACATCTCCAAGAGCTACCATACCAGCAGCCGCAAGTTCATCTTGCTGCCTTGGTACATCACGCAAGCGCTCGTTACGCTTATCGAATTCAGCTTCACGAATCTCAGGTACCTCTTGATTCGTCACTTGTTCGGGATATCTTGCTGCCTGAGCAGCTTCCACCGGTCGAGGTAAGGTGTTTATATCGTGACTGGCTTCTAAGTTAGAATTGCGGAGAGATGAGGTGTTTGGTGACGGTGGGCTCTCAATAGGAAATGGTCGAATCACAGGTGTATATTCATAGGTATTTAGCGGAATTGTAGGCTGTGGTTCGTGAGGTATACTTAACGGTTCGGGCAGTTCCTCATTGGGCTGACCACCTTCAGGGGTCGAAGATGCACGTACCTCTTCCATATCGTTTATATACTATACAACTTCTAAAGTGTTCTTGCAACGATTTCTTGAGTAAAGGCTTCTATGTGGTCGCCTTCTTGTAGGTCTAATCGACTCTCGGTGGCTATGTTAAGGCCACACATCTCACCTTCAAAGATTTCTTTTGCATCCTGAGGCCCGCGCTTCAGGTTAGTAATCTGTACTTCCATGATGACTTCTTTGTCGCGCACTACACGAGCCCGAGCTGGTGCAATCAGTTTGCCTTTAGTTATCTCACCACCACAGATAACTTCTGTTTTGGTGGTTTTGAAGATACCCTTCACAACCAAGCGGCCTACTGAAGTCTCAACTACCTCTGGGGCAAGCAGTTTCTCGAGCTCAAGCTTGGCATCATCAATCAATTCATAGATAACACGGTAGTGGCGAACTTTAATCTTGTCACGGTTAGCAATCTGTTTGATGTTGTTTGGCATACCGACATTGAAACCATACAGGATAGCCTTTGAGGTATGTGCCAAATGTAGATCATTCTCGTTGAGTGGACCAACACCAGTACCAACAATGCGGATAGCTACTTCGTCAGTATCAAGCGTTTTAAGGCTATCAATAACAGAGGTCAATGAACCTTGAACGTCAGCTTTAATAATTACGTTTAATTCGTTTACTTCACGCTCACGGTTCATCATACGGATCAGCTCAGTGCTACTGATAGCCATCTTATTGCCAGCGCCCAGCGCGTCAGCCGCTTGTGCAGACATATTGCGAGCAGTTTTTTCGTCGGCCACTACCTGGAATTCGTCACCAAACTCTGGCAATGTCTTGAAACCAGTAATAGTTACCGGTGTTGATGGGCCAGCTTCCTTGAGAGGCTTATTTCCGGTAGTTTCAAGGTTACGGATACGGGCATAACTAGCACCAGCCACGATGAACTGGCTCGGCTTAAGCACACCAGCCTCAACCAATGCTTCAGCCACTGGTCCTCGCCCCTGTTCCATATGTGCTTCGATGATCAAACCGCGACCAGGTACGTCGCGGTCAGCCTTCAAGTCTTCAACATCAGCAACGAGAATAACCATATCGAGTAACTGTTGTATACCTTCTCTAGTCTTTGCAGATACAGGCACAACTACGATATCACCGCCCCATTCTTCGATAAGCAAGTCTTGTTCTGACAACTGTTGCTTAATGCGGTTAAGGTCTGCACCTTCTTTATCAATCTTGTTGATGGCTACAATAATCTTTACACCAGCCTTACGTGCAAAACGAATCGCTTCAATGGTCTGCGGCTTGATGCCGTCATCGGCAGCCACGACAATGACTACCACATCGGTCAACATGGCACCGTGTTCACGCAGTGCAGCAAAGGCTTCATGACCAGGTGTGTCTAGGAAGGTAATGGCTCGCTCACCGTGCTCAATCTGGTATGCAGATATGTGCTGCGTGATTCCACCTGCTTCGGTCTTAACAACCGCAGCTCCACGGATGGCGTCAAGTAGGCTTGTCTTACCATGGTCTACATGACCCATTACAGCTACTACAGGCGGCCTAGACTGAGCTGTGTCGCTCACAGGCGCCTTTACCCGAGCTACATCTACCTCTTCAGCTTTTTTAGGCTGAAGTTCGATATCCAGGTTTAGTTCGCCGACAATAATCTGAGCGGTATCAAAGTCAATTCGTTCGTTAACGGTAGCCATAATACCGTTCTTCATAAGCTCAGCAATGAGCTTTGTAACAGGTAGGGATAACTGCTCAGCGAGAGCGCCTACAGTGATCATATTGTCGATTTCGATGGTTGTTGCCATGACCAGACGCTCCTTTT
>CAYLGV010000042.1:0-6648 GCA_964383395.1 uncultured Candidatus Saccharibacteria bacterium
AAGGTGGGAACGTATACATGGAACTTTGGGGGGTAATAGCGATACTGGCGAGTCTCTTCGCTACGACCTTAGCCTTCATTTACGTTGCTATTCAGCTAAAGAATAACGGGGGTGGCAAGGCTCATAAGGGTAGCAATGACCCAATGACCGAGCAGGCTGAGCAAGACGTAGAACACATCTTTAATGATGAGTTCCGTGAAGAGCTCCGAAACCGCGGCCGCTTACACTTTGAAAAAATCATTGGCGAAAACGCTATGTTCCTGCAGCAGGACCTTCGACTTACCACGAGCCAGCTCAACGAATACATGAAGAGCGAGATTACGCAAAAGCTTCAGGAAGAGTTTGCGAAATATGAAGAGTCTATCACTGATGCCAAACAAATGGCTATTGAGTCAATCAGTAAAACGCAGGCCACCATTGAAGAGCAGCGAAAAGTTATGGGTCAACAACTCGCACAAGAAGTGGCGAATGAGAAGGCCCGCATGATGAAGCACTTCGAAGACAATATGGCTGACATCGTAAATCACTACGTGTTAGCAGCTATTGGTAACCAAATCGACCTTAACGACCAGCTCGAATATGTGCTTAATGAGCTAGAAGAAAATAAAAAAGATATTCTCGAGGATATAGCCAATGGCGGTTGAGCAATCTGAACTACAACTGCCGATCAGCGTCGTGGGCTACAGTGATGTAGGCCATTTATTAACTGAGGCAGAAAATGTTGATAACTTCTTGAGGCAAGGGGCTATTCGTGAAACTGGAACACCCATGCAGCTACCTAAAACTAGCAAATTGCTTGAGGAATTAGTTGAAGCCAACAAGTTGAACTTACTCGAGGAACAAGACCGCGCCATACTACTCAATCTACTTAAGGCGGTACGTACCAAGGCACCAGTGATTCATATGAGTTTTAACAATGATCCTTCAGCTATTTTCTTGCAGCGCCTCGTGACTTGGATGCGTCAACAGTTGCATCCCTTTGTGCTGCTCCAAATTGGCTTGAACCCTAGTATTGGGGCTGGTTGCACCATGCGCACTACCAATCGACATTTCGACTTTAGCTTGCGTCACCGTTTCACTGAACAGCGTGACCTGCTGATGTATAAGCTAAAAGGCGTGCCAGATACAGAAATAGAAGGCACTGAAACAGTAGAAGCTACGACTGAAGCTATGGCTACAACAGAGGCAGAAGTTGCAGCAGGCGTACCGGCAGCAGAGAGTGCGACTGACGTGCCGAGTGCACCACCAGTTCCAGCAGAAGCTGAGACCGAAGAGTCAGTTGAAGCAGCGGTTGAAGCAGCTACTGAAGCGCTGGTGAAGGAGACTGCCTCGTGAATTCAGGCAATCAACATTTTGATAAGCTCGTGGCAGCTGGCAATCCAGTCGGCGAGGTTATCGCTGTAGATCGTTTCTTGCTCAAAGTTCACGGTCTGCAACCTTGTAGCATCCACGCCCTGATTATGTTCGAAGACGGTAGTAAGGGCTTTGTGCACCAAGTGAATGAAGATCACGTAGTAGTACTACACCTCGGTAGCACCATGCTCCGTATTGGTATGGTGGCAGTTGTCCAGAACCAAGAGTTGGTATGTAAAGTGGGCAAAGACTATGCCGGACGTGTGATCAGCGTTATGGGTGAACCGCTTGACGGCAAGGGACCAATCGCTGCTGCTGGTGTCTGGCCGGTCTTTAATCCGGCACCATCGCTGTATACTCGCAAGCTACTCAGTGATCAGCTGGAAAGTGGTGTGACAACCATTGATGCTTTGTTCCCGATTCTCCGTGGCCAGCGTATGGCGCTACTTGGTGACGCTAAGTCTGGTAAAAGCACGCTGGTGACCCAGCTTACGATCAACCAAAAGAATACCGATCAAATGGTGGTGTACGTATTGATTGCCAAGCGTCGTGATGACGTCGATACACTCCTGACACGTTTGCAAGAAAACGATGGTTTGAAGAAGGCTGTGGTGATCGTGGCGACTATGTTTGAGTCACTCATCATGAGTTACCTTGCCCCCTATGTTGGAGCAGCTATGGCTGAATATCTTTGGCAAAAAGAGGCGCAAGACACCATCATTATTTATGACGATTTAACCGCTCACGCTCACGCCTACCGTGAAGTAGCTCTGATGAGTGGTGTGAGCCCAGGTCGCGACTCCTACCCTGGTGACATGTTCTATGCCCACTCCAGCCTACTTGAGCGTGCTGGTCGTCTAGACGCTAACGGAGCCCACCTCACCAGCATTCCGCTGGTTCACGCGGCTGCAGGTGATATTACGGCTTATTTGCCAACCAACATCATGTCAATTACCGATGGTCAATGGATCCTCGATATGGCTACCTTCCGTAATGGTATTCGCCCAGCTATTAACATTGGTCTATCTGTAACACGTGCTGGTGGTGTTGGTCACAACAAGCGCCAAAAGAACCTAGCTGCCCAAACGCTCAAACTGTTGGCAAACTATCGTCAGGCTGAAGAGTTCTCTCACTTCGGTTCCGAGCTCGCGCTTGAGGCTAAAAAGGCTCTTGTAACAGGTAAATATATCTTTGAAACAATTACCCAAAGCCCGTCAGATACATACTCGCTCATGGCTCAGCAGCTGATGATGGATATTATCTTGAATCTTGCAGATGGTGAAACTCTCGATGTGTCTGCTCTAAAGCTCAACGTGTTAGATTATGCACCAAAAGTTACTTCAGATGAGCTCTTTGATCAAGTGCGTGACGAATTAAAAACCAAGGCAGTCGTTGTGCTTAAGGGTGCCCCTGAGTCTGAACAAAAGCCTGCCGAAACTGCGCCTGCACCAGAGGGCAAGGATGAGAAGAAAGACGACAAAAAGCACGATAAGCATGACAAAGACGACAAGAAGGATGACAAAGACAAAAAAGACGACAAGTCCGACAAAGATGCTAAGCCAGAAGAGAAGGTAGAAGAAAAATCTGAAGAGAAGCAACCCGCGGAGGCAAAAGCATGAAACGTCCAGCAGAACTAGAAGTTGAGGAAGCTGCCATGGCGACATTAGCCGAACTCACTAATGTGTTTGAGGGTATTGCTAGTATGAAAATTGCCCAGATTAAGAACCAAGTGCTTCAAGCTTCTCAGTTCTTTGACGAATTGTGGCAGATTTACTCACAGCTTCGTGTGAGTGCTATCTTTGGTTTTGGTCGCCAGAACAAAGATGTTGAGGTGATCGATAAAGAGCTATATATCATCATTACTGCCGAAGGTGGTTTCAGTGGTGATATTGACCAAAAACTCATTCAGTTGATGCTTAAAACCTATGACAAAGACAAGAACGAAATTCTGGTGATCGGTCACCACGGTGCCATCCAGTTAGCTCAGCGTGGTATCTCTTATAAGAAATACTTTAAATTGCCAAGCAAAGACCAGAACATCAATGTGGCGCCTATTATCAAAGAAGTGCAGCTATACCGTAATACCAGCGTCTTTTACCAAGAGTATGTTTCGCTGATGGTGCAGGACGTAAAGCGAATTGAGCTATCGAACGCTGTGCAACAACAAGGTAGACAGGCCGATGAGGCCGACGAGTTCATTAGCGAGACCAACTATATCTTTGAGCCGAGTACTTATGACGTTGTGGACCACTTAGAGCGATCCATGATGACTATTAGTATGAGCCAGCTTATCCTTGACTCTAAGCTTGCTCAGTACGCCTCACGCTTTCGCGCTATGAGTGCCAGTAATCAGCGTGCCAACGAAGCTAAAACAGAATTGCACCTCGACTATAACCGGGCTAGGCGTGCTATTAAGGACGAACGTTTGAAAGAAATCATCAATGGCATGAAGAAGGCCAAGGCAGGAGCTGGCTCATGAGCAACGGCATTATAACTACTATCAAAGACCTGACCGTACGAGTGCGTTTCGATGATGACGCACCGTTTGTAGGTGAAATGTTATTGATCGACAACGGCCATGACACCAAGATATTGGTTGATCACCTCGAAACAGGTGGCATCGCCATGTGCTTGAATATTCGCTCTGATCGCCGCGTACAACGGGGCATGAGTGTAAAGCGTACCAATAAAGGTATTGAGATCCCAGTAGGTGAGCCAACCATTGGTCGTATTCTTGATGCAGTAGGTGAACCACTCGACGGTCAACCAGCTATTTCGGGTGACGACGTGATATACCGAGATATTTTGAAGTTACCAGGCCGTTCAAGTGACTTCACCGTGCGCAAGCCTGAGATCTTGGAAACGGGTATTAAGGTGATCGACTTCTTTGCGCCGTTCGTGAAGGGTCGCAAGATCGGTATTATCGGTGGTGCTGGTGTGGGTAAGACGGTACTGACTATGGAGCTTATTAACAACATCGCTAAATCAAGCGGTGGTTTGTCCTTCTTCGCTGGTATCGGTGAGCGTATTCGTGAAGGTCACGAGCTATGGGACACATTGCGTGCTGAAGACCTACTCAAGAACACTTGTATGTTCTTTGGGCAGATGAATGAAAATCCGATCCAGCGTTCCTTGATTGGTATTGCTGCAACGGCTGGTGCTGAGCACTTTAGGGACGCTAATCATAAAGACATTCTGTTCTTTGCTGACAACATGTTCCGTTATATTCAAGCTCGAAACGAACTGGCCACGATTTTGGACCAAATCCCGAACGAAGGTGGTTACGAACCAACAATCTTCTCCGATGTGAAGATTCTCCAAGACCGCTTGAGCTCTAACGAGAACGGCTCAATTACATCCGTGCAGACCATTTACGTGCCAGCTGACGACCTCTCTGACCCGGCTGTGCAGTTCATTCAGCACGAAATGGACTCTATCATCGTGCTTTCTCGTAAAGTAGCTGAGCAAGGTATTCGTCCAGCTGTTGATCTGAACAACACCAATTCAAGCTTGCTGACGCCAGAAATTGTGGGCGATCGCCACTATCTGTTGAGTGTCCAGGTCCAGGGCTTGTTACAGAAGTATGAGTCCTTGAAGAGTATCATCGCTATTATTGGTGAAAACGAGCTATCAGCTTCTGACCGTGCTGACTATGCTAAAGCTAAGAAATTGATCACCAACTTCACACAGAATATGAACGTGATGACCAAACACAATGGTGTACCGGGTGACTTCTTTACTCGTGAGCAAACCCTCGAGAGTATCGAGGAGATCATTACCTAGGCAATTGCCAGGGATTCATTATGGCGCAAGAAAGTGGACAAACAGTTGCCGACGAGGCAGATAAGCCTAAACTTGATGACAAACATATGCATGTTAAGGTGTATGCGCCATTTAAAGTGTATTACGATGGTCCGGCTGAGAGTGTGTCAGCCGAAAACGATACTGGTCCTTTTGATATCTTGCCAAAACACCATAATTTTATGACGCTACTTAATGCCTGCGATATCGTAGTACAAAATGATGGTCAAGAAGAACGGATAACAATCACCCGTGGCATCATGCATGTTAAGGCCGATGAGCTAGTCATCTTCCTCGATGTTTAGATAAGCAAATAGCAAGAGTTTTCAAGGCACGGAAATCGCCAAAAGCACACTCTTGATTTCCTCACGGCCTATAGCCGAGCCCTTTCAAACCTCTTGCTATTTGCTTATCTTAGTCGATTGCGATGTAGTCGAAGCTGAAGCTACTGCCACCAGGAGCAGGGTTGGTGGTACATACTTGGAAGTTGGCATTGGTGCGGTTTACATAGAAGTTAAGTCCACCAGCTCCTGATCCCACGGGGCTGACTACTACGTGGGCGGTGCCATTGAATCGTTGGCTGAAAGTAACAGTAACAAAACAACCAACACCAGGACTTCCTCCAGTATTGATAGTGATAGTGCCTGAGGTGTCAGTACCGCTTACACTAACTGTGCCACCAGACCCAAGAGCTGAACCAGGTGATTGACCTGGGGTCGCACCACCTGCATCGATATGGCGTTGCAATTGAATGTCACCCGTTAACTGGAAGCTCTGGACTGAAATTGAGGGAGCGGTTATAGGGGCGCCAAAACTCGCTCCGCCAGTTACGGTAATACCTTTTTGGATCGTTAGTTGTCCTTGAATACTTGAGTCGCCAGCAATGGCTAGCTTATTGCCTTGGATCTGATCAAAACTGCTGGTACCTGAGACAGTAATGCCTGGGAGATTAAGTGAACCACCGACTTTAATGCCGCCAGCAATATCGAGACTATCGCGTATAAGTACCTTGCCGTTGAAGATAGCGTTTGAAGCAATCGTAAGGGTTTGCTTGGCATCACCAACGGCCGCATCATTGCCACTAAGCTTCTTGATGTCGTCAGCCGTAAGCTGCTGTGTTTGCACGGTAGGGGTTTGCGATTCTTTTTTATTCTTCTGAATGCTGACAAGAGTAAATCCAGCAACAACAATGATGATAAGGATGAAGAGCAGCAAGTAAATATTAAGGTGACTGATGATACCTTTAATACCACCACCCTTTTTCTTTGATTTTTTATCGTCTGGTTGGTTAGTCGGTTCGGATGCCGCCGTCTCCGGTGCTTCCAAAGAGTTCAGCTCGTTTTCGTCTTGGGGCTGATTTTCCATTTATATACTGCTTACGTTTCTCCCATGTATCATACTACGGTTGCGTGAAAACATAAACAGATTGCACCAAAGCAGCTTTTGGGGCAAAATATAGATAGTTATGAGTGGAAATAAAAAGTGGCGGTTCCT
>CAYLGV010000043.1:0-6334 GCA_964383395.1 uncultured Candidatus Saccharibacteria bacterium
GCTTTTGGGGCAAAATATAGATAGTTATGAGTGGAAATAAAAAGTGGCGGTTCCTGCTTGCAGCCTTAGTGCTGTTGCTTGTGCCTGCTCCAGTATTTGCACAAACGTCTTCATCAACGAACTATAGTGTCAACGAGACTTTCTTTGGTACTGGTGGTGAGTTAAACGCCTGTTCTGGGTCGTATTGTTCTAAGCAAGCAGCGGGTGAACTATCGGTGGGAAATATATGTAGTACATCGTATTGTGCACAGGCAGGTTTTAATACCACCGATGAGCCATTTATTGAGTTTGTTGTGACAGGCAACAATATTGATCTCGGTTATCTTGATGATGCACAGGTTAAAACAGCAACAGGTACCTTTAACGTAAGAGCTTGGAACGCGGGTGGATACGTGGTAACAACGACTTCTGACGCACCAAGGAATACTGCCAGTGGCCATTATCTTACAGGAATTGCTTCACCAACAGCATCCACGGTTGGTACAGAACAGTTCGGTATCAACGTAGTTAGGAATGCCAACTTCTGTGGTGCTAGTTGTGACCTTGGTGCAGATCCAGCACAAGTACCAAACAGCACATTCTCTTTTGGAGCGGCTGCCACAGGCTACAATACTGGCAATCAGTTTAAGTATGTAAAGAATGACATTATTGCGTTATCAACAAAGAGTTCAAGCATTACTGCATATACAGTTTCGTATATATTCAACATTAGTGGTGGCACGCCTTCGGGCCAATACAACTTTGTACATTCGCTTGTAGCTACCGGCACCTATTAGTCTTAATCTCGACAGTTCAAACCAAACAACCTATCGAAATATCCTAAGGTTTAATGATTATTTAATAAGTACTATGCTGCAAAGGTGTGGATAACTAACCTGAGAAAGTGCTTGTGTTAACAGCAGTAGACATGGTAAATTTTGGGCATACAGTAAAAAATTGTAAAAAACACCAAACAAAAATATAACTCTCCAAAGGAGAAAACAAACATGAATGTAAGATCAATATCAAGGCGTACGCTGTCATTGATAGTTGCTGCTCTGCTATTTGCAGTAGCGATCATCCCAATGATACGCATTCAAAAGGCGGCGGCTTACAACATCCCAACTGACCGTACTATACAAATGTCTACCTCAGCTGTATCAGCAGCTGGCCAATATACGATTGCTTGGAAGTCTGCTTCAACAACAACCGTTAAGGGTATCGTTGTCGACTTCTGTACAAGTCCAATCATTTCCAATACCTGTACGAGTCCAGGTGGTTCATTTACGGTAGGTACACCAACCGTAACATCGCAGACAGGTATTTCGGGTTTCACAGCAGGGTCTGCTAACAGTGGTCGCACACTTACCTTGACTAGTGCAAGCGGTAGCGCGATGTCTGTTGGCACCCAGGTTTCATTCATTCTAACAACTGCTACTAACCCAACCGCCCTCGGTACTTTCTATGCTCGTATCTTAACTTACGCTAACGACACTGGTGCTGACTCACCAGGTAGTGGTGCTGGTGGCTACACAAACTCAGGTACACCAACAGTTGGTAACCCAATTGATGCTGGTGGTGTTGCTATGAGTACAGCTGCACAGATTACAATCACCTCTAAGGTTCAGGAACGTCTAACCTTCTGTGTTTACACAACTGGTACTGGTAACGACTGTACGACTAAGAGTGGTACAGCAGTAACACTAGGTGACACTAATGGTGTTCTTGACCCAGCAGGTCCTTACGTAGATCGATCGACCAAATACGGTATTACAACTAATGCTCAAGGTGGTGCAGTTGTTAACCTAAAGGGTGACACACTTACAAGTGGAGCTAACACAATTGCTGGCTTAACAACCTTTGCTCAAAGTGCAGCAGGTACTGACCAGTTTGGACTATGTACCTACGAGTCTGCTGGTAGTGGTCTATCAATCGATACTGCCTACGACGGCGACAACGTTGGTACAAACGCAGCAGCATGTACTGGTACCACTCAAACAGCTGGTACAGGTAGTACTGGTGGTGCTAACAGCGCATACTTCAACTTGAACCCAACCAATACGAACAGCACCTACGGCCAGACTATTGCAACAAAAGCAGCCGGAACATACTCAACTGGAACAATTGCCTTCCTCGGTAACGTATCCAACTCAGCAGTTGCCGGTATTTACACCACGACCCTTACCTTCATTGCTACAGGAACTTACTAAGTAAATTAAGCCAAGAATTGCATATAGAAAAGGAGAATGATAAATGCTTTTAGATAAACTTAAGAGGCCTGCGAATCTGGCGATTGCAGCGACGCTACTTGTAGCAACAGCATTGCCAGTGGTTGTAAGCCAGAAAGCACATGCCTACGGCCTGCTTGGGAGTCGAAGCATTCAGCTCACTGACTCAAGTGTGTCAGCATCAGGCGTTACCTATAAAGTGACGTTTAACGCGGCTACTACAGCGACAATCAAAAGTTTTGCAGTCGACTTCTGTAGTAACTCACCAATCATTGGCCAAACTTGTTCAGCTGTAGCCGGCTTTAATGTGGGTACACCTACCATAACTGGATTCACTATTAACGGTTCACCTCAAACATGGACCTATGCCAAGTACAACTCAAACCGAACAATTAGCCTCACCGATGCAACTGGTGTCGCTATCACGGCTGGTCAAACGATTACTTTCGACATGACTGGCGTAACCAACCCTAGCTCACTTGGAACTTTCTATGGACGTATTTTGACCTATCCTAATGATTCAGGAGCAAACAGTGCATCTGACTACGGCGGTGGTACTATTGGTACTCCAACTGATGCTGGTGGTATTGCCCTCAGCACAGCGTCTCAAATTACCGTTACCTCAAAGGTTCAGGAACGTCTAAACTTCTGTGTGTACACAGGTGCCAACTGTGGTGCTGGTGGTACAGCTGTAACTCTAGGTGACACTAATGGTGTGCTAGATCCAGCAGGTCCTTATGTTGACCGCACAACAAAGTACGATGTCGGCACAAATGCATCAGGAAATGTTGCCATACGGATTAAAGGCAACACACTCAATACAGGCGGCTTCACTATAACTGGCAATGCAACCCCAGTAGCAAGCTCATTAGGCACAGAGCAATTTGGTTTCTGTACCTATGAATCAACAGCTGGTTCTAGTGCCCTTGCAGTCGATACTGCCTACGATGGTGATGCTGCAGGTACAAACCCTGCTGCATGTACAGGTACTACACAAACTGCAGGTACAGGTAGTACAGGTGGTGATAACAGCGCTGCCTTTACCTTCGACACAAGTAGCATCAACACTACCTATGGCCAGACCTTCGTCTCTAAGCCACCTGGGTCAACTTCAACAGGTACAATTGCCTTCATCGGTAACATCGCAAACACGACAGAAGCTGGTATTTACGCCACAACTCTAACGTTTATCGCGACAGGTACGTACTAAGAGGCTATAATGTCTCACTATGCAGTGGTTGGGAACAAAAACTAACAAATACATAGCTATTGTAATCAGCATAGTAATGGCTACGGCGCTGTTCTTCGGAGCAGTGCCGTTTGCGTTTGCTGCAACCTCACAGCTACAGAATCGTTATGATCAAATGGCCCATCCAACCGTTTCAGCCACTACGACACATATTGTTGGGTTTACTGTCACGGATCCTACAAGTATTGGCTCAGTTGTATTAGAGTTTTGTAGTAATTCACCTATTGATGGGATCCCTTGTGTTCCGCCAGCCGGATTTAGTATGAGCAGTGCCTCACTCGTAGCCCAAACTGGTGAAACAGGCTTCTCAATCGACCCTTCCTCAACAGCCAATAGGGTACTACTTACCCGTACGCTTGCCGCTCCAATAGGTGGCCCTTCGACATATCGATTCGACAATGTAATTAACCCCAGCTCTCCAGGTACGTTTTATCTTCGTATGAGTACCTACATTAGTACTGCCGGGACAGGCACCTCATTACAAGATGGAGGTACCGCCCTGGCGATTGTGGGTGGTGTGAGTGTCGCAGCCACAGTTCCACCATTTCTCAGATTCTGTGTGTCAGTAACTATAACCAATCAAGATTGTTCATCTGCAACGAGCTATTTAATTGATATAGGGGAGCTCAAGACAACTGCAGCAAACAAAGCTTCATGGGAGTTCGTTGTCGCTACGAATGCTGGTTTTGGATATAGCATCACAATGGTTGGCACTACGCTCACATCTGGAAACAATGTGATACCAGCTTTAGCCACACAAGCGTCGTCTCAACCAGGTACAAGTCAATTTGGAGTAAACCTTCGTTCTAATTCAAATCCTGGCATAGGAGCAGAGCCGAATGGCCCTGGAACAGGTGGGGTGATTAACGCTGCATATAACTCACCGAATCAGTTTCGATTTAACTCAGGTGACATTGTAGTTAGCTCCACGGGAGTTGATGATTTACATAAGTTCACTACAAGTTTTGTGGCCAATGTAAGTAAGTCTCAGCCAGCTGGCGTATATACCACAACAATATCTTACATTTGCTTGGCAAACTTCTAACGCTCGTGATACCATGAGCATTATTAGCTAAAAATATAGTTCAAAAGAGGGAGTTGTATGAAGACATATCTACGGCGAGTTGCTGTGAGCTTCGCAGCAGTAGTGTCGCTGATGTCTCTGGGTGTGGCAGGTGTTTCAGCGCAAAGTAATGTAGCAAACGGATTCCAAGTATCACCCGTTCGCTCAGAATTCACCATCGATAAGGGCAAGAGCCAAGTCCTTACCATATCAGTTCAAAACCCAACAGATGTAGCGACAACTGCAAAAGCAGTTGTTAATAACTTCGTCGCCAGTGATGACCAAACTGGTGAACCACGCTTGGTCCTAGACGAGGGTGGCCAGCAACCAAAGAATAACTTTAAGAGCTTGGTTGGCACAGTTCCAGATGTCCAGCTTGGTCCAAAGCAGAAAAAAGACGTTAACGTCACTATTACTGTTCCAAGTGATGCAAACTCAGGTGGTTACTACGGTGCAATCCGTTTTCTGCCTGCAGCAGTATCTGGTAGTGGAAACGTTGGTCTAACAGCTAGCGTCGGTACCATCGTACTCGTAACGGTTCCTGGAAATCTTCACGAACAACTTGATCTACAGCAGCTATCAACTGCACAGGGTGGCAAGGATATGTCATTCTTCCGTAGTGGACAAGTAGATCTCGTAACTATCCTTAAGAACAGTGGTGACATTCACGTTAAGCCATTTGGTAAAGTAACGGTTACTAAGACTTTTGGTGGTCAAGTTGCTGAATTCGAATTCAACAACACTGAGCCAAAAGCAAACGTTCTTCCAGATAGCTCACGTAAGTTTGTAAACACCCTACCAAAAGAAGTGCAGAAGTTTGGTCGCTACACAGTTACCATTAACTTGGGCTATAGCCAGGGTAGTGGTCAGCTGATCACATCTAGCACCACCTTCTGGTATGTTCCACCTATGTACTTGTTGATCCTTGCCGCTGTCATCATCCTGATCGTTGCAGCAATCTTCTGGGTCGTCCGCAAGACTCGCGCTCGTCGTACCCACAAGCACGATGTAAACAAACAATAGAAATAACGCATTATGCGTACGAAAGGCCACTTCGGTATAGAAGTGGCCTTTTCTTAATGCTTACGCTATGATTTATGTAAGACGTTATGAAAAAACTAAGCATTAGTTTGAAACTTGGGGTTAGCCTCGTGGTAGTGGGCATATTTATGCTCAGTAGTCATACGGCCAATGCACAGGTCCAGAACCCGACAGGAGGCTCTGTGGGGCTTCAGGGGACCATTTCTTCGCCACCTCCCGCACAAGGTGCCTCTATTAGCATCCCGCGTGATGGTCAGGCATTCGGCGTCATTCCAATTGATGTAAGTGGCATTTGTCCAAAAGGCCTACTAGTAAAACTGTTTAAGAACAATGTATTTGCTGGCTCTCAGCAGTGTGACAGCGGTAGTTTCTCTATTAAAATCGACCTATTCACTGGAGCTAACGAGTTGGTTGCTCGTGTGTACGACACATTGGACCAGAATGGACCCGATTCAAACAAGGTAAACGTGAGCTTCAATGATGCTAAACAAGGGGCGGCTTCACGACCTACCCTCACTAGTACGTATGCTAAGCGTGGTGTTAACCCTGGCGATACACTCTCGTGGCCGATTATTCTAGCTGGTGGCGAAGGGCCCTATGCGATCAGTGTAGATTGGGGCGACGGCAAAGCACCAGACCTTAAGAGCCAACAATTTCCTGGCACGTTTACTATTGAGCATAAATACGACAGCCCTGGTGTTTATAACATTGTGGTAAAGGCTACCGACAAGAACGGCGTGAGCGCCTTCTTGCAACTGGTTGGTATTGCTAACG
>CAYLGV010000044.1:0-6303 GCA_964383395.1 uncultured Candidatus Saccharibacteria bacterium
AGTAGCGGCAGCTGTACCTGTACATCAGCAACATCCGGCACCGCCTCGGCTATCTTCTGTTCCAAAGTTTTGGCATCAACGCTCATCTTAAACTGATTACCAAAATCTGCGCCCCATGCGCTGTTAATTGCTTTTTGATAGGCAGCCGTATCTTGGTAGATTGTACCTGCCTGAGTCAAAACCACCACCTTCGGTCGTGGCTGAATCCATAGTGAATAGAAAATAATACCGAACATCAGAAGTAGCGCCAACAAAGATGGCACGCTACCTATATGGAGCTTCGAAAAACGCCTTTTGGCTTTTGGCTCTTCACGCTCAACACTACGACCAACATTTTGGCCCGTCGCTGAGCTGCCACGAGCGTAATATGAAAATACTGGCGAACCACCACCACTTGACGTACGTCTAGTGGGTGATTCAGGTGGTGTTTGTTTTTTCCTTCGAAACATCTTACGTTGCTACGCTCACTTGATCTAATAGTACACCTGCTAAGCGTTCAGCGGCGTTAGGGATAACCTCTGCATGTATGGCCTTGGCTAGCGCGAGACGTTCTTGATCATTTGTAAACAACTTACTAATCTTAGCCAATAGGCCAATCTGTGAATTAAGCATATCTTGCTCTTGCACAACCAATGCCACACCTTGCGCCTCAAGTCTTTTGGCATTTTCCAATTGATGGCCACCAGTTAAAAATGGGCTAGGCACCACGATTGAGGCTTTGCCCTGTACCCCTAACTCAGCAATGGTATTGGCACTCGATCGCGCCACCACTACGTCCGCTGAGCCCATATAGACATACATCGGCCTTAGAAATTCCAATACATGCAAGCGTTCATGAGTAAATCCATCATATACACCCTGTTTACCCTTCCCAACTTGGTGGATAACGTGCAGATCCGAAAAGGTCTCCAAAAGCTCAGGTATGAAGGCGCGTATGGCTTCATTGAGCCGTTGCGCCCCAGTACTACCACCTGTTATCAAGAGCACTCTCGCCTGCTCAGGTAGTTCAATCTGTTTACAGTAGGCTTGTTTTTTCTCTGGGGTTACATACTCATAGGCATGTTCTACGAGTACGCCTACCTGTACCACTTTTTCTGCAGGATAAGCGTAATCCTCTGCTGGTAAGGCTGTGGCATGCACATTAGCCCAGCGGCTCACCAAACGGTTTGCCAAGCCTGGAATAACATCTGAATCATGCGTCACAATTGGAATCTTGCGTAACCCTGCGGCAACACCAATTGGCACACCAACAAAACCGCCTTTCAAAAATACAACCGATGGCTTTACTTTCCCAAGTAATCGCCAGGCTTGAAAGATACCTATGATCACATACAAGACATCTCGGATATTCTTTAGGTTAGTCTTAACATCAAGTAGGCGCGTAATCCATGATTCACCATGATAGCGACGCAACTTACCTGCTCGCACAGCAAACGTTGCATCGATATCAGAACTAGTATCGGTCAGGTCTTTGAATACACCACCCTTCTCACCGATGTATACCGTCTTTATATCCGCGTTGGCAGCTTTAAGTTGGTGAGCGACCGCCAAGATAGGTGTTATATGCCCACCAGAGCCCCCACCACTTAACACAATAACGGGTCTAGGTACTTCTTGGTCGGTTGTACTCATAAGACCTCCGTTGGTTAGGCTGAGCTTGGGCTCTGCCAGATTGATTCTCGCCTTTTTGCAAATCCTCTGACACACCGTACGTTGTGTAGCGTGAAACCTGAAATACTAGTCCAAGAGCCGCCGTTACAAAGATAACACTTGTACCACCAGCACTTATGAATGGTAGTGTTATCCCCTTTAGTGGCAGCAGACCAATCATGGCCCCAATATTAATAACGGTCTGTGTACTTAGCCAAGCCAATACCCCCGCTACAATCAGCCGTGAAAAATCATCTGGCGCTCGTTCCATTATGTTCTTGATACGTGTAAATAATGCCATAAACAATGCGATTAATATCGTCACACCAACAAAGCCAAACTTCTCGGCCATAATGGCAAAAATGGAGTCGTTAGAGGCCTCAGGCAAATAACCATAGGCTTGGGCACCATGACTCAGTCCTTTACCTACTACACCGCCAGAGCCAACTGCAATAAGGGCCTGACAGGCTTGATAGCCAGCGTTCTGGCAGTCCTGCTCGGGGTGCAAGAATGTCAGCACTCGATCACGCCTATACCCCGTTGAGGCCACGGCAAGCACTGTTCCAATCGCAATAATGCCACCAATCTGAAGCACACGCTTCATAGGCAAACCCGCCACATAGGCCATAGCAGCCATCATAGCTACTAACACACCAGTTGATCCAAGGTCACGCTGCGCTCCCGCTACAACTACGCCAATTACACCGAGTATGATCATAAGTGGTTGTAGGGTTTTCTTTGTGTCACGAATCGTACCCTCTTTTATGCGGTCAGCTAGGAATGATGACAAACATATCACCACCGCGAACTTAATCAACTCTACCGACTGTAGAGATTGCCCACCAAGGCGTATCCAGCGGTGAGCCGGATATTCAGGACTCACAGGCAGCGCCAATGCGATCAAGGTGGCAATAACGGCGACTACAATCAACGGCACGCGCAAACGACGCCATAGTGGCAGCGGCACCTGAGACACAATTCCAAAACTTACGGCACCCAAGATAATGGTGATGATCTGCTTAGTAACAAAGTAATTGTCCGAAACATTCTTCTGAGCCGCGAGCCCAGGACTGATTGCATACACAACTATCAGGCCAATGACCAATAAGATTATAGAAAGAATCAATAAGACATAGTCTGGCCGGTGGCGACGTTGGCCCGTTTGGTCGGTGTAGACTGGTCGACGTCGTGCAGTCGAACGCGGTCGCATTATTTCCTCCCAAGTAAGAAGATGATGAGGCCTATGACACTTGCTGCCTGCCCCATAATCCAGAAACGCATGGTTACCTTTGTCTCAGGCCACCCAATAGCTTCAAAGTGGTGATGAATTGGTGATGACAAGAAGACCTTTTTGCCGTGCCGGAGTTTTCTAGACGTGCGATTGATAATCACCGAACCTGTTTCGGCGACATAAATAATCCCAATGATCGGCAAAATATAAATAGTGTTTGTCTGGATGGCAATAATACCAAGCGCCGTTCCCAATGCAAACGAGCCCACATCACCCATAAAAAAACGTGCTGGATAAATATTAAACCAGGTGTAGCTCAAGAGTGCGCCGACAACAGCCAAACAGAAACCTGCCAAGGCATATTGCCCTTCGATGCCGGCTATAATGGTATACACACCGAACGATGATGCTAGCAAGCCACCAGCCAAACCATCAAGCCCATCGGTAATATTAACTGCATTGGCCGTCGCAATAACAACGAACCAAAAGATCAATATAATAAACACGCCGACGTATAGATTGGTGAAACCTAGGTTAACGCTATCAACGCCAAGTTTCGCAAATAACCACCAGCCACCGATTAGAGCAACGAGGCTATGGAGGAAGAACTTCAGCTTGGCGCGCATGCCGGCGATACCACCAGTACTGCGAATATTAATGAAGTCATCCAGCAGACCAATACCTCCCGAAAGAATCATAGCTGCCAACGGTAGCCAGGTTTCACTACGCTTCAGATTAAACAGTATAGTTACCACTGCAATCGAAACAACAAAGATGATCCCGGCCATAGTTGGAACGTTTCGACGGTGCTTCGCCGCGTGGAGCTTTGCATAGACAGCGGCCGAACCTCCACCAGATGCCTCGGTACGTAACTTTTTCCACCACTGCCCTCGATACGCCATAGTGGTATAAACCGGCGTAAGCAACATACTCAATAAAAAGCTAATAGTTCCTAAGAGGAGAATTCGGAGGAGCGTGTCGCTCGCGACACTAACATTAATTACATCGTGCATGATTTACCTTACATTATACCGTTAACTCTTCGGTTTTACGCCGAAATTATCTATTAACATATCCGCCAACTTAAAATACACTGGAGCGGCTGCTTTTGCACCCGCATAACCAGTAATGTTCTTCGGCTCGTGGACAGACACAATTATCGCATATTCTGGCTGATCACCACCGATGAAGCCGGTGAATGTACCGTTGTAGCGATCATCGTAGTAGCCACCATTTGGTTTTGGCACCTGCGCCGTACCAGTCTTACCGCCATAGGAATACTCGGGACGTAAACTTCTAATACCATACACTGGGTAGTTCTTGCCCATTGCGTATGTCAAAATATCCCGCATATTCTGGCTGGTTTCAGGCTTTACCACCCCGCTCTTCACCACAATAGGGTCCTGCTTTTCTACGCTGCCATCGGTTTTTACATAACCATCGACCAACCGCGGCCGATAATAGGTGCCCCCATTAACAACCGAAGAAAATGCAGCCCCCATCTGTAACATAGTCTCAGTCTGACCTTGACCAAATGTCATGTTGGCATACTGGATATTGAGGCCGAAACCTTCGTTCGGTTTTGGCACCGTTCCAGCCCCTTCATAGCTCAACTCAATACCTGTCGGCTTACCGAACTGGTAGTGATTGGTAAGGTAGTCGTACCATATACCACGCGCTTTTTCATTGATATGACCACCGCCCATTTGCATGAGTAGCCAGGTCGCACCCGTGTTAAGTGAGAGCTGAATGATGTCTTTAACCGACTTGGTACCTGCCCCACCGTCTTCTTCAACGTTCTTAATTGTTGCGTCATCCACTTTAAACTGGGCTGGATCAAAGTAAGTAGTATTGGGCGTAACTACACCTTGGTCTATCGCAGCCGCAGCTGTTAGCGTCTTCATAATCGAACCAACCTCAAAAGCACTGCTTGAAGCGTCATTTACGAACACAGACTGATCGGTGACTTTGTCAAACTCCGTCGGATCGTACGTTGGATAGTTTGCCATCGCCTTAATGGCACCAGTTTTCACATCGATTATGACTGCACTACCAGACTTGGCCTTGGTTTGTTCGACTTGCTGCTTTAGTACATCTTCGGTTTGCTGTTGCATCCCTAGATCTACCGTCAGAAGTACTTGCTTGCCTGGTTCAGCTGCTTTAACAATATTGTCTTTGTTAGCTGCTAACGGCACACCTTGCGCATCAGTAATCGCCTTTAACTCACCGGGCTTGCCTTTCAACTTAGCGTTTAAAGCCTGTTCAATACCATATTGTCCATCACCCTCATCATTCACAAAACCTAGCACCTGTGCCGCCAGCTGTCCTTGGGGATAGGTGCGGTAATTTGTTGCCTGCGTACCAACGCCTTTGAGTTTGAGCCTCACGATCGCCTCATGCTGCTCTTTACTCACTCGCTTGGCCAGGATCTGGTAGCGGCTTTCGGCCGTTTTCATCTGTTTTTCATAGGTGCTGGCATCGCCACCAACAACTTTTTGCACCGCCTCAGCCGAAGCTTTAGCATCTTTTACAAACTTAGGATCCGCATAGACTGTGTATAGCGTTTGGTTCAGAACGATTGGTGTTTTTTGATCACCATTCTGGGCATAAATAACTCCACGCTCTGGCTCAATCTCGTATTGTTTGAGCTGGCTTCGCATAGCTGCCTGGTTGTAGTAGTTGTGCCGTATCACTTGTAGATAAAACAGACGCACCACAAAAATACCGGCTATCAGAAGTAATGCCGCGTACCATAACCGAATACGACCGAGACGATTCGCTGGTTTCCCTGGTGACACTTCTGGTTGACGGCTATATCGCCCAACTGCTTGGCTTCGTTGATACATAATTATGTGGTTTTGGTGTTCATCTTAGCACTACCAGTATAACAGATAACCACCTCATATAGCACCCTTGTTACAATTGGTTACAAGGGGCTCGGCTTAACCTAGTTACGTTGTCGACAAGAAGCTCGGCTATAGGCCGCGAGGAAAACAAGAGTGGTCGTTTGGCGTTTTCCGTACTCTTGGAGGCAATGTAAGTAGGTTACAATTGCTAGTTTTGGATAGTACCAGAGGAGTTGACGGAAACCATGTTTTTGGCGACGGCGCTATTTTTGACGCGTTCCAACGACTGAAGGCGTGCACTGCCTACCTGGAGGTCGTCGTGTTCACTGGATAGCTGGGTCTGCTGCTGCTTGAGGTCGTTGATTTTATAACTGAGCGCATTGGTTTTGGTAACCTGCGTCAAATACAGCAGCCCCAAAATACACGCCAAAATAATCAGCATTATAGTGTTGCTGACTGGGCCTAGGCGCTTCTCGGTGGTACGCACACGCGCGGTGTTCTGCTGTGCAGCAGCATAGCGTTGTCGCCCCATAGCGAGGCTAGACGAATATGTCATATGGGGATCCTTTTTGTTTT
>CAYLGV010000045.1:0-6276 GCA_964383395.1 uncultured Candidatus Saccharibacteria bacterium
GCTTACGCTTTTTCTTATATAATTAGCTGCAACGATGCGTATATCAGATGCTTTAGTCGAAAAGTTACTAGTTGATGCTGGCAAGTTGTCAGATGTACAGCTGGCTGAACTAAAAGAACGTGAAATTGCCGAGAAGAAACCACTTCAAGATCTGGTAGTACAGAGTAATATTACCAATGAAAAAGACCTGACCAAGCTCTATGCCAAGGAGATAGATATACCCTTCTCGGAATTAAACCCCAAGGAGATTAAACGGGAGGTGCTACGCTTGGTTCCAGAGCGTATTGCCCGTCAGTACAATGTTGTTCTGTACGGCGTTGATGAAGATGGGGCCAAACTTTTGGCAATGGCCGATCCAGACGATATCCAAGCAATTAATTTCCTCCAGAAGCAGCTCGGCGACAACCTTAAGGTATCTGTGGCTACTAATAGCAACATTCAGGCAGCGTTGGATCAGTATCGAGGAAATATTGGCAATGAACTTACCAAAGTCATTTCATCAGATGGTACAGAAGAAGAGGACGAAGCTGAGGATATTGATGAATCCGACTTGGCTGAAGATTCACCAATCGCACAAACCGTAAACCTTATTATCGAGTACGCTATCCGCTCTGGGGCAAGCGATATCCACATTGAACCTCGTGATGGTTACGTTAGTGTTCGCTACCGTGTTGATGGCATGCTCAGAGAAGCCAACAAGTTACCCAATAAAGTCCATGGTGCACTGGTGTCACGCATAAAGATCCTTAGCAACCTAAAGATTGATGAACGACGCGCTCCTCAAGACGGCCGTTTCAAGATCCAAATTGGTAGCGAAACCTATGCCTTACGTGTTTCTACTCTACCTATCACTGAAGGTGAAAAGGTAGTTATGCGTATTTTGAATGAATCCTCGAAAGCCGCGACACTTGAAGAGCTCGGCTACTGGGGCATTAGTCTGGACAATATCAATCAAGCTATTGCCCAGCCACATGGAATGATTCTTGTTACAGGCCCGACTGGCTCGGGTAAATCAACCAGCTTATTCAGTACGTTAAGTTTACTCAATAAGCCAACTATCAACATCTCGACCGTTGAAGACCCCGTTGAGTACAAAATTCCTGGTGCTAATCAAGTTCAATTAAACCCTAAGGCTGGTATGACTTTTGCCTCAGGATTACGTGCCCTTATGCGCCAAGACCCTAACGTGATTATGGTGGGCGAGGTTCGTGATAGTGAAACAGCAGATATCGCCGTGCAAGCTGCACTAACAGGTCACCTCGTCTTTGCTACGCTGCATACAAACAATGCAGCCACCTGTTTGCCGCGTTTACTTGACATGGGTATTGAGCCATTTTTGATTGCTAGCACTATTCGCGCAGTGGTTGGACAACGCCTTGTACGCCGTTTATGTATCGATTGTCGTGAAGAATTTACCCCAGATGCTGCAACACTCAAGCAAGTTGCCGAGATATTCGGCACCGACAATGCGACCACCATGAAGCATATTCACCAGCTCGAAGAGCAAGCCCTGGCTGGTGGTATTGGTAAAACCAATCCTGGCAAGAGTGAGGTCGACACCTCCAAACTCTCCACCACTGACACGAAGATATCACGTATGTTCAAAGCCCATGACGATGGCTGCGATACCTGTGGTCATAGCGGTTACAAAGGCCGCATGGGAATTTATGAAGTCCTGGGAAACTCTGTCGAAGTACAGAAAATGATCGTCGCCAATGACACCAGCGACGAGATCCAGGAACAGTCAATTAAAGACGGTATGATCACTATGCAGGTTGATGGTTTCATCAAAGCCCTGCGTGGCCAAACTACCATTGAAGAAATCCTGCGTGTCACCACCGAGAAATAACCATGAAATTTACTTACACCGCAACAAATAAAGAAGGCCGTACTGTCCAAGGGACCGTTGAGGCAGTTGACCGAAATGGTGTATTAAGCGCACTGCACAAACAAGGCTTACGGCCTGTAGTCATTAAACTTGATAGCACCAAAAGTGGTGGTCGCGGCAGACGCAGAAAAGTTAAATCAAAAGAGATTGTTATCTTTACACGTCAACTTTCGACGATGATCTCAGCTGGTGTGCCGCTTACCCGCGCCCTTTCGACCATGCAGACTCAAACTGAAAGTGCCTATTTTAAACAGGTTGTCGGAAACATCACTAAAGATATCGAAAGTGGTATGCCACTTGCCGATGCCTTCGCAAAATACCCAAATGTCTTCTCGGAAGTCTATATCAATATGATCAGGGCCGGTGAAGCAGGTGGTATCCTCGACGACATTCTTAAGCGCCTCGCCAGCCAAGTAGAACAAGACTCTAGTATGCGGAAGAAGATTAAAAGTGCCATGATGTATCCAATTGTTATCTTGAGCATCACCGTTATTGCCTTCTTTGGCATTATGATCTTTGTAATTCCAAAAATTGCTAAGATCTTGCAAGACTTAGGTGGACCGGATGCAAAGCTACCAATTTACACTCAGGTGATGTTAAATCTCAGTTCCTTTATTCAGCATAATATAATTCCTATCCTTATTCTCAGCTTTGGTGCTAGCTACGCTATAAGGCGCTATATCAAAACACCGAAGGGCAAGTTCAAGTTTCATGCATTGCTGCTGCGCACACCCGTGCTCAAAGGGATCATTATCAAGATTGCTATTGCCCGCTTTTCACGTACCTTTGCTTCCCTTATGTCTGCTGGTGTGAGCGTGTTGGACTCACTAGAAGTGACAGGTGGAGCTATCGGCAATAAGGTAATCGAAAAAGAACTAAAAGATGCTGCTAAGGAAGTTAAGAATGGTAAGTCGCTGAGTCAGCCGTTATCAAATAGCAAACACTTCCCTCCCATTGTTGGCCAAATGTTAGCTATTGGTGAAGAAACTGGCCAAATTGACACCATCCTCGTCAAAGTAGCCGACTTCTACGAAGAAGAAGTGGAAACCATGATTGATGGCCTTAGCTCTCTTATCGAACCACTAATGATTGTTGTTTTAGGTGCGCTTGTTGGTGTTATTGCTGCTAGTGTGATGGGTCCAATCGCCTCGCTCAGCAAGAATATCGGCAACAACTAGCAATTACTCTTGTATACTAGTAGTAAGCGTAAGAAGTTAGCGCGGGGTATGCGTAGAATTCATAGGGTGGAATTGAAACCAAAATTATCAAGTCAAGCCGGCTTTTCTCTGGTCGAGCTTTTAATAACCATGGTTATTATTGGCGTATTATTTGGTGCCTTTCTGGTTACCTTTACGTCAATTCAAAACATCAACAAAAAGGCTTTGGATATCAATAATTCCAACGCCATTGCCTATGCCAAAGTTCAAGAGTACGAGAATAAGAACTTTAATTCACTACAAAATACGACACCCACGAACACATTAGTTCAAGTAGAAGATTTTAGCAGCAGTTTGCCAAATAGTCTGGAAGCACCGAGGGTCGCAACAGTTTCCATAAACACTATTTCCTCGAATCTCAAGCAAGTGGTTGTGAATATCCAATTTGGCAGCGGACCCTCTCAACGCACCATTCAATACGCTGACTTTATCCAAAAGAATGGACTTGGCCGATGAGTCGAGGATTAACTCAAGAAGGCTTTACACTCCTTGAGGTCTTGATCATGTCGCCGATTGTAATGCTGACAATTGTCATCATTCTTAGCTTCTTATTCAACCAGTACGGGCAGTTGGTCCAACAGGGTTCACAGCTCAACCTAAATGTTGAAGCACAAAATATTACTTTTAGCATGCAAGATGACCTCTTTTTTGCCAACGCCTATTCAAGTGCTATTAACACCAACTTAAGTGATACCAACCAACCGGCAGGTGGCTGGAAAGCTGCTACATCACCACAGACCTTAATTGTATCGGTGCCCGCCGAAACCGCTAATCGTCGCTCTCCATCGCGTAAACCTGTATACGTTAATACTGAGGGTTGTGACCCAACGGTTTTGACCGATAACACACCTCTGTATAACAACGTCATTTACTTCGTAAGTGGCACAAATCTTTATAAACGCTATCTGACTGCGCCCTCAACTCTAAATACTTGTGGCACTAGCTACCAAAAACAAACCTGTCCAAGCAACAAAGTAACCTCAAGCTGTCCACCTGACCGCGTACTAACTGATAAACTTCAAAGTTTTACGGTGACGTACTACGACACCAGCAACACAGTAACTACCACACCTGAAACTGCAGAGAAGGTCAAAATTGACATTAAACTAAAAGATCGTGCCTACGCCGAAGACCTAACTAGTTCAAGTACTATCACGTTGAGGAAGATAAACTAATGGGCAGGTTTATACGTATAAAGAACGATGAGCAAGGCTTCTTTATGCCAGCTGTGATTATATTGATGGGATTAATGGCGGTTATTGCCTACTCGGCCCTTATGCAAGCAAATAACAGCCTTAACCTGGCTTATAAACAAGCCTATGTAACCATAGCTCGGGTTGCTTCTAAGGGCGCAATTGATTACGCACAGGAGCAGTTTGATAAATCAACTTGCGGAAGCTATACCGGCACCACTGAAACAGATCTGGTTAGCAATAGTCGTTACCGCGTAACCTTCAAGGTAGAAGTCATAAGTACATCGCCTGATGGCTACGAGAAATCGATCAAAGGCACTGGTAGTGTTTATTTACCGAGACTATCAAGTACTGCACAGTATGTCTTTGATATCCGCTCAGAAATTGTGAGAACATATGCAACTTGTAAAACTCCCGACAACTTCGCGCCTACCGTGTGGCTTGACGCCAGCAATACTGCCTCGCTCAAGAAAGTTGGCACTTCCACGACGACGACAAGTCCGACCACTTCTTATGGAAATGCATCGGACAGCACCCGCGACACACTTGAAGAACGTGCCGATAATGGTACCCAGACCTCTGCTTCATGGCAAAGCAATGACTTTGAGATGAGTACCTGTGACAGCACTGAGTTTTCATCGAGTGTATGTAGCAATAACTCGACTAAGTATATGAATATTGGCATGATCTATAGCAACGTGAACGTCCCGCGTGGCTCGACCATCACCGCTGCGTCCATCACTCTCAACTGTACGACCCCTTCTGGGACCAGTGGATCACTGAATAACCGCATTTATGGCTTCTTTAAATCAGCTACCGACCTGCACCCTGACCTCTTTACCCAATCAGGCAGTAACCAACTTAAAACACCGTTGGCAACAGCCGCCTTACATACCACTGCTTATACAGATGTAAGCTCAAATAATTGTCCACCTGGGAATAATACGGTCTTTGATGTAACAGATGTTGTTCAAGAAATAGTTGATAATCCCAACTGGGACCCAACTACAGGTGGTGGACGCCTTGGCTTTGCTATTCGACGCACTTCAGGCTCAGGTAGCCGGCATTTCTTAAAGAACAGTAACCAGTTCAGTGTTTCGTATTCCACCGCAACCGTCGCTCAAGCTAATAACACCGAAAGCGTTGGGGAATGGGACGATATCTCAGGAAATAATAATCATGCTAAATTTGCTTACGGGACAGCGCCGACCCGTGTCGATAACCAGATTAATGGCAAGACAGTTGTTCGCTTTAACAACGGCACTTTAGCCAGTACCTTGGTATCTGCGCTTAGCGGAAAGCGCGAATTAACTGTTTTGGCAGTAGTAAAACCAAACTTTTCAACGTCTGCAAATGATGGGCGCATAGTTACCGGGATGAGCACCACAGGAACCAACGACACAACGGCCGGAAACTCAATCATTCCGTTACTCCGCTACGCTACCAATAGTGGTTTCTCAAACTTGTACTACACTAGTTCTGCTACCTACCGCGCAAATTATACCTGTAACGCAGCCTGTGCAAGTACCCCATATCTCTTTACCTCATTGTTCGAAGTAAATACCGACACCAATAAGGTTGATAGCACAATAAAAGGTGCCGGTACGCCTGTAGCAACTAAAACTGACCTCAATCCTTCAGGATCACCATATACCTTCAGTATCGACCAGTTCTACTTCGGTGGTAGACGGAATGGTAGCATTAGTGGGGGATCAGGAGCTGATTACTTCAACGGTGATTTTGCCGAAATTGTGATCTACGACCATGCTTTGCAATGTCGTGAAATAGAACAACTTGAAGATTACTTTAGAACTAAATGGAACCTATCGGCCACTCAATATACGAGTAGTTGTCCTGCAGATGTGATCCCAACGCTTTAAACAGATGAAAAACGCCATACAGATGCTATACTATAGGAAAGCCGCTTACGCTTTTAATGGGCAAGCATGAGTAATAACAAAAGCTACTTCTACCGAGA
>CAYLGV010000046.1:0-5536 GCA_964383395.1 uncultured Candidatus Saccharibacteria bacterium
TGAAGTCGAAGCGCTTGAAGTTATAGAACATGTTTTCAATCAAGCTACGAGCGTTATCAACTGTTGCTAGGTCACCTGGACGCAAACGACGATATACTTCGATTAGTGCTTCATTAACACCCTTAGTTGGATCCTTTTCAAGAGTGGCTTCGATGTAGCTAGATTTGCCACTATCGACATGCTTGAAAGCTTCTTTCATCTGCGCTTCGCTCATACCAAGAGCACGAAGCAAGGTAGTAACAGCGATTTTGCGCTTTCGGTCGATCTTAACAAATAGAGCGTTTGAAGCGGCAGTCTCAAACTCAAGCCATGCACCACGGCCTGGAATGACCTTGGCGCCGTAAATGTTTTGTGTGCCGTGCATTTCACCGGTGAAAAAGACACCTGCAGAACGGATAAGTTGTGATACAACGACACGTTCAGCACCGTTAATAACAAAAGTACCGCGATTAGTCATCCATGGGTAGTCACCAAGATAGATTTCTTGATCTTTAACTTCACCTGTTACTTTGTTGGTGAGTTCAACAGTAGCCTTAAGAGGTGCTTCGTAAGAAACGTTATTCTCACGAGCCTCAGCTTCGCTCATCTTAGGATCTTCAAAACGATAATCTTTAAAACGAAGTGACAACTTAGTGCCGGTGTAATCATCAATTGGGCTGATTTCAGCCAATAATTCACCGAGACCCTCTTCAATAAACCATTGGAAAGACCGGTTTTGGTGGTCTACCAGATTTGGCAAATCGAGGGCGTCGTCGTCACTTGTAAAGTATGTTCGTGTTTGCTTTGCACTTGCTTTAGCGGTGGTGCTCTTTGCCATACGCGTTACGCTGCTCCTTAATTAGTCGTTATACATACGTAAATACAAGCCCATACATCGTCATAATCTAGGGGTTTGTTTACGTTACTTTTGTGTTGATTGATAATTTTAGCGCGCGAAGGATCCCTACTTATTGGCTTTTGGTACTCATGTATATTCCATGGAACATAAAGCACAGCCAAAGTACACTACTTCTTAGTTTGCAAGTTTGACTGATACTAGGCTACATGTCAAGTATTTTGCATGCTCGACTATTTAGGAAGTGTCTCGATAACTTTATCGACAATGCCGTATTTCTGGGCTTCTTTAGCATCCATCCAACGATCACGTTCCATATCTTCATGAATTTGAGCTATTTTTTGACCCGTATTGCCGGCCATGATTTCTTCAAGCAACTTCTTAACACGGAGGCTCTCACGCAAATCAATCTCTTGGTCGGTTACTTTACCGCGAGTACCAGATGATGGCTGGTGAATCATCACCGTTGAATGAGGCAATATGAATCGTTTGCCCTTGGTACCTGAACTAAGCAAGAAGGCTGCAGCTGAAGCCTGCATACCAATACCAACCGTTTGGATGTCATTCTTAACATGTTGCATGGTGTCGTAGATTGCTAACGCATCGTATACGCTGCCGCCAGGGCTATTGATGTAGAGATAAATATCCTTTTTGGGATCTTCAGCTTGTAAGAATAAAAGCTGGGCTACTACGAGATTTGCAGTGTGTTGGTCAACTTGTTCACCAAGAAAAATAATACGTTCTTTTAAGAGTCGTGAATAAATATCATAGGCTCGCTCAATGCGACCTTCTTGTTCGATAACGGTTGGAATCAGTGGCATAGTTTGCACCTTTCAGATTACGTATATCTATAATAGCGAATTAGCACTCCTAGGTCAAGAGTGCTAATTGCTGATCGTTCTGATCTGTTATTTTGTTGAGTATTCAGTAAGCTTGTCGAGGGTTTTTTCGGTGAGAATACGTGCGCCTATATCTCGACGTGTCTCTGGCTTCGCAAGCTCGGCCTGCATTTGTGGGTCTTGGTACTGTTGCTTCAAGATTTGCATACGTACTTCTAATTCATCATCAGTTACACTCAGTTTTTCAGCTTCGGCAATCTCAGCCAAGATGAGACTAGCCTTTACGCGAAGTTCGGCTTGTTCGCGCTTCTGTTCACGATGTTCTTCAGCTGTAACACCTTCTTCTTTGAGGTGATCTTCCCACGTTTGACCACGGTACATGAGGTTTTGACGCTCATCTTGTTCCATGCGGTCAATCTGATCTTCAATCAAGACTTTTGGAACGTCTAAGGCACTCTTCTGAGCAATCTCATCTACAAGTTCAGACTGATACTGAGCATCTGCTTCACGCTGTCGCTCTAGTGTAACTTGCTTTTTAACATCTGCTTTTAGCTCAGCAAGATCCTTAAACGGACCAACTTTTGCAGCAAAGTCATCATCGAGCTTTGGCTTCTTGACTTCTTGCACCTTTGTAACAGTAACAGTAAAGGTGACCTTCTTATTTGCCATAGCCTTTACGCCGTAATCTTTAGGGAATGTCAGAGTAAAGGTTTTCTCTTCGTTTGCCTTCATACCAACTACATTGTCTTCAAAGCCAGGAATAAAGGCATTGCTACCAAGTGTAAGTGGGTAATCTTTGCCATCTGCACCATTTACGGGTTCACCCTTAGCATCGGTACCCTTGAAATCGATATATACTTGATCGCCAGATTTAGCAGCACGATCAACATCGGCATGATCAGCAGCGCGTTCGCGCAACGACTCAAGCACTTCATTCACATCAGCAGCTGTGAGTTTTACTTCGGGGCGTGTTTTCTTGATTTTCTTATAATCTGCTAACTTTACTTCGCTTATTACGGGCATTTTAGCTTCAAACTCAAGTGTGGTATATGGCACAAACTTTGTAATATTGATCTCAGGTTGACCAACTGGTCGTAGTTTATGAGCATCAACTGCCTGGCTAAACAATTGCTGAATACCTTCTTCAAGGAAATCAGTTTGTAACGTATCTGGATCAACGTGTTTTTCTAGAATAGCCGGTGGCACATTACCTGAACGGAAGCCAGGAACTTTAACACGTCCTTGGTAGTGACCAATAACATGGACTTTAATAGCTTGAAGCTCGGCTTCGGTCGCAATGACCGTGACTACAGCTTCGGTGGTGGTTGGGTGAGAAATTTTTACTTGCATGGCTTTCGACTTTAACAGATTCAGACTACTTTGACCAGGAGAAACACACATACAACAGACCAGACTACCTCATACGGATAGTTATAAGGCTTCTCTGCCCACTGAATATTGCTATGGAAACGCTGGATCAGGTTGAGCGGCTTTTTAGGCTTGCCCAGCACTGCTCGTAGCCAAAGTGGAAACCACATAAGGTCTGGACTAGCAGCTGCTATACCACATACCACAGCCAGCAACCAATACTCCGGTTGCAGCATCACAACACTGCCAAGAACAATAAGTGCCACAGAAGCATCTATTGCTAGTATTGGAGCCAGTTTCTTTCCAACGAACTTAGGGTCACTGTAATGTGGAATTGCATCGAGCACAAAATGCGACATAACTGCTAACACAATGGCTATAACTGGCTGGTGAACAGAAAGTCCAATGAGCACGCCAGTTATAGTGTGGTTTGTGGCCGTCATCTTACTTGCGGAAGTCTTTTACGATGCTGACGATACGTTCTAAGCTATGTGTTTCTTCTTCGCCCGTAACAATATCTTTGATCTTGAATTGTTCTTCAGCCAATTCTTTCTCGCCAACGAACAATACATAGCGAACACCTTTCTTGGCGGCGCTTTTGATCTGCTTGTCCGCTTTACGACCAGTTACGTCAAAAGCAACGTTAAGATCCATCTTGCGCAGTTTACCAACTACCTTCTGGGCACCTTCATAGACATCACCAATAGTTGCCACATATATATCTGTCTCACTCTTAATATTCGGCATTAGGTTATGGCTTCCGAGGAAGTTTTCTAACGTCGCATCGCCCATACCAAACCCAACCGTTGGTACTGGTTCAACGCCGAACAAACCAACTAGTCCGTCGTAGCGACCTCCACCAAACATGGAACGATTGTTTTCGGGGTCAGTATCAAATACTTCAAAAACAACATCGGTATAGTAGTCGAACCCTCGCATTAGGGTTGGGTCAAATACTGCATTGCTTATGCCGTCTTCCTCTAACATATTCATGAGCTTCTGAATCTCTTCAGCAGCCTGCTTGAGGTTATCTGTGAATGACAGTTCTTTAAGTGATGTGAGTTTCAGAAAAGCTAGTAAATGCTCCGTGGCCTTATTCTCACGCTGAGAAGGGCTAAAGATGACATCTGCTTGACCAATAAACTCTGCATTCTCGAGCTTATGGTAGCGATCAATTAACCGAATCATAAGTGCTGTCTGAGTTTCATCGAGCTGAAGCACCTCAGTCATGAACGCATTAATAAGCTTTCGACTATTGAGCTTAATACTGTACATGCTGCGCTTAGCACCAAATGCTAACATAACACTATCGGCAACCTGAATAATCTCTCGTTCTGCAGCAAGGCCTTCTACACCAAAAATGTCTACGTTCAATTGCCAGAATTCACGCAATCGGCCTCTCTGAGGGCGCTCATAACGCCACAGATTTGGAATAGAGTACCAACGCACCGGATACGGTAGCTCTTGGCGCTTGGCAGCTACCATGCGGCTGACCGTTGGGGTCATCTCAGTACGAATAGTTACACTTCGGTTGCCACGATCCGTGAAGGTGTAGGTTTGTTCATTTACGATTTCGTCACTTGTTTTACTGGCATAGAGTTCGGTTGGCTCTAATATAGGTGCATCGTATTCTTCGTAGCCAAAACGCTCACAAACTGCCTGCCACGTAGCAAACATATACTTTTGGAACCGTTTTTGCTCGGGATAGAAGTCACGGGCGCCTTTGTAGGGTTGGGTTGATAGGCTCATATTTACTCCATTATAGCTTATGGCTTACTTCTTTTGACTATCAAATGAATTATGAGATAAAAATTGTCTTGATCAATACATACTTAAGATGTTTACCAATTATCTAAATATTGATTCTTTTTGTTTACCTTGAATGCTTGGTTTGCTTTTCTCGAATTGAGTATGTAATGAGATAAGCACAGCTATAGTTATATCGTTATATTTATCTTCGCCGTTAGCTAGATCATCTGTAAGTCGTCGCTGCATTTCATCGATTTTGTCGCGATATGGACTTTGCTTAAGGTCTAGTTCGGTGTGAGAGTGAGCGCAATCATCCCGAAGTTCTCGCAACATATCCAGCATCCACCTCATCTCAGGACTGATTAACCCCATCCTGTATGCAAGACGAATCTTTGCTCCTAGATGAAACAATGGTGCATACTGGCTAAATAAATCTTCTCCTTTATTATCAATTGGGAGAACAAGATTTGACTTGAGAACCTTAGTTAAAACATCTTCAATATAAGCTACCATGATAATTACATAGGCACGAGGCGATTCCACCTTCTTCATACCGGACTTTTTTAACATGTCTTCCAACCAGTCGGGAAGTTTTTTCTCTTTCGGACTTACTTCTTTTGGCTTGTGACTAGTAGGTTTATCGACAGGAGTTGCCATAATTATTCGTTCTCAGCTGATATAAATTCAATCTTGGTGCGCGAGAAAGGACTTGAACCTTCACGCCTTGCGGCACTAGCTCCTAAGG
>CAYLGV010000047.1:0-5355 GCA_964383395.1 uncultured Candidatus Saccharibacteria bacterium
TTGCAAGCCAAAATTCGTATGATGCCTGCCAGCCACCCTTTCGCTGGGCATAACCACTACACCATCGAAGCTGGGTAATTGGATTTGACTGCCAGTCAGCTCCGGCACTGGCCATCTTGCTACCAGGCGTCGATTGGCAGAGACCATAGCCACCACTGCTAGGAATCACACTTGGTGCATACCCAGGACATCCACCGTACTGGCCTTGTGCCTTAGTTGGACACCAGCCTGATTCACGACTAATAATGTGGTTCACATATGGGTAATCTGAAGGGGCAATTCCAGCAGCTGCCATCCAGGCACTCTTGTCAGCTGGAATCGAGATAGCCTTGCCACGTGCAGATATCTCGGTAACTGGTTCAACAGTGCGTACTTCTTGGATCTTTTGCCGGCCAACTTCTTTACCATTCTTAAGATTAAGTTGATAGGTGACTAGTTTTTTGCCAGGACTACCTTTTTGGCGCACTGCCACAGTACCAAAGCTCAAATTTTGATCTTCAACTGTTTGTTTCTCCATCGGGATTGGCTCTTCAGCCGTTACAATTTGCGTTCCTGAACGGGTTACAAATATCTGGCTATTAGGCGTTAGTGCTGTTTCAGGACTCGGTTGCACGGTGTCGCCACTCGCCAATACAACCTGTTTTTCTTTCAACAAATCACCGACCGTTTTAGCTCGTGTACGGACAACTACCTGGGTACCATACAAATTCAAATTGGTTGGCGTAGCACGATCAATCACAATCTTATCGCCAATCACCTGGTCCCTAAGGACATCATCTGATGTCGATTGGGTAATGCTGTCTTCTGGGTACACCTGCACGCCTGCTTGGCTGGCAACGCTTCGAGCTGTTGTTGCAGCACTCAGCGCCTGGATGCGCTTATCGCCATCGAATATGGTTACTGGCTTGGCACGATATACATTAATGCGGAAGTTATCTTCATCAATTGCGGTTTCTTGAGCTGGCTCAACAATATCACCTTCGTTCAAAGTCACTTTGGCACGAGTCAAGAAGTCACCCACATTCGCAGCGCGTGTGGGCAGCACCTGCTTATTGTCATCAAGTGAAAGCTGCACAATGTGTGTGTCGTTTGCACCAACCGTACGGCCACCTAGGGCCACAGAGGCAATCATAGTGCCAAAACTCAGTGCCAAGACAATGATTACAGGTACGATGAACGGATGCTTGTGAAAATCACGAGCTTGGCTTTTGATTCGCTTAATGTGACGTTTAGCTTTTTGCATAGATGTATGTGGTCAAAAACAGTTGAGGTATAGGTCAATGCCTGCTCATAAGACCACTATATATGGTACCATGCTACCCCTTGCCGCCAAAAGGTCCAGAGGTGCTACTTATTTAGCAAAAACTAAAGTTTCTCGATTGGTGCAAAAGCTATGTTGAGCTTCTTGGTTCCTTTGCCTTTGAAGTAAATAGTCGCGTTGTCACCATCCATCTCTACAACTGTACCAACGCCGAATAGTTGGTGTCGTACGCCGTCGCCTTCATTAAGTTCTGGTACATAGCGTTGTTCATCGTCACTCACCAAGTTCTCTGGGCTGGCAGGTTTAGCTGGACCAGCTGTTGACCCAAAACTACCTGCACCACGACTACTAAAGGATTCACGTGGTGTGTAGTCATGTGCAAAGTCGTCGTCAAAACCTGATGCCATATGCACGTCACCATCAATCTCACTCAAGAATCGAGATGGTGGATTATGCTGCACGCCACCATAGAGCATACGACTAGAAGCATGTAGTAAATAAAGCTCTTCTTTGGCACGTGTCATGCCAACATAACAAAGCCGACGCTCTTCTTCCATTTCAGCCTGGTCATACAAAGCTCGTGAGTGAGGAAAGATGGTCTCCTCCATGCCAATCATGAAAACCACAGGGAACTCTAGACCCTTGGCAGCATGCAGTGTCATGAGCGTGACAGCATTGCCGTCAAAGTCAGCACCATCAAGATCACTTACTAACGACACCTCTTCAAGAAAACCAGACAAGCCGAACTCTTGGTAACTCTGGGCTACACTCAACAATTCTTTTACGTTCTCCTGGCGAGCCTCACCTTGTGGTGTTTTATCGTCTAGGAATTGCATGTAATTCAAGCGTCGGATCAGGCTATCGAGAAGTACTGGCAATGCCACACTGTCCATCTGTGCCCGAAATGTTTTTAGTAATTCGCCAAGCTCAAAGAGACCTTGTTTTGCTTTGGCGGTCAGGTTTGGGTGATCCTTCACAGCTTCAAGGGCAGTCTGCAAACTCATATCGTTAACTTGCTGCCATACTCTGAAGTTCTCGATTGATTTAGCACCAATGCCACGCGTTGGCACATTCACGATCCGGTCAAAGCTCACGGTGTCACCTGGCTGATAAATCAGTCGCAGGTAAGCCATGATGTCTTTGATTTCCTTACGATCGTAGAAACGTTGACCGCCCACAATACGATAAGGAACGCCGTAACGGATGAAAGCTTCTTCAATCGCACGACTCTGTGCGTTAGTTCGATACAGTACAGCGAAGTCTTTGTAGTCACGCGCCTTTAGATCAGCTGCCGTTTTCACGCGCCTGATGATAGCTTCGCCTTCAGCTCGTTCGTTATGGATCTGCATGAGCTGGATCGGCTTGCCATTCTCGGCATCGGTCCACAATTTCTTATCTGAACGCTGGCTATTCTTGGTAATCACTGCATGAGCTGCATCGAGGATAGCTTTAGTACTGCGGTAGTTCTGCTCTAACTTAATAATGGTTGTTTTAGGGTAGTCACGTTCAAAGTTCAAGATATTTCGGAAGTCTGCGCCACGCCAACTATAGATCGACTGCCAGTCGTCACCTACCACGGCGATGTTCTGCTGTTCGTTGGTGAGCAACTTAACCAGCTTGTACTGGGCTGCATTGGTATCTTGATACTCATCAATCATGATGTAGCTAAATTGTTTGCGCCATTTACTACGCACTTCTTGATTTGTTTGTAGTAACTGCGCCACCCGTGCAATTAAGTCATCGAAATCAAGTGCCCCATTATCTTTTAGGATTTTTTGGTAGAGGGGGTACACCTGGGCTGCAGCCTTATGCGTTGGGCTATTAGAATGCAAACCTGTATATTCAGCAGGTGAAATCAGTTCGTTCTTTGCACTACTAATGAGACCTGCGATAGTCCGTGGTGGAAACGCTTTTTCGTCGAGCATCACTTGTTTAGCTGCTTGCTTGACGGCACTCAATCGGTCGCCTTCATCAAAAATCACAAAATTATTCGGTACATGCACAAATTCGCCATCTTGGCGCAAGATTCGCACACAAATACTGTGGAATGTTCCCATAAATGGCATGAAGCTTCGGTTGTCAGGATTCTCTCCAAGCAAGCTAGCAACACGTTCACGCATTTCACGTGCAGCCTTATTGGTGAAGGTTACTGCCAAAATATTGTATGGCGTGGCTTTATGGCCAGCTATCAAATGAGCAATACGGTGCGTTAGTGTTTTCGTTTTACCGGAGCCAGCACCAGCTAATATCAATAGTGGACCTTCAGTTGTTTCAACTGCACGGCGCTGCTCATCGTTAAGACCCTCAAGGAGATTTTGCATCCTCTAAGTGTACCAAAATAGACAGTGAAACTCTGATGTAAAATTAGGTATTTATAACGTGAACCGGAACATCAAAACCAGGCTTAATGGCACCTACGTCAACAGCTATATACAGACCAATAACTAGTACAATTAATACCAAGAATGTAAGCGCGATACGATTATTTCGACGACGAGCAACCTGCCCTGTCTTAACAAAGTATTTCTTGTCGTCAATTAACTTTTGAAGGTGATCCTGCTTGGCTGCTTCTTGCTCAGCTTCCTGCTTCTCTTTGTGCTTACCAGCAGTAGCTTGGTCAACTATGGCATCAACTTCAGCAGCACCTGATGTTGATGATGGTTTTTTCACTTCATCCTTAGGTGGTGCTGTTTCTTCAATGTTTGTCTCCGACTTGTCAGTTTTATCGTCTGCTGGACTGACTTCTTCAGCAGGCTTTTCAACTACTGCTTCACTTGAAGTTTCAGTCTCTTTATCAGGCGTCTCCTCATCTTTGGATTCTGTTTTGGCTTTCTGCTTGGGAGCAACTGCAGCTGCAGCTGCCTTATCGATCTCGCTTGGATCTGCTTTTAGATCCTTATCGATGGGTTGAATAACCTTCTCACCTGAAGTAGGAGTACTCTTGTTCTCTTTTGGGTTATCTTTCTGTGACTCAAGATCAGATACATCAGTCTCTGGTTTCATCATTGGGTCTTGAACCATAGGCCGATGCGTAACGATAATTGGCTTGGCTGATGCGTCGGCAGCTACCTTGCCTGGCTTTGACACGTCCATGGTCTTGTCACTACTTGCCATCAGATGCTCCATGGATGTAGCGATAGGCCGCCTCTGTTATACCAGTGAATTCTTCATAATTTAGGCTAGCGCCGCCAACTAGTAAACCATTCACGCCAGGTGCGCTGAGTAAGCCACCTGCCGTTGCAGCACTTGAGCTACCACCGTAAAGCACCCGGACTCGTTCGGCTGTTGCTTTACCATGCAAATGTCGAATAGTACCACGGATGGTTGCAACCGCTTTACCAATCAGATCGGGTGTAGGGATCTCGTGATGCGCATAATCCTTGCCGTTACTAAGTGCCCAGACCGGTTCATAGGCAATCACTATACCGCCTACTTCTTCAGTTGTTAGCTCGCTAAGGGCTGTTGTCACTTGATCCCGCAACACCTGTGTTGCTTCGCCGTCGAGTCGCTCCTGCTTCGTTTCGCCAACGCAGAGAATTGGCGTAATGTTGTTGCGAACAGCAGCGGCCACTTTGTCGCGCACGAGCTCAAGGCCTTCGCCAAATTTATAACGTCGATCACTATGACCAATGATGGCGTAATCAACTAGGCCACGAAGCATCGTGAAGCTTACTTCCCCCGTGTATGGACCTTCATCAACGGCATAGCCATTTTGGGCGCCCAATTTAAACTTACGATGATCAAGCTCCAAACTTAACGGTTGTAAGCATACAAAGCCTGGACACACCACCACTTCGATTCCACGATGAGTGCGTACTCGTTTGTTGAGTCGGTGCATAAGTAAGCTACCCTCATGGACGGTGAGGTGCATTTTCCAGTTGCCGACGATAAGTGTTTTGGTCATAACGAATTGCTTACGCTTATTGTAGCACCTTTATCTTATTTGTTCTCGAGTGCCTCGACGCCCGGCAAGCTTTTGCCGCTCATGAGTTCTAGGCTCGCGCCACCACCCGTTGATACGTGGTTAAAACAATCGACGAGGTCACGATCCTCAATGTAACCCACCGTATCACCACCGCCAAGCACCGTAAATG
>CAYLGV010000048.1:0-5241 GCA_964383395.1 uncultured Candidatus Saccharibacteria bacterium
GGTACTTGGAGTGGTATGCGTATTGTTGAGAGTAGTGCCCCAGCTAGTGGCGTCAACTCTTATGGCCTTAAGCTGGAGGGCATCGGTAGCGGTGCTGGCACTAGTTACGGTATTGGCGTAGCAAGCGGCTGGGACATCGGCGTTGACGTTCAGTCAGGAGGACTACAACTAGCTGCTCAAAATGATCCATCAACCCCAGCAGCTGGGAACTTACGCTTTTATGCAAAAGATATTGCTGGTCGTGTGTTACCAAAGTGGGTCGGCCCTGGTGGTGTTGACACGCCAGTTCAGGCTAATCTTGGCTTCAACCGTGTTGCATGGACAAACCCATCTGGTGGTACAAACCTGACAACATGTATAACTTCAGTTGGCTCAGCCTTTACAAACGTTGGCACCGTTGCTAACCCTACGCCTGCATCTACCAATTTACTCACCTCAACTCGTCGCACGACGTTTAGTACCGGCGGAACTGCTGGTGCTCTAAGCTCTCATCGTCAGGGCACCCTACAAGTTTGGCGTGGCAATGCAGCAGATTTGGGTGGTTTTTTCTATACGACACGTTTTGGTACAAGCACACTTGCGACTGGCAACAGAGCTTTTGTAGGCTTATCTAGTTCAGTTGCTGCCCCCACAAATATTGACCCGACCACCAGCGCAACAATCGGTCGAGTAGGCATGGTAATTAATGCAAGTACTGGCAACTGGAGCATAGCCACTAATGCCGTTGGCGTAGCTCCAACAGTTACCAACTTGGGGGCTAACTTTCCTGTAAATACGACGAGTATGTATGAACTGGTGCTGTTTTCGGCTCCAAATGGTAGTAGCATAGGGTACCGCGTGAAGAATATCTCAACAGGCAATGTAACGAGCGGTACATTATCGACCAATTTGCCAACTTCGACAACATTCCTAGCACCACAGTTTTGGATTACTAACAACACAACAGCATCTGCAGCGATCATAGATTTTGCTGGCTGGTATCTTGAAAGTGATAACTAAATTGTGAAACAAAGTCAGCAGCCTGTTCGGCATACGATTACTGATATTTCGCCCGCTCCTGGAACTCAAAAGAAACAGTCAAGAGTACGACAAAATCAAACTAAAGTTATCGTTATTTTATCTGTTATTGGCCTTAGCATCATTGCCTTGAGTGGTGTATTAATCGTTAAGCACAACCGAAACTTAGACTATAACAACGTAAAGGTTGTCACCGCTCGAGTATCAAGGCATGTTGTATTGCCTACCGACGAAGAACCCGCCCTGGCGACCGTTACCGATAGCAATAAATTAACCAGTTCTTTCAAAGGTAAGGTCGAAAATGGCGATAAGCTAATCATTTATCAAAACAATAAGAAAGCTATTGTCTACCGACCCAGTATTGATAGAGTGGTGACAATTGAGCCCGTTGCTATTGATACAGCTCCTGGAGCTGGGCAATAACATAATCCGTTTGCCAAAAAGCGATGTGCGTAACTACTATTTTTTACGTAATAGCTTACCCTCGTGGCATATGCGGCCTGAGACTCGCAAGCAAGTAAAATGAGCCAGTGATAACACCACGCTCAACAGAATCTGAAATAAGTAGCTCAAGCGCTGCTAAACAATCTGTTTCGACAACCACGTCAGTAAAGCCGATCCGTCTTGCTTCTGTTGCGAGTATTTGTGGGTCAATTGGTTTTGAGGGAAGATCTTGGCTTATCGTAAAATTAGTAATGATCAGTCTACTCGCAATCTCTTTCAGCTGAGGCAGTACTGCCTCATATTCCTTGCCCGTTTTCATAGCCAACAGAACTGGCACTTTTTCGCCAGGAAACTTACTACGAAAACTATCTACAAAAACAGACATTTTTTGCTCGTTATGGGCGCCATCCATAACAATTTGCATCCCGCCCAACTCTTGTATGTCCATACGGCCAGGCACATACGTGTGCATACTCTCTTCTAGTTTCTGTAGCGCTAGTGGGGCCAAAAAATCTCGATTTGCTACGTATTCATAGGCTTTATATGCCAGTAACCAGTTGTGTTTTTGAAAGTTAGGTAATGCTTCAAAAACTTGGCCATCTTCTGCAACGTGCTTAACATCTGATTCATTGACTATATCCAGATGGGCGCCTACTTTCTGCGCATAACTCTCAAAAATGTTTAACACTTCCTGTGACTGTTCAAACGTAAAAGCCTGATTATCTTTGTGCATAATCCCAGCTTTTTGGAGGCTAATCTCTTGTAAGGTATGGCCTAGGATATGCATATGATCGAAGCCAATATCAGTTAAAACGCATACCTTGTTGGTATTCCGACAGATGTTACTAGCGTCATGCAAACCACCAAAACCAGTCTCAATAACAGCGTAATCGACACCAATTTTGGCAAAGTACCAGTAAGCCATGGCCATTAAAACTTCAAAGTATGATGGCATGGGCTCTACCTCGGCAATTAGTTCAAGAAACTCCGACAGTACACTACAGAAAACAGCCTCAGGCAAAGGCTCCAGGTTTACTTGCAAGCGCTCCGAGATAACATCAATGTGTGGTGATACAGTCAAGCCAACAGTTTGACCAGCTGCTTTAAGCAACCCTGCGATATAGTAGACTGTCGATGTCTTGCCTGACGTACCAGCCACATGAATCACCTTGAGTTTTAACTCAGGATTGCCAATCTTGGCCATCAGTGGCTCCATGCGCTCAAGCGTGATATCTTTACCAGTCATTTGTTTAACAATCGGAATATACGGCTGAAGAGCCGCTTCTGCGTCAGCAAAGGTGTTTAATTGCCTCGTTGTCATTGAATAGATACTATCACTTATTTACACAATATAAAGCGACAACCCTGCGAACTACTACTGAAGAGCCGCCGTTAAACGAGCAATATTGTCCTTCAGCTGAGTACGATATGGTCGTTTTTGCCATTTCTTGAGAGACACTTGATTGGAGCGTTTCAGGTAGCTTTCGGCAACGCTATGTAGTTGTTTTGCCACTTTCGGATCGTAGGCGACAAGTGTAACTTCGAGGTCTAAATAGAAAGAACGAAGGTCAAGATTACTTGAGCCGACCGTCGCAATTGAACTATCTACGACAATGAACTTTGAATGCAATAGGATGGGTGCCTTATATAAATATATTTCGACACCTGCCTGTAACAGCATATCGTAATAGGAACGCTGCGCATGACCCACCATCCACTGATCCATAACTTCAGAATTAATGAGCTTCACTTTCACGCCACGTTGAGCCGCACTCGTAAGTGCTGTGAGCAATGAGTCGTGAGGTACGAAGTAGGGATTTACGAGCACAATTTCTTCGTGTGCTTTATGGATCATGCTCGTAAAGAGCTTTAGATTGTTCTCATCGCTGTAGCCTGGCCCACTTGGCAGAATCTGTAATGCAGAGTTACCTGCCCTCTCAACATTTTTGGGTTGAGTATTTAAATCTTCATATTTTAAGATTTGTCCTGTTTCTGCATACCAGTCAGTCATAAAGATTGCTGATAATTGCATAGCAATTGGACCTTGTAATCGCACCACCAGCTCATCATAGTAGATGCTATCCTTACGGTGATAGTTACGTTTGACCAAATTCTGTGATCCGGTGTAACCAATGTGACTATCAATTACCACAAGTTTGCGGTGGTTGCGCAGGTCGGGGCGAACATAGCCCTTGCCCGGCAACTTAAGTGGCAGCATTGCTTGCGCAACAACGCCATCTGCTTCGAATCGCTTAAGCATATCCTTCCACTTAGGATAACGTTTAGTTGACAGTGAGTCGTAGAGGACGCGCACAACAACACCACGCTCCGCGGCACGTTTTAGGGCGTCGAAAATCGGCAAAGTCAGTTCATCAATACAAATAATGAAATACTCAAGGTGCACATAATGTTTAGCATTATCAATGTCTTTAATAATATGAGGAATAACCTCGTCATACTCTGGCAAGACCGTCACATCATTGCCATCAAAAACAGGAAATTCCGTAAGTGACTGATTGAGAATAGCCAGTGATTCATACTCTTTTGGGACAGTTGCGTCTAATAATTTATGCTTGTCGTACTTTTGCCGATATTCCGTTAGTAAAGATTTGATAAATCCTTCCAGTGTTTTTTGGGCAATACGTCGACGCTTGGGAAGTTTTGGATTACCGAAGATGAGGAACGCTACCAAGCCCAAGGTTGGGAAGAAAAAAATAAACAATAACCATGCAGTCCCCGATGAAGGACTTCGGTCTTTTGGTACGATAAATAGCGAGCCAATTCGGATTATCCAGTCGATTGCCAACCATGCTGTGCCGATCGGTCCCAAAACATCAGTCAAGAAATGTGTGAGCATATGCCACTAATGGTACCTTATCTGTAACTATTTAGAGAAATAATTGTCGCTTTGTCTATTGCCCATCACGTATATCGTCTAAGCCAAGTTTGTTTTCGATGTACACAACGGTAGGTAAATTTAGTAAGTGGAACTTCACCGATAAGCCGTTGAGCTGCAAACCAATCTCTGGATTAATGCCGCGATCTGCAGCACGCATTTCGAAGGGTTTACCATCGTACTTCTTCAGGAAGGTTGGAAAGTCATCAAAGAGTACAAACTCGATATGCTCAAGGCCTTCTTTGTGCTCAGCACCCGCTTTGGGAGCGGGCAATTCAATGGCATCTACCCTCCAGGGCATATGAATTACAGGCGAGTGTAAACGAAATGTTGAGATGGGGCGATCATTAACCATAGTCTCACCAAGCAGAGTTGCAACGGATTCTAACTCCCTTTTCTTTGCTTCATAATTCTCCAGAGATGTCGTGCGGTAACACATATGATCAATTTGTGTGAAGTCAGCAAAATCAAAGCCTTCGGCCTTCACACGGCCTAAGATGTCTTCAAGAAAAGCGTCGTAATCACCAATAATATTTGCGAGTTCAGTCATACATCAAGTATAGCAAGCATTAGCTCCTGTGATTAAAAATCGCTAGCTAGCAACTGACGCTTAAACTCGTCTTTATCTGTAGGGATTTCCCTCGTGAGTAAATAATGATCAGTTAAGCCAATTTGATAGTAAGGATTTACTGTTCCTCGTAATAATATAGAAAGTGAATGAACTTCCTGTTCTGGCTTAAGCAAGCTCCTGAGGGCTGCGACAGACCCAAGCGTGGTGACGATATCCTCGCCAATAAACGGTGCTGAAGCGGCCCGAGCCAACTCCTCATCTGCTACGGAAGCAAACAGAAAATCGTACTTCGTAGGCGCATCTGGCTTTCGTA
>CAYLGV010000049.1:0-5229 GCA_964383395.1 uncultured Candidatus Saccharibacteria bacterium
GTACTAAGCGAAGATATGGAGTTTGCCCTATGAACTATGCCATTTGTGTGTCTGGCGCTGCCTCAGGCAAGACGGTTGATGGTGCGCACGAATTAGCTGAGCAAGTTGGCCGCGAGATTGCTCGGTCTGGTCATATGATCACCACCGGGGCAACGGTTGGTTTGCCATTCTATGCTGCCAAGGCCGCCAAAGAAGAAGGTGGTATGAGTATTGGCTTTTCTCCAGCCAGCAGCTTGCGTGAACATGTTGCCAAATACCGCTTGCCAATTGGTGTTTTTGACTTCGTGAACTTTACTGGTATGCATTATGTCGGACGGGATGTGCACTTGGTACAATCAAGCGACGCGGTTATCACCATCGGTGGTCGTTTTGGTAGCTTGCATGAGTTTACGACAGCCCTAGAATCACATATGCCCTGTGGCGTATTACTCGGCAGTGGCGGTACGGCAGACATCATCCCTGAGCTTATGGAGAGGCTTGAGCCAATCAATCGCGAAATGGTTATCTTTGATAGTGATCCGCAGAACCTCGTAAAGCGAATTATCGAAATGCTCGACAAAGACTACGAAGACATAAACACCAAAACACTTAGTACCCAGTGGTTTTTGCAGCACCCACACAAGCATAACGGCTAGTTCAGTTACCTAATCGGCGAGTAATCTGTCGCCGCAAGAATCTGGCTGTGAGTTTTGAGCACTAAAGTGCCGTGTTTTTCTTGTGACTCATGCTTAATAGTTGACCACTCTTGGTCGCTGTTAAGCTTCGACCAAGCGGCTTGACGAGTATTTAGATCTTCCCAGGCAAGAATGTAGGTATATTCAGGTACATCGCCGATGACAGTGTCCCAAGCCCCGACGAGCTGAAATCCACATCTTATAAATATGGGCATGAGTTGCTTTGAGAAGCGTTCGTAAAAGGCAGCTTTGTTGTGTTGTTGTAGCTCATATCGTCGAAGTTCATAAATCATACTTGCTAATTATATCAGAGGTATAGCCAGGCCGAAGCCTGCATAAATATTGACACAAATTTACATATATGCTATTATAAACATATCTGCGGGATAATATCCCCTAATCTCTTATCTTATAAAAACAAATTGAAAGAAGTTCTATGTGGATTTTTTGGGCACTACTTAGTGCCGTTTTGGTGGCCACGCGCCGCCCATTTGAGAAAAAAGTTATTTCTGAGCTACATCACTTAACCTATGGATTCTGGGTGCAATGCATATCACTACCCATAATTATGTGTGTCGTACTTATAAGTCATACGTTACTTAACCCATTTCATTTGGGTGTAGATTTCTGGGTTCCGTTACTAATCGTGTCAGTAATATTTCCATCTTTGAACACATACCTATACAATCATGCCATCAAACATGGGGAGCTCTCAAAAGTGCTACCACTTCAAAGTCTGGGGCCGGTGTTTGCCTTGCTAATCGCATGGCTTACGCTTGGTGAAGTTCCAGGTCTTGTAGCTTCTGTAGGTGTTGCTGTAACTGTTCTAGGTATTTATGCACTTGGACTTAAAGGGAAACGATTACATCACCCTCTCCAGCCTTTCCGAGAAGATAGTAGTAGTCGAGCCATGCTGGCATCAGTGCTGTTAGTTACGATAGTTGTTGTTATGGAGAAGATAGGTGTCAAGGCATCAAACCCATTGTTCTACAGCCTTTCGAGTAGTATCGGGGCTTTGCTGACATTGTCACTAGCAATTCGTCTCAGTAAACAGAAGGTTACAGCCAACATGCGTCCCTTTGCTAAGCAACTTGGAGTAATTGGCTCGCTACAGGGAACTACGTATGTAACCTATTTGTTGGCAATTGCAGCTGGCCCAATTGCGTACGTTTCGGCACTAAGAGGCACTAATGTTCTCATGGGAGCAATTCTAGGCATCATTCTTTTTGGAGAAAAACTATCGAAGCCGAAAGTCATTTCGTTTTTGTTGATTATTGTCGGAGCTATATGTCTAGCAGTCGGCTCATAGGCAATGATTAGAAGCTTGCATTAAAGCATAACAGGTGATATAAATGGTATCTATGAAAGTAATTTCACTATCAGTAATGAACTTTTTTATGGTCTCAACCCATGGAGGCCTTGCTAGCTTTATACAATAAATCTTAGCAATTAACAGATCTATCAGCCTCCAAACGGAGGCTTTTTTAATTTCAAAGGAGAAAAATTATGGATAAACGAAGTATTGAACAAAGAGAGATTGGCCAAAGACTGCACAGTGCAGAAACGGCAATACATTTAGGAAGACGATCTATAAACGAACTTTTGAGTGTAATCCCAATTGACGAAGCGGCTATTGAAGCTGAAAGAACAGGTATGCACCAAGCTCGGATGGATCGTAACAAATTACGTGAAGATTTAAGACAAGCAAAAGCCGCCGAGGCATCATATTCGATGCCTGGCTGGTATTAAAGGAGAAACCCATGAAGATGTACACAAAACCTATTACAAAGAAACAGTTGGAACACTATCTGGCGATTCCAGACCTAACACAAGCCGACGGGAAACATGCGGTTAAGCTGTTGTACCAAAAAATAGAAGACTATATACGGCTAACTCACTCAGGTAGTCAGATAATGGTATATCGAGGCAACCCGATTGTGTCGGTTGAAGACAACTATGATAACTTGCTGATCGATAAAGATAACATCAGTCGCTCGTCGACATATACACACTACGTCGATGAAACGCATATTTTACGAACGCATGATACGGCGCATATTCCAGGCATCTTGCGTGATCTTGCTAAACGTATTGATTGGGATGATGTGGTCATTTTAACGCCCGCAGTAGTTTATCGGCGGGATGTTACAGATAAGAAGCACCTAGCAGCGATTCATATGCTCGGCATATGGCGAGTTACTAAAAACAAACGTTTGATTCGACAGGATCTACGAAACGTGGTTGAAGGCGTCGCTGGCGTGGCGGCGCCTGGCTGGAAACTACGAATTGTTGACATGCCACACCCATATACCAAAGAAGGTATGGAGGTGAATGCGGTTAAAGGTGACCGGGATATTGAGATATTGGAATGTGGTCTTATTAACGATCAGATTCTGATTAACGCTGGGCTCGACCCTTCAGAACATTCTGGCTGGGCTTCTGGGATCGGTCTTGATCGTTTAGTCATGACTCTAAAGTCGATACCCGACATCCGATACCTAAGATCAACAAACCCAAAGATTGCTGCTCAAATGCAGGACCTTAAACCATACGTTGAGGTCTCCAATCAGCCAGCCATTCAACGAGATATGTCATATAGTGTGCCTACGGTTTACGTCGAGGAAGACATCAACGACGATATTCGTGAAGCACTTGGGTATGACCAACATATCTTGGAAAGTGTAGAAGTTCTAAACGAGACAGCGTCTGAAGATTTACCACCCAAGATTCAGGATAGACTGGGTATAGAGAAGGGCCAAAAAAATGTCTTGGTGCGCGTAACGCTGAGACATCTAGATCGATCACTTACGAACCAAGAGGCAAACCAGCTTTATGATCGTATATACAGTCAGGTTAATTATGGTTCAGGAGGCTATGCCTAATCCCTGATACAATATAAGGATGAGTAGGTTCAAGATTAAGTCAGACTATACGCCGCAAGGTGATCAGCCAACAGCTATTGCTCAGCTCACTGAGAACCTGCAAAAGGGTGTGAAAGAGCAGGTTCTGCTTGGTGTTACGGGTAGCGGTAAAACGTTCAGCATGGCTAATGTCATCGAGAACCTGCAAAGACCGACACTGATTTTGAGCCACAATAAAACCCTTGCGGCTCAGCTTTATGGTGAGTTCAAGAACTTCTTCCCAGATAACGCAGTTCACTATTTCGTAAGTTACTTCGACTACTACCAGCCAGAAGCCTATATTCCACGTTCCGACACCTATATCGAAAAAGATTCACAGATTAACGAAGAGATTGACCGCTTGCGTCACGCTGCCACTGATGCGTTGCTTACACGTAAGGACGTGATTATTGTAGCCAGTGTGAGCTGTATCTACGGCATTGGCTCGGTAGAAGACTACGATGGCCTGTCGGTAGCAGTAAAGACGGGTGAGAGACGTGTTCGAGACAAGCTACTCCGCCAACTTACCGACATTCAGTATCAGCGTAACGATATCGATTTCCACCGTGGTACTTTCCGTGTTCGCGGTGATGTGGTTGATGTCTTTCCAGCTAGTGAAGAGTTTGCCTACCGCATGGAGTTCTTTGGCGACGAGGTTGAGCGAATCACCAAAGTTGACCCGCTTACCGGAGAAATCATAGAAAATAAGAGTGAGCTCAAAGTGTTCCCAAGCAGTCACTATGTGACACCACAAGATAAGCTTAAAGTTGCCTTGGGACAGATAGAACATGAGCTAGATGAGCGATTGAGCTTATTCAAAAGCCATGGCCAGCTATTAGAAGCTCAGCGTCTCGAGCAACGTACCCGATTTGATCTAGAAATGCTTGAAGAAACAGGCTTTGTAAAAGGTATTGAGAACTACAGCCGTTACCTTACTAACCGCGAGCCAGGCGAGCAGCCAGCTACCTTACTCGATTACTTCCCAGATGATTATATTTTGATGGTTGATGAGTCTCACATGACCATGCCGCAGATTCGCGGTATGTATAACGGCGACCGGGCACGCAAGGAAGTCCTGGTTGAGCATGGTTTTCGTTTGCCGAGCGCCCTCGATAACCGGCCACTAACGTTCACTGAGTTTGAAAAGCATGTTAATCAGATCGTGTATGTTAGTGCTACGCCAGCCCAGTATGAACTGTCGCGTAGCCCCGAGCCGGCCCAGCAAGTTATTCGTCCAACTGGTCTGATCGACCCACAGATTGAAGTACGCCCAATTGACGGCCAGATCGATGACCTTATCGCTGAGATACGTGAAACTATCGACAAACACCAGCGTGTACTCGTAACTACCCTGACTAAGCGCATGTCTGAGGACCTCACCGAGTACCTCAAAGAGCTAAACATAAAGGTAACCTACCTTCACAGCGATGTAGATACGCTCGATCGAACCGATATTCTGCGTGACCTGCGTCTGGGTATTTACGATGTAGTTGTTGGGATTAACCTTTTACGTGAAGGCCTCGATCTGCCAGAAGTGAGCTTGGTGGCGATTCTTGATGCAGATAAAGAAGGTTTTTTGCGTAGCGAACAGGCTTTAGTGCAGACCATTGGTCGTGCGGCTCGTCACGTTGAAGGCCGTGTGATTATGTACGCCG
>CAYLGV010000050.1:0-5144 GCA_964383395.1 uncultured Candidatus Saccharibacteria bacterium
ATGGCTGGCTTTCGCTTTGTAACGAGCTGTTTAAAGCCCTGGATTGGCTTAGGCCGTTTCATTAAAAACCTATGTGGTCTTTCCTTTTGACGCCTTCTTCTCCTTTACTTCTTTGGTCGCTACTTCCTTAGAAGCTTCTAGTTGTTTGAGTAATGAGCCGAGGACGCCGTTGATGAATTTAGAGGAATTTTCGCCGCCAAATGCTTTGGCAAGTTCAACCGCTTCGTTAATAACCACTTTAGGTGGTATACCATCACCGTATTGAAGCTCGTAGGCCCCCATACGTAGAACAATGCGATCCATGCGAGCAATCTGGTTGATTGGCCACTCGGGTGCTAATGGTTGCAATTGGATATCAATATCTTCAAGATGCTTAGTCACACCTGTGACGAGCGCTTGGATGAAATCACGATCATCTACTGTTTCGTGATAACGCCTGATATTACGTTGCAAGACTTCATCGAGATCGAAGTCGTCGTCACCACACTCACGCCGAAACTCTTGCTCATACAGAGTCTGTAGGGCGATGATTCGACCGAGGTGGCGGTTAGCACTCATATTGTTAATTCCTTCTCTCTAAGTATACGCCGAGTAAGCGTAGAAACTGCTTAGACTTTTGCCGTTTTTTTGGCAGGCTTGACAACTGCTGATAGGGCTTTGCCAGACTCTTTACGAGTGGTGAAAGCTTTCACTGGGCTTTTCGCATTAACCTGTCGCGCTAGATCTAACACGAGGTGACTACGACGAGAACCTGTACGTCGGGCAGAAGTTCGTTTTTTGGGTTTTCCCATAAAAAACACGTCTCCTTCAAAAATTATGATATTAATACTTGTATATAGGGTAGCGCATAAGAGGTAAAAACTCAAGCAGTCTGCTATATCTGCAAATATTTGAGTAGCTCAGATTCAACTACAAACCCAATTTCAAATGGTGGCTTTTTAGGATTGTAGTATATATCCTTATCGAAGAATTCGCCCTGCCCACTCGCAGAGTTAGCCTGCAAGAAGTCCACTATCTGTTTACTAGATAGTGGCTGCTTGTGTAGTACACGATCTGCATGTGGATGCTGGATACGTAGACGGTGAGTTCCATCCGGCTTCAGTTCAACAAACATCACATAGCCAAGCTCAGCTACATCTACATGAATTGCTGGTCTCTGTGAACTTAACGCGTACGATGAACCATCCGTTGGTAGCTCAGTAACAATTTGTATAAGTTTTGATCCATCCCTAGTAACTTCACATGATGTACTCCGAGCTGGAGGCATTGAGTTATAGGGCTCAAGTGTAACTTCTGTGTAGGTAGCATTAAGATACTCCTGGATATCTTCGACAGTAACATGGTTGGTTTCGTAAACATATGTTCCCGGAGCGGCTAAAAATAGAGCATGGGACTTTTTGTCTCGAAAAAGATAAGGTATCTCTGCCTTCTCAGTTTCAGCCGTATGAGTTGTGAGTTGCCCCTGCAGCACGTTCTCTACTAAGACTCGTGCTTTATCAAAGAACATTTCTTCCCAGTCGGCATAGTCAGCAGTGAGGAGGCGTGTTACTGCGTCGCGATCAAAAGCCAGCTCGTCTTTTGGGTTTGGATCTTCTGATATGTGGCCAGTATATACAAACGTCAATGCAAAGAGCACATCAGTGGCTAACCGACTACGGGTAAAGACAGCCGCTTGGCTATCTCCATCGATTAGCTCTTTAATTAGGTCAAAATCAAAAGGTACGCCGCGCTCGTTCATATAATCCGAGAATAGCCTATCAAGGGTCTTCGGTAGTTCGTCTATAATTTTTTGCTCTAGGTACGGCTCTAGATAATCCCAGTATGTATTGACCCATGCTTCAACTAGCTCGTTTGCCTGTTCTACTTCTGGCGGGGCCGCAACTGCATTGTATGCGTCCATGGACGATTTCTCGAGCTGAATAGCTGTCGTAAGCATTTCCTCATTTGTGACATATGGAATTTGATCGTGTACTGCTGCAGCCAGCCTAAGCACGTATGCCTCGAAAGCTTCTACACTTTGACCCGAGGCCATGAACAGCTCACACACTTCGTTGATGTAGGCACTCATCACACGTTCTGTAATCCCTGGTCCCATATCACCAGTTTGAGAAAGGAGGCCAAAGATTCCACGGTCACGCAACCCGTTAGCCAAATGGAGTATGTCATTTGCAATATCACCTGGTGTAATCGCATCATCTCCAAGATCCAAAGCCTCACCGTGCACGCTATCAAGATCAACGAGGCTACCCAAGCCCGTCACATTTAAGTCATTTGGAAAACGGTGCGCCAACCCAAGGTAATGTAGCCTTGCAAGGTTCTTCGCAGCACTGGGAGTAACGTAATCCGTTACGTATTCAAGCATATCCTTTGGATCAGTGGGATGAAGTTCGGGTTGATTCTCATCACGGAGATGCTCATTTATGAGTGAGAAAACCACCTTTGCCGCTTCGTTATTGTGCATAACATCGTAGTATCGATACGATGTATCCATAGCTCGGGTACTAACCAAAAAGGTCATTCGCTCGAAAGCACGAGCCATTTCTACATATGTCTCAGCGGTCTTTTGTTCATCACCAAGTTGCTTCCAGCTCTCTTCAACTAGTTTCTGTTTATACTGTGGCAGATCCAAGAACTCGAGACTATTCGTCTTATTGTCTACTGTTGGCCAACCAAATGCTTTTGGCTCAGCCATACCCAAGATGTATTCCGTACCAATGCCGTTTTCTCGCATTATGCGTGAGGCACGCAAGACACGGCGACTAACAGAGCTCTCTTGTAACCCAAAAGCAATATACCCGTCAGGCGCAGTAGCCGTCTTCATGGCGTGTGGGTTCGAAAAGTTATTACCTTTGAGGTTAATCGAGCTATACAAGTGCCCATACTCATCCCGCCATACACCTTGTGCATCTGGATGGCAAACCTCAAATGATCGCCCGTGCTTACGAGTCAGCTGCACAAGTTCAATCTCGTCATCAGTGTCGGGACCATAGGGGTTCTCTACACCAAATACCAGCCCTTTTTGCGCCAGCGGGTGGGTGGCAACCACCGGACAGTTCTCTAGTAAGTTATGTATGAACTCTATCCCTGGCTCGAAACCCTCGATATGCGTAGGTAGCATTTCGTCCTTAATGCTGGTGTGCAAAAAAGTCTCGACGCTACGCTGATTCATTTGGAGACTTCCGAACTTTGGCTATCGCTTTGGCTTATCAGTAGGTGTTTTATCGGTGTCGGTTTTTGTTTGGGTACGTCGAGGAGGCTTTGTAGCCGTTGCTTCCATCATGGTAGCGTATGTAGCGATTTTACCAGTAAAGCGTGCTTGCTGCTCTTCGCTCAGAGGTGGAACAACTTCAAGCTCAGCTGCATTACTAAATACTTGGTGTAATGCCTCAGCAAAGCGAGCTGTTTTTAGTTCACCTTTACCAATTTGTTCATAGCCAGTTGTTTCGAGAGCATTAAGTGTGACATGGAGCAGATCATTGTCCACTGGCCCAGAAGCCAACAGAGCTTCCTGCTCGATTAATGCTTCTTCAAAAGGGTTAATTTCAGCTGCAGCCATAGTTACTCCGCGGTTATTTTCTATACCATACACTAAATTCAGTTTTTATTCAATGTTTTGATCTGTTAGGTAAACAGTTAAACGACGAAGCTGATCAGCTTACCAGGTACAAAAATAACCTTTTTGATGGTCTGACCGTCAAGATACACTTTGACACGCTCGTTAGCCTTAGCGGCTTCGGTAACCGTTGATTCATCGGCATCGGCTGCAACCTCTAATTGAGCTCGTACTTTGCCATTCACTTGCACAACGATAGTTACCACATCTTTCACCAACAAATTCTCATCCCATAATGGCCATTCGCTTACATGAATCGAGCCTTCATGGCCTAACTCGTGCCAAAGCTCTTCGCTCATATGAGGTGCAAACGGTGCAAGTAATTGCAGGAAGATGCTAAGAACAGTTTGCCATTGTTCGCTTCCAAGTGGCACCGTAGTCTTGAGCTTGTACAGTTCATTGACTAATTCCATCTGAGCCGCAATGGCAGTGTTAAAGCCCATTTGGTGCAGATCATCGCTCACCCGCTTAATAGCTTTATGCAAAGCAACATCTAGGTCCTTGCTGGTCTCACTCTTTTGTAGGCCATCTTTACTTGCCTCAAGGTGCTCTTGTACTAGCGTCCATACACGCTGTAAGAAGCGGAAGCAACCGCCCATACCCTCAACGCTCCAATTCGCTTGCTGATCCCAAGGACCAATGAATAACTCCATAATTCGGATGGAGTCTGCCCCGTAACCCTGGTCAATCAGCTCATCAGGTGCAATTACGTTACCCCAGCTCTTGCTCATCTTGCGGCCATCTGGCGCCAAGATCATACCGTGGTTACGTAATGCTTTGAATGGCTCATCAAACTCAATCAGACCAGCGTCATGCATAACTTTGGTCCACATACGAGCGTATAAGAGGTGCATCACGGCATGTTCCGCACCGCCGATGTAGTCATCGACTGGCAGCCAGAACTTCACTTTGTCTTTATCGAATGGCTCTTTGTCATTGTGCGGATCAGCAAAACGCAGGAAGTACCAACTACTACAGGCAAAACCATCCATAGTATCTGTTTCACGAGTGGCCGGGCCACCACACTTTGGGCAGGTAGTATTAACCCAATCCTTCACACCAGCGAGCACGCTCGTTCCTTCGCCTGTTGGCAAGTAGCTCTCGACTTCAGGCAAAACCACTGGTAGCTGGTCATCTGGCACTGCAACGGCACCATCTTTTTCACAGTAAACGATTGGAATCGGCGCGCCCCAATAGCGCTGACGACTAATCAGCCAGTCACGAATCTTGTAATTAACCTGTTCTTTGCCGAAACCTTTCTTAGCTAAATCAGCCACGATTTTCTCGCGAGCTTCAGCCGAAGGCATGCCGTCGTACTTGCCAGAGTTCATCATGATACCGTCACCAGTTATAACTGGTCCCACATACTCTTCGCCCGCCTCATATGCTTTAACGGCGTCACGCACCCTCAACATGCCATCGATCCAGTGCTCTCGGCCACTTGGCTCTTTCTTGAAGTCATTATTGATAGCTTCGATATCTGACCAAACAACCTCATATTGCTCATGTGATTCAAGTGCTTGCTTAACTG
>CAYLGV010000051.1:0-5138 GCA_964383395.1 uncultured Candidatus Saccharibacteria bacterium
CACGACCAATAAGTACAAAGCGCTTGTCTTTGATAAGTTCGTTGTGAATAGCTTGAGTGGTTACATCTTTACGCTTAAAGTCTGAATCTTTGATAGCACCGGCAATTTCGTTGAAGTGCATTTGCTTACCGTTTTCCTTGAGGATAACGTAGATCTTGTCGCGGATGTTCTTTGGGTTAACCATTGGCCATTTTACAAGGCCCCAGCGGCCGTTGAGGGTTGCGAGTAGTTTGCTGGTGCTGGCAAGTGCCTGCGCATGCTTAACGTCGTCCATCTTGGCTTCTTTGGCAATCGTCTCGATGCTGGTTGGCTCACCGATTGTTTTAACAGCGGCAATGATCTGCTCGACGAGCTTCTTGATCTTCTTTTCATCATGAATGGCTGCAAGGCCTGCGCTGTGGAAGTAATAGTCGTTATCATCGATCACTACGAGCTTTGGTGATAGTTGGGCGAGGAATGACACACGAGCCTGGTCAAGGCGACCATTCTCTTTGCTGAAATGCGCGCTAAGCTCACTAATGCGGGCAATGCTACCCTTGTTACCAAGTAGCTCTACGAGAGCGTCCTGCACCATTTCAATATGTGGCAGCTGGCCAGATGCGGCACTTGTCTTTAAGCGGGAAATAACAGCCTTTTCGAGCTGACGGACACGTTCACGAGTAATACCAAGGAGTTCCCCAATTTGCTCAAGGGTTTCCTTGCGATCAAACAAACCAAAACGACGTGCAATAATCTCACGTTCGCGCTCCCTATCAATGGTAGCAAGTACGTCCGTGATAATCTTCTCTATCTGTAGTTTGGCTGTCTCAGGCATCGGTATTGTGTCCTTCCCTACCTTTATTTACTGTAGAAATCTTATATAATTGTAAAACATATGAACAAAAAGTCAATACATTTATGATATAAAGTACGCTTTTTTGCACCTATGTGCTTGTGTGTACTTATTTTAGCATGAAATAGACTTCCCTGCTGGAATTATGATGTAGAAATATCACCGTAAAATAAGTTGCAACCTGTGCAACATGTGGATAAGCCTAGCTGGCCTGTCCATAATGGGGTTTGAGATGTTCGGGTAGTGGCTGTAGGCTAAGTGTTTTGGGGTCTAGAAGTGACATATCTGTTTCGGCAAAACAGACAGGATGGTAATGATGGTGGTCGTATCCATTGACTTTTTTGTCGAGTGATACGGTCAGACGACTGTTCCCAGAGAATATTTCACCACCACATGGCTTACAGGTATGCCCATGTCGACTTTTCTCAACAGCAAAGTAGCAAGAAGCTCCAAGCTTACCCTGAGGTAGTTTCATCTCGCCACGAAGAACTTGGCCAGTCTCGGCATAAGGCATATAAATGCCACGATCGGCGAGGCTGGTATCTATAGTGGCAAGGCCTTGCTCGTTTATGGGTCGTGAAAAAGCTGTCCAGCCGAGGCTGTGGCGCAATTGGGCTCGTGTATCAGGATGAGTCTCAGTAACCTTACCCTTTCGATCGCGTGCGGCAATATTACGTCGATAGGTGTCAAAAACGGCCTGTAAGTTTGTTGCAGTCAGCTGAATATGCTCTACTGGCTTTTCTGTCGCAACACGGCTCGCGGCCTCGCAAATGAGACCTTCTATACTAGTCTTTCCTTCTTCAAAAAGTTCGATAGTTCCAAGACATATGTCAACGATCGTGGGTCGTACCTCTTGGTCGATACTTTCATCGACCACAAGTGTGACTTCAAGATTGTCGCCTGTAAGATGTGTTTCACCAGCTACGCCCGGAGCGACCGTCAGTTGACCCCGTTCCACGACAAAATAATCAAAGCCATCAGGGGTAGTTTCGATGGCAGCATCATCAACTAGCCTGTCTAGCTCATAACGAAACGATGGATCTGCTCCTCCAGGGATGTACAGCATTTAAATACTATACAATAATTATGAGTATATAAAAACTACTTGGACTTGCGGCGGATGACGCGCTTTTTCTTGTCGGGGGCTTTGTCGAGCATCACTTTCGCATCAGCTTCGCTGAGGCTCTTTGGATCAGTGCTCTTTGGAATACGAGCATTCTTCTTGCCATTGGTGATATAAGGGCCGTAAGGGCCGTTTACGATGCTAATACCACTATCAAACTGAGCGATATACTTGTTGGCTTCTTTTTCAAGCTTCTCGGCATACAATTCTCTGGCCTCTTCTTCGGTAATCTTCATAGGATCATGTGGCTTAATAGACACATAGAGCTTACCGACCTGCACATATGGCCCAAATCGTCCGATGTTGGCTTTCATTTCTTGGCCATCTTCGGTGGTCCCTACTAGTCGAGGTAGTTTGAACATTTCTAATGCCTCTTCGAGTGTAATAGTGGTAAGCTGGGCGCCATCAGGCATTGGGGCAAAGTCAGGCTTCTCTTCGCTCTCGGTTTCGCCGCGCTGGAGCATTGGGCCGTAGCGGCCATAACGAGCCATAATCGGCTTGCCATTACCTGGGTCATTACCAAGTAAACGAGCTTGACTGGTTTCTTCGCGGCTAACGTCGGCTGAGGCTTCGATAAGTGGGTGAAAATCGTTATAGAAGTTACCAAGCATTTTGGTTAGATCTTCTTTACCATCGGCAATATTGTCGAATTCCTGCTCGACTGTGGCAGTAAAATCGTAGTCTAGAACCTGGCCAAAGTGCTTTACGAGGAAGTCGGTGGTGACATCTGCAACGGGGGTTGGTAAGAGTTTCGAGCGGTCTGCACCGTAGTTTTCTTCCTCGGTTGAGGTACTGATGGTGCCGTTTTCAAGTGTTAGCCTTGTGACGTTCCGACTCATGGCTTCGATGTCAGCCTTCTCGATGTACCCACGACTTTGAATGGTGCTAATCGTTGGTGCGTACGTACTTGGGCGACCAATGCCGAGTTCTTCCAACTTACGTACGAGGCTAGCTTCGCTATAACGAGCTGGTGGTCGGCTAAATGTCTCGGTAGCATTCATATGATCAAGATCAAGTGTTTGACCATCTTTTACTGGCGGCAGAATGGTGTCGTCTTTGCTACCACCATATACCTTGAAGAAGCCATCAAACTGGAGAATCTCACCCTTGGCTGATAGCGTTTCGGGTCGATTGCTCATAGCAATAGTTATATCGGTTCGACTTACTTCTGCTGAGGCCATTTGGCTGGCTAAGGCACGTCGCCAGATCAGGTTATAGAGTTTCTTTTGCTGTTCATCGGCACCCGCTGAAGTGGTGTCAAAATTGGTTGGGCGAATGGCTTCGTGAGCTTCCTGGGCACTACTGTTCTTTGTCTTATACTGTCGTACCTGGTGATACTCTTTGCCATAGGTCTTGCCGATATAGGTTTCGGCTGCTTTTATAGCCAGACCAGACAATGTGGTACTGTCGGTACGCATATAGGTGATTTGACCGCTTTCATACAGGCGTTGAGCTAGCGTCATAGTTTGCTTAACACTAAAGCCAAGTCGGCGTGAGGCTTCCTGTTGGAGTGTACTAGTGGTAAACGGCGCTGACGGGTTACGGGTGCCTGGTTTTTGAGAAATGTCAGCTACGGTATACGTGGCGTCTTTAGCGTCTTTTAGGAATGCCTCGGTGTTGGTTTGATCTGGGAAACGGACACTTAACTCTGCATCTAAGGTTGAATCGTCAACCTGGAATGTGCCAATAACTTTATAATCACTGCTGCTTTCAAACGCTTTGATCTCTCGTTCACGCTCGACAATTAAACGAACAGCAACAGATTGCACGCGACCTGCTGACAGGCCAGTGCGAACTTTCTTCCAGAGAACAGGGCTAAGTTCATAGCCTACGAGGCGGTCGAGAATGCGCCTTGCCTGCTGTGCGTCTACGAGTTTAAGGTCAACGGTACGTGGTTTTGCTACAGCGTTTTCGATGGCTGGCTTGGTAATTTCATGAAAGACAATACGCTTGGTATTTTCTGGGTCAAGACCCAACGCCATACAGAGGTGCCAAGCAATGGCCTCTCCTTCTCGGTCTTCATCACTGGCGAGCCAGACGGTTGCATCTTTGGCAGCAGCTTTAAGTTCTTTAATTACTTTCTTTTTGTCGGCAGGAATTTCATAGGTAGGCTGAAACCCTTTTTCGATATCAATGCTAATGCCCTTTTTTGGAAGGTCGCGGATATGTCCAAAACTACTTTTTACGGTATAGTCTTTGCCCAAGAATTTTTCAATTGTCTTGGCTTTTGCTGGACTTTCCACGATTACTAGGTTTTTTGCCATTAGCTTTTAGTATACCTCATTCTTATATATGCAAATGGGTAGACTAAAGCAAAGTCTGGATAATTGCAACCATGAAGCCGCAACGCAGAGTTCGGAAAGCCGCCAATCGAACAATTGTTCTTGGCTTTCCTCCGGCAGTATAAGCCGAGCCTCCGCTTATGCGGCCTCACGGTCGCTCATTAATTCTTACGAGTTGTAAAGTTTGTAGCCGATGATAATGCCGACGATCGAGCCGATGCTACTGATCAATATGCTCCAGAGGCCGAACATATTACCGTGGTCAAGTACGCTGCCGATGACACCGCCAAGCAGACCACCCACTATTACACCGATCCAGATGTAGGTTTTCAGCTCCATGCTCTATGTTCTATGAAAGCGTGGATACTTTCGTCCTTTCAGCCCTGTCCCCTTTGGGTCAATGACACTAGCAATGTTTTCGAGTAATTCCACTGAGTGATTACCAACAACATCTTCGGTATGTGCCATGAGCCTTGTTTCAAGTGCGTAAAGCTTGCTGTTTAGTTCGTCGCGGAACTGTTCAGTTTGTTGGTCTAGGAGTACATGCATGTCTTCGAGCCTATCTTTACGAGCATCTGCCCGTAAATCTTTACGTAAGTCTTTGTAAAGTTCTTTCATCGACTGACGTAAGTCACTCTTCGTTACGTAATCTGGCTGCGTTTTACCCATGGTTTTACTATACCCTCCCATTAGTTATTCTGAAATTACAAATATTACCGAAGCCCCCACTGGCCACCACCTAGGCTTCGGATCTTGCCAGTTAGTTCAAGCATGGTCAGTGTTTGGTTAAAGGCAGCTGCACTCAATTCACTGAGTTGTTGTAACTTATTTATGTCAGACACTCCTTGATGAATCAGCTGTAGGAGTCCCGTTTCAGCTTGGTTACTGCCCATTGGAAGTG
>CAYLGV010000052.1:0-5105 GCA_964383395.1 uncultured Candidatus Saccharibacteria bacterium
TCGGTTCGGAAGAGATTCATAAGCTCCTCTTGATCACGCATATAGATGAAGCCACGACTAATGATGTCTGGGCTAGTCATAAGATTACCTGTTCTCTTGTCGATCGTCAGTACAACAGCCACAAGGCCTTCTTCTGACAGCATGAGGCGGTCTTTAATAACCACATTGCTCACCAGCATGCCTGTTTGATCAACGAGTGCAGTACCTGATGGTACCTTGCCAGCAATCTCGATCTTATCGCCAGTAAGCGCAATCACATCACCGTTTTCAGCGTTCACACAGTTGGCGCGAGGAATACCCTGCTCCACTGCCAATTCAAGGTGACGCTGCTTAACGCGGTAGGCACCGTAAATTGGGACGAAGAACTTTGGCTTAGTCATATTGATCATGTCGGCGTACTCATCACGACTCGCGTGACCAGATACGTGCAATGGACCCACACCATCGAGGTCGTGGTTACGATGCTCAAACACGTGCACATGCTTACGCGTAAGATCATCTACCATGGTTCCGATCAGCATGTCGTTACCCGACTCAGGAATTGGCGTAGAGCTAAGGATGACCGTGTCTTGTTCCTTAAGTTTAATGTGACGGTGATCACCACTAGACATTTTCATAAGAGCTGAATTTGGCTCACCCTGTGAACCAGTACAGACCACGACAACGTCTTGGTCTTTCATAGTTGGTACGGCTGCAATTGGCACGAACGTGCCCTTTGGTACTTTCACAAAACCATGACGAACAGCCATTTCTAGGGTGCTGATCATGCTGCGACCATCCATAGCAACTTTCTTGCCGTGGTGCACTGCAGCGTTAATGATCATCTGAACACGGTTCATGTTAGTGCTGAACAAACCAACAAAGATACGACCTGGAGCTTGGTCCATGATGTCCTTGAAGCTCTGTTCAATTGTTGACTCACTTGGCGTACGACCGGCACGTTCAACAGTAGTGCTTTCACTAAGAAGTGCTAGCACGCCTTCGTTACCAAGCTCGATCAAGCGCTCTGTGTCAGTACGCTCATGGTCGAGTGGGTTAGGGTCGAGACGGAAGTCACCAGTGTTAATGATGCGTCCAATTGGTGTATCAAGTACGATAATCGTGCTACCTGGGATAGAGTGTGTAACACGGACAAACTCCACAAAGAACGGCCCTACTTTGAGGCGTTCATGGGTATTTTCGTTCATGGTGATGGTCTTGAGCTCAAAACCATCGGGCATTGGCAGACCGAAGTTGTTAAAGATTTCTTCAACACGACCGATACTAAACTTAGAGCCGTAAATTGGCGCTGGGAAGCGAGGCACGATGTGTGGCAAGCCACCAATGTGGTCTAGGTGACCATGCGTGATTAAGTAACCACGTAACTTGTGCTTAATGCTTTCGAGGTAGGTTGTGTCACAGATACCGTAGTTAATACCCGGTAGATCAACACCAAGGTCGTTACCACAGTCCATGATGACAGCATCGTTCATATACTCAATGAGCATCATGTTCTTAGAACCACCACCATCCATACCACCAAGACCAATGATCTTGAGACGTGGGCTGTCATCTATAAAGTTTGCACGTGGTTTAATGTCTGTTTGTTGAGTTGTGTCCACGTAAACATTCAGGAGACGGTTGGCATCTTCTTGGGCGCGCTTCTGGGCACGGATAGCCGCGCCACGTGAAACACCGCCACCGCGATTACCGCCGCTGCCGTTTCCATTGTTATTATTTTGTTTCTGATTCTGGGGCTTCTGCCCAGGTTTGCCCTGGCTTTTAGTACCACGATTCTGTGGCTGGCCAGCTGGCTTATTGTTTCCTCTTGGAGGTTTTCCTGTTGGAGGTTGATTTGGTTGCATATATTTCCTTTCTGTCTGGATATATAAGTAATTATGATGTTTCTAATATGGCGGGGATGTTGGCAAAATCCTCAAGTAAGGTCTGTCGGAGTCCCCTGTTGTATATGGCCGCTGCGGGATGGAACAATGGTAAGTAAACGTGTCCTTGATGACGTCTCGGTTTACCATGCACCTCGCTAATCTTGAGGCCAGGGAGCAAGCTATCCATGCTGTGCCGTCCCAGCGTCACGATTAATTTCGGTTTTATAATGTTAATTTGCTTTTGAAGAAATGGTAGAAAGTCTGTCTTCTCTTCCGGAAATGGGTCTCGATTATTTGGCGGTCGGTATTTGATTATGTTGGTGATGTATATGTCTTCACGCTTCAGATTAATTGTATCCAGCATCTCATTTAAATACTTGCCAGCTGCTCCCACGAATGGCTCACCTTTAATGTCTTCATTCTTTCCAGGTGCCTCGCCGATAAATACAAGCTCCGCGTCGGGGTTACCTGTACCGAAGACCAACTGAGTGGCTTGCGCGGCTAGGTCTGGGCAAATATTCTCATCTGCAATCTGCTGAGCCAGGTCATCGAGCTGTTGCTGCTTACTTATCATGTATACCCGCTATTTCTGATGCGAAGATTGATAACTGCACTTCGCTTGGCAGTGTACCGTCAATTACGATTACATGTTCATCGGCACTAGGCTCGTCAAAGTTTTCGATATGACGCTCGACAGTTTCTTTTGCCTGTTCAGCTGTCATTTTTCTTTGATCAACCGACTCATCACGACTTTGTGAGCGTTCAATAGCCAGCTCTTTTGATAGTTTTATCCATACAACTATTGGTATAGCGCTATGTGCTCTAGCCAACTCAGTTTTATGCATACGTATAGAACGCTTGTTATTGTTTGCATCATAGATAACTGATGTTTCAGCATCTAGTATTTGGCCTGCAGCATAATCTAGTGCTTTAAATACCTTCTCACGCACGAGGCTGGGATCTATTTTCTTCACCTCTTTTATTGACTCAACCGAACCATACATAGCAGTTCTTAGTGAATCACCGTTTAAACGTACGTACCCCTTTTGCTCGGCAAGCGCACGAGCAAAATAACTTTTACCCGAACCTGCGTGACCAACAAGACTAATTAGATAGGGTCTGCTCATAGGGCTTACTACTTTTTAAATGCTTTCACTATTAGACGGATGCTGAGTACAAGCAGAAGTAAAGTGCCGCCATACTGCCACCAACTGGCGGTATCAAGAGCACGAGAGCCAAGAACATACGTCAGGAGCAAACCGGTGATGCCTATAGCAATTCGGGCTGGCTTGGTTTTAAACTGATCTGGCGTATGGAGACTGCTCATAGTCTTATCTCATTTACAATTTACTTTTTAGCAGCTACGGCTTGCTTCATGCTGAGTTGTAAGCGTCCACGGTCGTCGATTGCTACAAGCTTCACGGTAACTCTGTCACCCTCTGTAACAACATCGCTTGGTTTAGCAACGCGCTCTTCACTCATTTCCGAGACGTGAACGAGGCCATCTTTACCAGGTAGGATCTGCACGAAAGCACCGAAGTCCATCACGCTCACTACTGGTACATCAACGTAGATCTCACCTACTTCAGGTTCTTGCACAATAGATTGGATCCACTGCTTTGCGGCATTGATGCTGTCGCCATCTGGGCTAGCAATCATGACCGTACCATCGTCTTTGATATCAATCTGAGTATTGGTCTCAGCGGTAATCTTCTGGATAGTCTCGCCACCCTTACCAATAATCTCGCGGATCTTGTCGGGGTTAATCTTGATTGACTCTACGCGTGGTGCATATGGGCTGAGCTCAGCCTTTGGTGTCTTGATGGTAGTAAGCATGTGCTCAAGAATGTGTGCTCGGCCAGCTTTACCTTCCATAAGGGCTTGCTTCAATATCTCCACGGGCAGGCCATGGACTTTCATATCCATCTGTAGGGCTGTGATACCCTTGCTTGTACCCGCAACCTTGAAGTCCATATCACCGGCAAAGTCTTCAGCGTCAGCGATATCTGTAAGCACGTAAGCCTTATCGCCGTCCATCATGAGACCCATTGCAATACCGCTGACAGGAGCCTTTAGTGGCACGCCAGCATCCATAAGTGCCAAACAGCTTGAACAAGTTGCTGCCATGCTGGTAGAACCGTTCTGACTCATGATCTCGGTTACCGAGCGAATAGCATAAGGAAACTCATCGATACTTGGTAGTACGGCCTGTAGAGCACGCTCAGCCAAAGCAGAGTGACCGATTTCACGTCGGCCAGGCGAACCAAGGCGACGAACTTCACCGACTGTCCAGCCTGGAGCATTGTAATGGTGCATATAACGCTTAGAGTCATCATTACGTTCCATAGTGTCGAGCAATTGAGCAAATGACTCTGGGGCAATAGTTACGATGTTCATGGCCTGTGTCAGGCCACGTGTGAAGATACTTGATCCGTGGGCTCGTGGCAAGAAGCCAATTTCTGAACTTAATGAGCGAACTTCATCAAGTTTACGGCCATCAGGACGAAGGTTATCTTCTACGATTCCCTTGCGTACATCTTTGTGCAAAGCCATGGTGAGAGCGTCATTGTACTCACTCTTGCTCTCTGCATAGGCTTCTTCGCCAATTTCCTCGGCAAAGTGAGCATGCATCCCTTCACGTAAGTTCTCGATAAGTGCATTTCGTTCTGGGTATGGAAAACGGAGATTCTGACCAAGCTTACCACTGAGCCAGGTATCTACGCGATCCTGGGTATCTGTGTCTTTTGCTGCTGATACGTACTCTTCCTTGGTTACGCCAACCTTCTTGATCAATTCTTCTTGCAATGCGATTGCGGGTTGCATGGCTTTGTGAGCAAATTCCAAAGCTTCTACAACTTGTTCTTCGGTTACTTCGTTAGCACCAGCTTCTACCATGATGATGGCATCTTTGGTTCCGGCTACCACGAGGTCGAGTAGACCTTCGCTAAGTTCTTCGGCGGTAGCGAAAGCTTTGAGCTTGCCATCAACCATGCCAACACGGAGTCCAGCGATCGGGCCGTCGAATGGTGCGCCAGTCAGCATAAAGGCTGTTGATAGAGCTAACATGGCAATCATGTCAGGGCGGAAGCTCGGATCCATACTTAGTACCGTAGCCACACCTTGCACTTCACGACGGAAGTCTTTTGGCCATAATGGGCGAATCGGGCGATCGATCAGGCGACCGATCAAGATTGCGTCATCAGATGGGCGGCCTTCGCGCTTAACGAATCTAGAGCCACT
>CAYLGV010000053.1:0-5056 GCA_964383395.1 uncultured Candidatus Saccharibacteria bacterium
AATCGGCAGACGTGAATCCTGATCATATACGAAATTTCTGCATTATTGCACACATCGACCACGGTAAGTCGACTTTGGCTGACCGTTTGCTTGAGTTGACGGGAACGGTTGATAAGCGTGACATGAAGGCGCAACTGCTCGACAAGATGGATCTTGAACGAGAAAAGGGCATTACTATCAAGCTTGCTCCCGTACGCATGAAGTACCAAGACTACCAACTTAATCTCATAGACACACCTGGCCATGTCGACTTTAGTTATGAAGTGTCACGTAGTCTTGAGGCTTGTGAAGGGGCCATCCTGGTAGTTGATGCCAGTCAGGGTATTCAAGCCCAGACATTGGCCAATGTGTACCTAGCAATGGCCGCCGAGCTGACAATCATTCCTGTACTGAATAAGATAGATTTACCAGCCGCAGATGTAGAGCGGGTGAGTGCAGAGGTAATTAGCTTACTTGGCTGTAAAGCCGAAGATATTCTTCATATCTCTGCCAAAACTGGCAAGGGTGTGGAAGCTGTGTTGGAGCGGGTTGTAAATGATGTGCCACCACCTAAAGCAGACAGTAATGCAAAGACCCGAGCCCTTATCTTTGATAGCTACTACGATGATTATCGTGGAGTGATCCTCTACCTGCGCTTAATCGATGGCAAGATTGCTAAAAATGATCAAATAAGAATGTTGGCCACTAACGCCGACGGTTTAGCGTTGGAAGTCGGTTCCCTGACACCAGGCATGTCACCTGCGGCTGATCTAAAAGCTGGTGAAATTGGTTACGTGGTCACCAACCTCCGCAGTACGCGTGAGGCCAAGGTAGGTGATACAGTCACCCTCACTAAACAGCCCGCAACAGATGCGTTGCCTGGTTACCAAGACGTGAAACCGTTTGTATACGCTGGCTTCTTCCCAGAATCAAACGAGTATTATCAAGAACTGAAAGATGCGATTGAGAAACTATCTCTAAGTGATTCAGCGTTGCAGTTTACTCCAGAGAACTCTCCAGTACTGGGCTTTGGTGTGCGTGTTGGCTTTCTTGGCTTGCTGCATATGGATATCGTACGTGAGCGCTTGGAGCGAGAATACGACCTAGAACTGGTTGTTACGAACCCATCTACGGACTATGAAATAACACTCTTAAACGGCGACGAAACAGACATTAAGTCAGCCGCTGACTTGCCTGATCCAGCGAAGATTAAGGAGATACGTGAGCCATGGATTAAGGGTGAGGTTGTGGTACCAAAAGACTATGTGGGCTCTGTCATTCAACTTGTGGCAAGCAAACGCGGTGTTCACAAGAACTTAAGTTATGTTGACGCACAACTAGCCTTAGTGAGCTTCGAAGCACCACTAGCTAATCTGCTGACCGACTTTTATGATCAGCTCAAGAGCGTTACCAGTGGTTATGGATCATTTAACTACGAACTTGATGACTACCGAGCAGAAGATCTTGTGAAGCTAGATTTTTACGTGGCTGGTGAACGGGTAGACGCTTTGAGTATTATGGTGCACCGTAGCGAAGCTCAGGGCTTAGGCCGCGAAACCGTCGATAAGCTCAAAGAGGTGATCCCGCGTCAGAACTTTCAGGTTGCCTTACAGGCAGCTATCGGTGGTAAGTTTATTGCTCGTTCAGACATCAGCGCCTTCCGCAAAGACGTGACAACTGGGCTTTACGGTGGCGATGTTTCTCGAAAAAAGAAAGTCCTGGCCAAGCAAGCAAAGGGCAAGAAACGCATGAAGCGTTTTGGTAAAGTGGATATTCCAGCCGAAGCTTTCACGGTGATGTTAAAGCGAGACTAACGTGAAAAAAGCGCTTATTGTTACCGGTATTGGTGATGAAACACACCATCTAGAGCGGGCTACAACGATGTGGCCAGAACGTTATGACATCGAACCGATTATACATGTCTTTGGTTGGGAGGGTTTAGCGGCTGATCTCGACGATCGTTCGGCGGGTTTGCAAGCGCATGCCGACGAGATTGGTGCCGACGCGGTAATTGGTGTAAGTGCTGGTGCGTCGGCAGCGGCGTGGTTAGCCGCCGAAAATTCAAACCTAAGCTATGTAAATGTCTGTGGTCGCCTTCATCAAGAAGGCAATAACATCTATAAGTTTGATAAATACCGTCTGCGTGCACCGATGTTTGTTAGTAGTGTAGAACGAGCCGAACGGCTGGTTCACGTACTCGACCCAGCAAAATCGTTTGTATACTGGGCGCATCTTGATGAACTGGTGCCAAAAAAGGCGGCTATAGTCGAAGGAGTCTCATCTAGGGCTGCACCTCTTCCTAGCCATCGACTTGGAATATACTCAGTATTACGTTTTCGTGGCTATGAGATTAGCCAAGTTGTTAACAAGGGTTCACACATAAAATAAAAAAGAGGCCCCTGAAATTACGAGAATCCCACGGGCCTTTTCACGCGTGTTTGTTTGATCGTATAGTACACCTGGTTTAAGCTAAGCACAAACGTTTTATGCTTATTTCTGGAGTGCCTGCAGATCTTTGATAATCTCTGCAGCATGTTTTGCCGGGTTAACTCTCGGGTACTCCTTAGCGATGTTACCATCTGGGTCAATAATCACCGTACTTCGCTGAATCCCCATGTATTTCTTTCCAAACATACTCTTCTCTTGCCAGGCACCATAGGCTTCGATAACTGCATGATCTTCGTCGCTAAGTAGGGTAAAGCTAAGGTTATGTTTTTCGGCGAACTTTTGATGCGCTTTAACACTATCCTTACTTACGCCTATAACCACGGCGTTACCCAGGTCAGCAATAGCTTCACGTGTGTCACGGAAGTTACAGGCTTCAACCGTACAGCCAGGCGTATCATCTTTGGGGTAAAAGTATAAAACTACCCACTGTCCGCGGTAATCTTGCAGCGAGCGCTTCGTACCAGTTTGGTCCAGTAGTGAAAAATCTGGCGCTGGCTTCATATGGTAACCCCTTTGCTTAGGTAACGCTTTCTGCTATAACTGTACCATGGAGAACCACTTACATCATCTTGATGAGTTTAAGAAGTTGCTGAGCAGCTATCAGGTTGGTGAAGCAGGTAAAAAAGTACTACAAGAAACAAACCTTGGGCTGCTTGTGGCCCCAACGGCCACTGGCCGAAACACAATCGTCAACGAACTTGTAAAAACAGGCAAGTATCACTTTATTGTTTCGGACACGACGCGCCACCCGCGTGAGAACAATGGTGTGCTGGAGCAGAATGGCAGGGAATACTGGTTCCGTAGCGAAGAAGAGGTGCTAGCCGATGTAAAAGCAGGGAAATTCCTTGAAGCGGCCGTTATACATAATCAACAAGTATCTGGAATTAGCTTGCGTGAGATCGAACAGGCTCACAAAGAAGGCAAAGTCGCCCTGACAGATATTGAAGTAGTGGGCATGGCGACCATAATAGCCGCCAAGCCAGATACGCATGCTCTGTTTGTGATTCCACCGAGTTTCGCTGAATGGATGAGGCGAATCGATGGACGTGGGGCAATGTCAGTTACTGAAAAGCGCCGCCGTCTCGAAAGCGCCGCCGAAGAGTTTACCTTGGCGCTCACCCATGACTATTATCAGTTTGTATTGAATGACTCGTTAGCTGATGCAGCTCAGCAGATTGAGGCCCTAACCAGCGGCAAAGAGGACCCGGATCAGCAAGTGCGGTTACGTGAAAGGACCTCAGAGCTACTGGCAGCAACACAGGATTGGCTCAAACAAAACCCCTAGCACTCTTGACTACAGAGTGCTAGTTGCGTTACACTAGCGGTATAAAAGGACGTTTTATGACAGATCGTCAAGCTAAGATCTTAGCCGCCGTTGTAGAGCAATATGCAGAAGTGGCCAGCCCTGTCGGGTCATCATTATTGGCTAAGGTTTTTGGCGTGTCATCAGCCACTATTCGTGCTGAAATGGTTGAGTTAGAACGACAAGGTATGATCTACCAGCCACATACCAGTGCTGGTCGTGTGCCAACCGATAAAGGCTATCGATATTATGTAAATAATATGGCTCCCGGGGGTCATGAAACCCCCGCCGAACGGCGCGGTGAACGAGCCTTAACCGCACGTGTAGAGAGTGGTGGCCTTCCTGAGCGAACCATCCGAAACGCGGTTGATACCCTCGTTGAACTCACTCATAACCTCGGTATAGCCACCATTGGGAACCAATTGTATATGGCTGGTCTGAGTAATCTCTTCGGACAACCTGAGTTCATGCACGGCGACCAGGTACAGCAAGTAGCACGCCTTCTCGATAATCTCGAACCATGGCTTAAAGAAGCAGCCCCAAACGAACCCCTGAGTGTGTATATCGGTAAAGAAAACCCAATTGGTCGTAGTGCTGGCTGCAGCCTTATTATTAGTCGCTTCCGTAGCCCTTATAGTGATCAAAGCTATATAGGTGTGCTTGGACCAACTCGGCAGAGCTACCGTGACGTGATGATGCTTGTCGAACACGCTGGTCGAACGCTCGAAGACGCCCTATATTAGTGAAATAACAGATCATTAGCACTCTTGACATGTGAGTGCCAATTGCTATATTATGGGTAATGTTGGCAGTCGCCGTGGGCGTCTGCAAACAAAAAATAGCTGTAATAGGAGAAGATATGCCAAAAGCCGACAATAAAGGCCACGCACATCAGGACGATACGGATGATCAGGCTAGTGTAGACGACCAGGCACAAGCTGCTCAGACACAACAATCTGACCAAAGCGATCAGATACTTGATGAGTCACAAGTCATTGAGCATATAACTGGCTTAGAGCAGCAAATCGGTGAATTAACTCAGGCTTTACAGCGTGAGCGCGCGGATGTTATGAACGTTCGTCGTCGGCATGAAGAAGAAATTGGCATGCTCAGGCGTACGGTAAAAGCGGGTGTAGTTACTGAACTACTGCCTATCATCGATAACTTCGAGCGTGCTCTCAAGCATGTGCCCGAAGAGCTCGTAGATAACGACTTCGTCAAGGGTGTGAACGGTATTGTTTCACAGTTTGAGAAGACATTATCGAGCATGGGCGTGGAGCGCATCAAAACAGTGGGTGAAGTATTTGACCCACAGTTACATGAAGC
>CAYLGV010000054.1:0-4872 GCA_964383395.1 uncultured Candidatus Saccharibacteria bacterium
CACCACGGACAGATGGGCGAATACCCTTCTTACGGTTGCGACCAGCTTTACCAATCTTCATGTTCTGGTGTTGCTCGTTACCGACAACGCCGATACTAGCAGTACACTCAGTATGAATCATACGAACTTCACCGCTAGGCAACTTAACCTGAGCATAGTCACCTTCGCGTGCAACAAGCTGTGCGCTGTTACCAGCTGAGCGAACCATCTGAGCACCCCTTCCAGGCTGCATTTCAATGGCGTGAATCGTACTACCAACAGGAATATCCTTAAGGGCTAGACGGTTACCAGTCTCGATAGGAGAGCCTTCGCCGCTAGCGATCTTTTGACCAACATGCATGCCGTTGGCAGCTAGGATGTAGTGATAGACATTGTTGCTATCCTTGATACGAGCAATACGAGCACTGCGATTAGGGTCATATTCAATGTGTTCGATAACAGCTTCAGTACCTGGCGCAAGCTTAAAGTTCATAATTCGGTAGAACTGCTTAACACCACCACCCTTGTGACGGGTTGTAATGCGACCCTGGTTGTTGCGACCAGAGGTTTTCTTCTTTATGACAATGAGTGACTTCAATGGCTTCTTGGTAGTGATCTGGGACATATCTTGTCCGGTCATACCACGGCGGCCAGGAGTAGTCGGGTTATAGACTTTAAGAGGCATTACTTCTTCTCCTTCTTAGCCGGCTTAGTATCAGTAGCCTTGTTATCTTCTTCGTTAGCAAAGATAGCGATGTGATCACCTTCTTTAACAGTCACATAAGCCTTTTTAATATCAGGACGAGTGCCGGTTGTCTGGCGACCGCGCTTTCGAACAGTGCGCTTTACTTTGCCTTTAACTTTCATGATGTTCACCGCTTTTACAGTAACTTCAAACTGTTCTTCAACAGCCTTAGCAACGGTGAGCTTGTTTGCATCAGTCGGTACCTGGAATACATACACATTGCCCGTTAGAGATTGGCCGTAAGCTTTTTCGCTAACACGAGGCTTTAGAATCATAGACTTACTCATTACTTAGCCTCCTTTACAGCCTTCTTGGCTGGTGTTAGCCATTCAGTAATGGTCTTGAGTGCGTCACTCGTTACCACGATGTGATCAGCGTTCAGAACATCATAAACATTTAGGTAATTGGCCTGCACAAGGATGACATTGCTCAAGTTGCTGGTAGCACGAACTACATCGTCGCTCTTATCATTAACAACCACGAGTGTATTCTTGGTAGCACCAATCTTGGTTAAAAACTTAGCTGCTTCAGCCGTTTTGTTGTCTTTTACGGCGAAGTTCTCAATAACTATGATCTTGCCATCGTCGTTAGCAACACTAAGAGCCTGACGGATAGCCTGTCGCTTAGCATTGGTGTGCATTTTGTGGCTGTAGTTTTCTTCGCCAGTAGGTCCAAAAACGATACCACCACCGCGCCAGATTGGGTTACGACTTGAACCGAAACGTGCACGGCCGGTACCCTTTTGCTTCCATGGCTTACGACCACCACCGCGGACGAGACCACGGGTCTTGGTCTTACCAGCACTCGTGCGGCCGTTAGCGAGGTAGGCTACATAAGCAGCCTTCAAAAGCTCATGGCTCTGAGGAGTTACACCGAAAACAGCTTTGTCGAGCTTGGCTGGTGTCGTGGCTTTAGTACCACTCTTGGTATAGGTTGCAACAGCCATTATTTAGCTCCTTTCACGAGTACGATGCCTTTACGTGGGCCTGGAACTGCACCACTAACACCGATAACGTTCAACTCTGGGTCAACCAAAACAACTTTCAAGTTACGTACGGTAACGCGCTCATCACCCATTTGACCAGCCATCTTCTTGCCCTTGAAAATTTTCTGAGGGTACATAGAACCGATTGAACCTGGCTGACGTGTGTGACCCTTACCACCGTGGGTCTTACGACCGCGGTGGAAGTTATGTCGCTTGATAGTACCAGCCCAGCCTTTACCCTTGCTGGTACCTGTTACATGAACAACATCACCGATACTAAAAACGTCGGCTGCAATTTGCGCGCCGACGCTCATATCTTCTGTTAGTTCATCAACACGAAACTCGCGGACGACTTTTGGTGATGCTTTAGCTGCTTTGTTATGGCCTTGTTGAGGCTTGTTAATTTTCTTGGTTTCCTCTGCACCCATTTGGATAGCTGTATAGCCGTCCGTTTCGTCATTCTTAAGCTGTGTAATGACGTTAGGCGTAGCGGAAAGCAAGGTAATAGCAATAACTGCGCCATCATCAGCGATGGTGCTTGTCATGCCTACCTTTCGTGTAATTAATGCTTTCATTCCGTCCTTCTTTACGCTGCAACCTCACAGGCACAGACATAAAATGATTGGCTGCCACTGGTTTTCACCCCTGTTTTGGAGGAATGAACCTTGATAACTAGCCAATATTACTTTGTAAATACCATAACAGGGTAACAAACTATACCCGTATCTGTCAATATGTTGCAAAAACTACAAAGACTTTATTTATCGAAGAGCAATGATATAGACACCACTATGGAGCCAAAAGCCAATTGCTGCTGCAATGAGTAAAATAGCGTATTCGATCTTTCTGTCAATTTGGAAATGGTCATGTGAAGCAAAGATAACACCTATCAATAACCCGATAGGCAATGGTATCTGGTTGGTCTGCTTAGGATTAACAAGCCATACCCATTGCATTCCTATCAGCAAGTAAAGAACTATCTTAAGAAAGAATGCTCCGTCAGTTTCTGATGAGACTTTATTGGACGACTTCGCTTTTACGGACTTAGCAGTGGTTCTTTTACGTGTCTGTTTTATTTGTGCCATAGATAAGCATAAGTATAACAGACCTTTTTGATGCTGACTTAATCAATACTAGTAATGAAGCTGACGTAGCTCATAGAGATCACGCCAACTATCCTGATACTCTTTAGGCAAATTCTCAAACTCCTCTTGGGCTACTTTATTCCAATTCTTCTGTGTCATATAAAAACTCCCTTATTAGCACATAAGGGAGTTTAGTTGTATAACGTAACTTCTGCAGTCACATTTATTGCATATGTATTTGATTACATCTTAATTTCAGCGTCACAGCCTGCTGGCAATGACAGGTTCATGAGACTGTCGATTGTCTTTGGAGTTGGTTCGAATACGTCAATAAGACGCTTGTGAACGCGCATTTCAAACTGTTCACGGCCTTTCTTGTAAACGTGTGGGCTTTTAACAACGGTGTAGGTTGTTTTCTTGGTAGGCAATGGAATCGGTCCAGCGATAGTTGCTCCAGTACGTAGGGCTGTATCAACAATCTGTTTTGCAGACTGATCAATTACTTTGTGGTCGTAAGCCTTAAGACGAATACGAATACGTTGCTTGCCGCCTTCTGGCTTTGCAGTCTTAGCTGCTGGTTTCTTGGCTTCTGCCATGATTTCTCCTTGGCGATGTAACATCCCTAGGGTGCTATTGAGAGCATGCCACTAGTGACTTTTAGTCATCGCAATTAGTTTACTCTGGTGATTGTACAACAAAATTGGGGGTCTTTCAACTTGTAGCTGTCATTCGGTGATGGGCTAAGATTCTGTAAATATCTTTTACGTCATTCTCTAATGCCGTTACTTTACCTGTCAATATATCTATCTTTGACTCGATAGGGCGGAGTTTCTCAACGACAATCGAAGTCGCTTCTTCGCGGACGATATCCCGTATGGCCTGTAGATCTTCATGGGTTAAGCTCATGTATATACTGTAATATGAGCCCTATTACCTTACCAAGCAATTCATAAAATTTTCATAATTTATACTTGGTATAAGAAAAGAGCCTCTGTTTTGGAGGCTCTTTCTTCGGCTTCTCGGTGACCTAGAAGGTCACAATATCCTAGTTATAGGATACTACTTGTTGATCTTGGTTACAACACCAGCACCAACAGTACGGCCACCTTCGCGAATAGCAAAGTTAACACCCTGTTCCATGGCGATTGGAGCAAGCAACTTAACCTTAAAGGTTACAGTGTCGCCTGGCATAACCATTTCTTTGTCAGCTGGAAGCTCAACTTCACCTGTTACGTCCGTAGTACGGAAGTAGAACTGCGGCTTGTAGCCCTTAAAGAATGGTGTGTGACGACCACCCTCTTCCTTGGAAAGGATATAGACTTCAGCGTCAAATTCAGTGTGAGGTGTAACAGAGCCTGGCTTAGCCAATACTTGACCGCGTTCGATTTGATCGCGTTCGATACCACGAAGGAGAATACCGGCATTGTCGCCAGCTTGTCCTTGGTCAAGACTCTTCTTGAACATTTCGATGCCTGTAACAACTGATTTCTGAGTTGCCTTAACACCAACGATTTCAACTTCGTCGTTAACCTTAATGATACCCTGTTCAATACGGCCAGTAGCAACAGTACCACGACCCTTGATCGAGAATACATCTTCGATAGCCATCATGAATGGCTTGTCCATGTCACGAGTTGGCTCTGGAATGTAGTCATCCATAGCCTTAACGAGTTCCATGATTGCATCTTCGTTAGCAGCGTCGCCTTCAAGAGCCTTAGTAGCAGAGCCCTTGATGATAGGAGCATCTTCGTCGAAACCATTCTTAGCGAGCAGTTCACGGATGTCCATTTCAACGAGTTCAACAAGTTCTGGATCAGCAAGATCCATCTTGTTCATGAATACGAGGATCTTAGGCACACCAACTTGCTTAGCGAGCAATACGTGCTCACGAGTTTGAGGCAATGGACCGTCGTTAGCAGCAACCACAAGGATAGCACCGTCGATCTGTGCGGCACCGGTGATCATGTTCTTAACATAGTCAGCGTGACCTGGCATATCAACGTGAGCGTAGTGACGCTTCTCTGATTCATATTCCTGGTGAGAGGTAGCAATGGTAATACCACGAGCCTTCTCTTCAG
>CAYLGV010000055.1:0-4841 GCA_964383395.1 uncultured Candidatus Saccharibacteria bacterium
GCAATGGCGTTGATCATGCCGCCCAGGATACCTGGGATAAATAAGATCAAAAAATGCTGCATATTTGTTTCTGGTTTTCACTAATAAGTATAATCGTTTTAAGGATAGGTTGCCAACCTCTCGAAAATACGTGGCTGGGACAGTATACTTAGGCACATGAGAATATCGGTGGGTGCGGGTAGGTATGTTGTTGCTGTCAGTGGCGGGGTTGACTCGATGGTCCTGTTGGACCTGTTACGTAAACGACCTGGTACTGAGTTAATAGTGGCACATTATGATCACGGCATTCGGCCTGATTCGGCTAATGATCGAAAGTTAGTTGGGATGGTCACGAGCCGTCACCAACTACCATTTGTTTATGATGAAGGCGCCCTGGGGCCCCGCGCCAGTGAAGCGACCGCTCGAGATGCTCGCTACGCTTTTCTGCGAAAAGTTGCCAAAATCACCGATGCTCAGGCAATCATAACCGCCCATCATCAAGATGATATGCTCGAAACAGCGATTATCAACATGCTGCGGGGCAGTGGCCGACGTGGATTGACGTCGCTACGTTCTACGGATGGTATTCTTCGTCCCTTACTTCCGTATAACAAAGAACAGATTCGTGAGTACGCTCACAACCATGCCATAGCTTGGAATGAAGACTCGACAAATCAAGATGAACGCTACATGAGGAATCATGTTCGATTAAACCTTATTCCTAAGCTGAGCGATGGCCAAAAAGCCCAAATGCTCATATTGATCGAACAGCTAACTGACATTAATGATGAACTTGATGGGCATCTTGTAAACTTATTGCACACTCAGCCAGCGCTCGATCAGTTAGAGAGGGGTTGGTTTATTCATTTGCCACATGATGTGTCAAAGGAAGTGCTTCATGCTTGGCTGAGGCGACATGGTGTGAAGAATATCCAAAAGCGTACGATTGAACGGCTGTTGGTAGCTATGAAAACTGCTCAACCAGGCACGGTTTTTCATGTTGATAAACACCATGATCTTAGGGTGGGGAAGCAGCATCTAGCACTCCAATATGTCGAGCGCTAGAACCAGCTAGAAAAATTATGTATAATGGGGTCACATATGGAGAAGAAACCGTTTAAAGCGAGCGGGGGTAACCGCAACAAAGGCCGTAAAGGTCTAAAGAATATTGGCTTCCTGGCATTACTGATCTTGTTTGGTCTGATTGTGCTGGCGGGCGTCCGTGGTCAACAAACTAATGTAAAACAGATTCCGTTCAATGATGTTATTAAAGGTGCCAATGCTTGTGATAGCAAGTACACTGGCAATAAAGAGGACTGTAAGTTTCGTAAGATTGTAGTCAGCGGTGACGAACTTACGGTTTATACAAATAGGGAAGATAAAGATCCAGTTGGTGCTTCACGTAAAGAATCTGGCTCAAGCATTTATGAGCAGGGATTGACGACTCAGGACGTTGAAGTTGTAAATGAAAAAGCGAGTGATGGTGGCTCAATGTGGGGTCAAGTTGGTCTTTCAATCCTGCCAGTTATCATTATTAGCGCTGTTCTGTTCTTTATGCTGAGAAGTGCACAGGGGCAGGGTAACCAGGCAATGAGCTTTGGTAAGAGCCGCGCCCGCCTGTACGGCAATGAGAAAGATAAAGTTACCTTCAAGAGCATTGCTGGTTCAGATGAAGCTAAGCAAGATCTTGAAGAGGTTGTTGAGTTCCTGAAGTTCCCTAAGAAGTTTGAATCACTTGGAGCTAAGATTCCAAAGGGTGTCATGCTGGTTGGCCCTCCTGGTACAGGTAAGACAATGTTGGCTCGGGCTGTCGCTGGTGAAGCCGGGGTTCCATTCTTTAGCATTTCTGGTTCAGAGTTTGTTGAAATGTTTGTTGGAGTTGGTGCTAGTCGCGTACGTGACTTGTTTGCCAAAGCTAAGAAGAATGCCCCATGCATTATCTTCGTCGATGAGATTGACGCAGTTGGCCGTCGCCGTGGTAGTGGTATGGGTGGTGGACACGATGAGCGTGAGCAGACTCTTAACCAGATTCTGACGGAGATGGATGGCTTTGAACAAGGTGCCAATGTTATTGTCCTTGCTGCTACTAACCGTGTTGATGTCCTCGATCCAGCCTTGCTTCGTCCTGGTCGCTTCGACCGTCGTGTAAACATTGGCCTACCAGATCGTCAGGATCGTGCCGCCATTCTAAAAGTCCACTTCGCCAAGAAGCCCCTTGATAGCGGCGTTGACCTCGATGCTTTGGCTGCTAAGTCGGCTGGTTCATCTGGTGCAGATTTGGCTAACATTGCTAACGAAGCTGCGATTGTGGCTGCTCGTCATGACCGCAAGACTATTACGCAAAACGATGTTACATCTGCCTTTGAAAAGGTTGCTATCGGACCAGAGCGCAAGAGCAAGATCATGAGTGAGAAAGAGAAAGAGTTGACTGCTTATCATGAAGCTGGCCATGCGATTGTCGGTCATGTTTTGCCTGATAGTGACATGGTACATAAAGTAACCATCATCCCACGTGGTGGAACTGGTGGTGTGACATGGTTCATTCCGCCAGAAGACAAGAGCTACCACAGTATTCTTGAGTACAAAGATGTCCTGGCACGTATGCTGGGCGGCCGTATTGCCGAAGAGGTAATGTATGGTCCTGACCGTGTAACAACTGGTGCTGGTAATGATCTTCAAAAGGCCGCCGAACTAGCCCGTGAAATGGTAGTCAACCAAGGTATGGGCAAACAATTACGTGATCAAGTTTTCCATGTTGAAGAGGGTATGATGCTTGAGCGAATGGTGCATGAACGTCAGTACTCAGATGAAACAGCAAAGGTCATTGATGACGAAGTTGAAAGCCTGATTACCGAAGCAGCTAACCGAGCTCGTGCGGTCATTAAAGCAAATCAGAGTAAGCTCGAAGCTTTGAAAGTTGCCTTGCTCCAAAAAGAGACTGTCGAAGCCGAAGAAGTGCTGGATATACTCAAGGGTTCTAAAATGCCCAAAGAAGCGGCACTTTACTAGATTTTGGTCTAGGTATACTGCTCAGCTATCTCTATAATATTCAGAAGTGAAACGTATTTTAGATCGTGCTAATAAACGCGTGTCGTTAGGCGGTGCCGCCTTTCTATTGATTAGCGTTGCTATGGCTGGCCAAATTCTTGGCTTTTTTCGTAACCGCCTTATTAGCACCAACTTTACCGTAGTTGACCCTGCTAGTAGTGACGCATTCTTTGCAGCCTTTCAGATTCCCGATTTTTTCTTTTATACCATCGCTGCTGGAGCGCTTGGCGTTGCGTTCATCCCATTTTTGACTGACCACTTACATCGGGGTGACAAGCGTGGTGTCTGGATGCTGGTAATGAGCCTATTGAACTTGCTTGCCATTATCATGGCCTGTGTCTCGGTGGTTATCTTTGTCTTTGCGGAACCACTCATTAAGCACGTAGTTAACCCGAGTCTGCAAGGCGAGAGCCTACACCAAGCAGTTACCATCATGCGCTTGCTCGCGCTCAACCCTTTGTTATTTACCATATCTGGCATTCTCATGAGTGTGCAACAAACCTTTGGGCGCTTTTTCTTTTTTGCCATCGCACCCCTGTTCTACAATGCCTGTATCGCAATAAGCGCTGTTATATTTAGTATTGCGCCAGGTCATGATGGAGGTCCTGGGCATCTTGGTATTGTTGGCTTGGGTATTGGTGCTTTGGTAGGGGCGTTCGTACAATTGGCCATCGCCTGTTTCGGTTTAGCTGGTTTGGGTTTTCATTGGCGACCAAAAATACACTGGCGCAGCAAGGATTTCCAAGGTAGCTTGAAGCAATTGCCACCACGTTCTATCGACCAAGGTATAGATCAGCTTAACAGCGTAGTTGAAACTAACCGTGCCGGTCATCTTGGCCCTGGTTCTGTTAGCTATTACAACTTTGCCATGACACTTCATAATGTGCCAATTATGTTGATCGGTACATCTATCTCAACGGCAGTTTTCCCACGCTTGTCGGAACGACTGTCGCAGAATCGACCAGACTTATTCCGACGTGATTTCCTACATATTTGGCGCATTATGATTTGGCTAGCTTTGCCAACAGTGGTTGTATGTTACTTCTGCCGTGGTTACTTTGCACGTATCTTGTATGGTCAGGCAGCACCACCAGTAGCTTTGATCTTTGGGTTCCTCAGTGGTGCCATCTTCTTCCGAATCTGTTATAGCATCTTGTCACGATACTTCTATGCCCAAAAAGATACTAAAACACCGCTGTACGTTTCTTTATTTGCCATTGCTCTCAACATCGTCTTGGCCTTCACCTTGGCTCGCCCAGAGTCATATGGCTTGGCAGGTCTGGCCATCGCACAGTCTCTTGTTGCCTTTGCCGAAGTTGTGATTCTGGTTAGCGTCATGCTTTACCGTGATCATCGATTGCTCAATAAAGAGTTTTGGGGCGGTGTATTACGCATCTTGTCGGTTACTGGTTTTACGATCGTAGCTGCCTTTACTATGATCTCTATTTTCCCGTTGGAGCTCAATGACACTGGTGTCATCCAATTAGGTATTAAGCTTGTTTGTATTATTGGCGTGACATTCTCGGTGCATGTTGGTGTGTCACTGTTGTTTGATCTTGATGAGGCTCGTCCAGTAGTTCGAAAAGCCAAAGAATTCATCCTCAAGCCTATCCGCGCCATCTCCTAAGCACGGCCAGGAAAGCTATATAAATTGAGGGTACGGAAACCGCCAAAAGCACACCCTTGGTTTCCTCACGGCCTATAGCCGAGCCCCTCACTTCATATAGCTTTCCTGGCCACTCGAGCCTACCTCTGTTATAATCGGCAGACGTGAATCCTGATCATATACGAAATTTCTGCATTATTGCACACAT
>CAYLGV010000056.1:0-2649 GCA_964383395.1 uncultured Candidatus Saccharibacteria bacterium
CGACCTTGAGCTTGATCCTGCCAACTTCAGCGTAAAGCGTGCCAATGCACCAATCTTGCTTACTCATAAAGAGTTTGGCCTACTTGAATACTTCATGCGAAACCCTGGACGTTTGCTTACCAAAGATATGATCACTCAGCATGTCTGGGACTACGATGCAGATATTCTGCCAAACACCGTAGAAGTCTATGTAGGCTATCTACGTAACAAAGTTGAAAAACCATATAAAGGTAAGCCACTCATCAAAACCCGCCGTGGTTTTGGATATATGTTTGGCGACCCTGCTTAAAGAAAGGGCTGAATGTTTCGATCTGCCCTACTCAAATTGACTGGTGTGTACCTGTTCATTTTGATGGCAGTTAGCATCGCATTTAGCTTCAATCTGTACCGGGTCTCAACTGGCGAAGTTGGAAATCGACTTCGTCGCCAGGCGGATTACTTCACACGCGGCCCAGACTATACGTATAACCTACCTAGCGTGCCACCCTATGAAGAAGAACGTGTAGCTGAACTCGAGGCTAGTCGTCGTCATGTAGTGGCTGAACTTATCTATGCTAACCTCTTCATTCTAATTGTTGGTGGTCTCGGTAGTTACGCCCTTGCTCGCATCACCCTCAGACCTATCGAAGAAGCTCATGCTGCCCAAGCACGTTTTACCGCCGATGCCAGCCATGAACTACGTACTCCACTTGCAGCTATGCGTGCCGAGACTGAAGTTGCACTGCGTGATCCCAAACTCACCCTTGCAGAAGCCCGTGAGCTTATGGGGAGTAACCTCGAGGAATTATCTCGCCTAAGCGACCTGAGCGAAGGCTTATTGCAGCTTTCACGTGGTGACAATGATGATACCGTGCGTGAAGCAGTTGCTGTATCTGACCTCGTACAACTTGCGGTAGAACATGTAGCCAGCCCAGCCACTCAAAAGAAGATAACCATTGAGATTGGCAAACTATCCTCAGTCGATGTACTTGGTGATGGCCGCCAGCTGAAGCAGGCGGTTGTGATTCTGCTCGATAATGCAATCAAATATAGCCAGCCGAAAACGACTATCACCGTTAAGACTTCGAGAAAAGACACGACTGTTGTCATTAGCGTCACCGACCAAGGCTTAGGAATAAAGCCAGATGACCTTCCGTATGTGTTTGATCGATTCTATCGAGCCGATACTGCCCGCAGCCAAGCCAATGCCAGTGGGCATGGTCTTGGCCTGGCAATTGCAAAACAAGTCGTCGAACAACATAACGGTACTATCTCTGTTACAAGCAAGCCTGGCAAAGGTTCCACCTTTATAATTTGTCTACCAATTCATTCCGCTTAAGCATATTTTTGCTACACTGTAGACAAAGGTGTCTATGGCAAAGGAATCGTCCGAGTTAGTAATCACAGAAGCGCCCCTCACGGCTGATGCCCGTGAGGCCTTACTTCGTGAACAGTTTCAAGATGATTTTCCCCACGACGGCAAACTGCTTGTACCAGATGACACGTTTTACGCTGGCAGTAAACCAACCAAACAAGCCGAGGCTATGCGTGATCAGCTTTGCACATGGCTTGGCATAAACAAAAAGCTGATCGGCTTAGTTTTTGAAGGTGAAGCGCATGATGCCAACGATAGTTCACATTACCGTATTTTTGTGGAGACGGCAGCCCTACGCAACGAGTTCGTCTTGGGTGCTAGCCTTGCCCACGCTTTAGTTCGATACATTATCGAAGATAGTAAACATATTCGGCTGCAAGCACGTGATCAACAAGATGCTCTCATCACAACTGCAAGCATCTTGTTTGGTCTTGGGATTGTTATTAGTAATGGTCTCTTGCCTCGTTACACCTGGCTTGAGGCAGCTGGTATACACAAACAGGTGCACCACGAACTACTTGGGCATGTTCAGCCTGGTCAATACCACCAACAGCTCCATGCCTATCTCAAACGCTATCGCATCCCCGAGGTTCACTATGCGGCAAGTTGCACGCCCTGGTCTGCACACCGACTCAGTACCAAAACACCAAAAAAGGTTACACATGCCGTTCGTGTAGCAAAACATCAAGCACACATCACAAGGCTTAAGGTAATTGGTACGGCATGGCTCGGCTTGATGGTTATTGGATTGTCGGGAGTTGTCATATTCCACCGTGCTTTACCAGTAGATCAACGCGTGCAAGTTGCCCAAGATCATGTTAACTTTCTCAAGAAGCTCTCTGATGAATGCCATGATAAAGTGGCCTACGATAAACAATATACCGACATCACAGATGTCCTGAGCCAGCAAACCATTAACGCCGAAGAGGCGCGGTGTACTAGTTTTGACCATCAATATAAAAATGCCCAAGCTGAGTATAACGATCTGATAGGTAATTAATTGAGGTATACTGAAGTCCATATGCATGTAAAAACCGAAGACGCTTTGGCATGTCAAATAACGGAGTGATCAAACGATATTACCAGCTCACGAAGCCAGGTATTATCTACGGCAATGCCATTCACACGGTTGCAGGCTATATGCTGGCTTGTCGGGGACATATTCAATTAATAAGCTTGGTGTCGGTGGTTATTGGCGGCTCGCTAGTCATCGCTTGTGGCTGCGTACTAAACAACTGCCTTGACCGGGGCATAGATGTGATGATGACACGCACTCAACAGCGCGCCTTGGTCAC
>CAYLGV010000056.1:2749-4830 GCA_964383395.1 uncultured Candidatus Saccharibacteria bacterium
CAGCCGTGAAGGGCATACCAAGCACCAAGGTTCAAATTGCCTTCTTTACATTTCTCTATGCAATTTTGTGCACGATGCTCATGGTCTTTGGGTATACGGGCTATGTCTACTTCATCGTTATGGGCATACTCTGTCTTGTATGGTTTTACAAAGCTATGCAAGGCTTTGGTCGTCGTGACAACGGAGCTTGGGCGCGCGGTATCTTTGGCTTCTCGCTCATTCTCTCAATTGCAATGCTCGTAATGTTTACGCTTGGCCCACTATTACCGTAAGTGTTATGATAATGCTATGCTTATTTTTCACATCTCAATCGCATTATTAAGTCTCGTATGGACAGGCGCAACCTGGTTTAAGCCGTCCCAAACTAAGTTGAATGCCGCCTATGGCCTTACTGCCACTACCTTGGCCACAGGTACATATCTAGTGGTAACAACACACCAGCCACTCCTAAACTCATGTATGTCTGGTCTGCTCTACCTCGGTGTTAGTTTCGCGGGCATTCTAGCCAGCCGACACAAACTTGCTCATCAACGAACTGAATAAGATTACTGCTTAGAAATGTTCACGTAGATGCTTCATGGAGTATTCCCATGAAGCATCAGTCTTTTTGTGTGGGTTAAAAATATTCTGAGGGTCAAACAGCTGCTTAACCTGCTTAAAGTAGCCCATTATCTCTGGTGAATACATCTGGTGAAGCCAAGGACCACGGGTCATACCATCATTATGCTCACCACTGAGAGAGCCTTTGTAGCTGAGTACTAGCTCGTTAACTTCTTTCATACATGGCGTAAGCTTATCTCGCTCAGATTGCTCTTCAATCTTCATAAGAGGAATCACATGGAAGTTGCCATCGCCCATATGCCCAGCTACAGTTGCCAGCATTTTGTACTTATTAAGGATTGCGCGCAGTTCTGGCAGGAACTGTGGCAAATGCTCAGGTGGAACCACTAAGTCATCAATGAATGGTGCAGTGTGCTTGTCGTGAACTTTCTTACGAAGCAAGTTAAAACTCTCGCGGCGCATGATCCAGAATTTCTTGGCTTTGGCCTCATTCTCGTCTTCCTCAAACAGAGCTTCGTGCCCGAAAGGCCTCAGCGCTTCACGCATAGCATGTACTTTTTGAGCAACTTCTTCTGGCGATTCACCATTGAACTCAACAAGTAGAACCATCTTCGGTATACCCCGGGCGAGCTTAAAGAGTTCTGGCAGCAACTGCAGACCTAGTTTCATCATGCCAAACCAACCCAGATTCTGATGGAAATAATAGAACAGCTTAAAGCTGAGCATAAGGGTGTAGTTATCAAAACCTTCAAAGGTTGCTGGATTGTATTCCAGCACTTTATTAATAAGATCGCCAAGATCGTCCGTACTACGCAAGAACACCACCAACGTACCTGAGTGTTGCGGTGCTGGTACTAAGCGAAAATGGATATCCGTAACGATGCCTAGCGTACCTTGTGACCCAATAATTAGTTGGGTAAGATCAAAAACATCTTTTTCACGATCCCAAATATTCCATAAGTGGTAGCCTGTGGAATCCTTGCTCACATGTGGCTTAGCGGCCTTAATGGCATTGTAGTTTTTGTCTACAAGCTCGAAAACTTCTCGGTACACTTTGCCTTCAAAATCATCTTGATCCATCTTGGACTGTAGTTCTTTGCGATTTAGAGGTTTTACGGTGTATTCTTTACCGTCTGCCAATATTACCTTAAGTTCAGTTACAAACTTTTCAGTTTTGCCATATTGCAAAGATTTTTCACCACCAGAGTTATTCGCGACCATCCCGCCTACCGTACACAGCTCACGCGAAGCTGGATAAGGTGGTAATAAGGCGCCGTATTTGAGACTCTCTGCTTCAAAGTCTCGATAATGCAAGCCTGGCTGCACGTGAGCACTCGTAGCACTCATATCTAGAACTTGGTTCATATATTTTACCATGTCAACAATAATCGAATCGTTGATTGCACCACCCGTCATATCAGTTCCTGCACTGCGTGCCGTAATAGACAATGAACCATCTTTGGCTTTATGTTCGGCTACATAGGATACGATGGTTTGAATATCTTCACTATTTTTAGGGG
>CAYLGV010000057.1:0-4825 GCA_964383395.1 uncultured Candidatus Saccharibacteria bacterium
TCCTGGATAAGTACGGTTTTACCCACACCAGCACCACCGAACAAACCAACCTTACCACCCTTAGTAATCGGAGCAATGAGGTCAATAACCTTAATACCCGTTTCGAGAATCTCGATGTTACCAGACTGTTCAGTTAAGGCTGGTGGAGCACGGTGAATCGGAGCTTTTTCAGTAAAAGTGCCGCCTTTTTCATCGATAGGCTCACCAGTTACGTTGAACATGCGGCCTAAGGTACTTTCACCAACTGGCACGCTAATCGCCGCCCCAGTATCAGTTACTTCAGCGCCACGCTGTAAACCATCAGTTGATCCAAGGGCAATTGCGCGTACGGCTGATTCACTCAAGTGCTGTGCGACTTCAAAAACCAGTTCTTTACCATCATGTTGCACTGTCAGTGCGTTATAAATAGCAGGTAAGTGGTCTTTGCTGAACTCAATGTCAACCACCACACCAACCACTTGGCTAATTGTGCCTTTCATCTTAGTTTTTCCTGCAGTTGCTGTTGCCATTATGCTTCTCCTTCGATTGGTGTCGGTTGTCTAAATTCAGGGTCTAGGCCAGAGGCGTCACAGCCAATAGTCTCGTTTGCATCAAGTGTGTCAAGTGGAGGTAGCACCTCAATCATAGAAGGAGCCGTTTCTGTTGTGACGTCACTAAAGCCTTTTGTTGTTTCTCCACTCATTCGGTTGTCTCCTTTGCTTCTTCTATCATTATGCTACTCCTTCAGGCTCATTAAATTGGTTTGCGTCGTCTACTCCTTGTAAATAGATCGACACCTGGTGACCAAGCACCTCTGCACGCTGCTCATTTGTAATACCAGGCCCAGTATTTCGTTTTAACCCATCAGTAAATGCGGTGTGGTACAAGTGATGAGCAAATTCACGAAAACGGTTCTGCTCATCAGGAGACAATGTCTCAAGCCAAGCCTTCATTGATTCACTTTCGTCAATGGTACGGTTAGCAGCAAACTCAGTAGTTGCTTTGTGCTCAATAAAGCCAGGCTCCCTACTCACTTGATTGCCTCCGCTCCACCCGTAATTTCAGCCAATTCTTGTGTGATGGCTGCCTGACGGGCAGTGTTAAATTCTAATGTTAGATCATCTATAATATCCGACGCATTATCGCTGGCGTTCTTCATAGCCATCATACGCATAGAATGTTCGCTGGCGAGTGACTCCAATAATGCTTGCCATACTTGTACCTCAAGTAGTCGCTCCGTAACGTTATCGAGCACTGTCTGGATAGATGGCTCGAAGGTGGTGTTATCTAGCGCATTCTCTGATTCTTCAGTGTCCTCAAACTTGGCAGGCAACAAGCTCAGCGTACTTGCTGCTTGTACAAGGTTCGATTTGAACTGTGTATAAAGCACTTGTACATTGTCGACTTCTTTATCAGCGTACATCTGCGCCATGGTGTTTAGGATCGGACGGATATCGTTGGCATCTGGATGGTCAGGGAAGTCAGTATATGCGCCGATGAGGTCGATGCCTTCAATACGGCGCAAGAACTTAGCACCTTGTTTACCAATAGCGATGACTTTTACCTGAATGCCGTCTTTTTGATCCTGAATGATCGCCTGAGTTAGCATTCGGATGATGTTGGCGTTATACGCGCCAGCGAGCGAGCCATTGCTAGTAATCACTAAGTACATACGGTGCTTTACGGGGCGTGACACAAACAATGGATGGTCATTTACTTCAGTGATAGCACTCAAACGAGTTAGCAGTGAGTAGGCAAACTCACGGTAGGTACGACCAGAAAGCGCACGCTCTTGTGCGCGGCGCATCTTACTGGCGGCTACTAACTCCATTGCCTTAGTAATCTGTCTCGTGCTTTTGACAGACTCACGACGTCGTTTGAGAATTATCGTATTTGCCATCTAACTTACTTTTCTACCTTAACCTCTTCGGGTTTATAGCTAATAGCAATCTTATTTGCCAGGTCAACAATCATCTTTTGAATCTTTTCATCTGGCTCTGCACCAGTGTCAATCTGAGCTACTTCTTTAGCGTGATCATGCTTTAGATCACGCAGCAAACCAGCTTGCGCTAATTTGATCTTCTCCAGTGGAATGGCGTCGAAACAACCATTATTGGCTGCGAGCAAAGTAGCGTACATCTCCCAAATTGCGTATGGGCTATATTGTGGCTGCTTCAAAAGTTCAGTCAGACGTTGACCACGCTCGATAATGTGGCGGGTTTCTGGGTCAAGATCGGTGGAGAACTGACTAAAAGCAGCAAGTTCACGGAACTGAGCGAGGCTTAGCTTAAGACCACCACCAACTTTCTTGATCGCTTTGGTCTGAGCTGCTGAACCTACACGAGATACCGACAAACCAACTGAAATAGCTGGGCGGATACCTTGGTAGAACAGGTTAGTTTCAAGGAAGATCTGACCGTCGGTGATAGAAATCACGTTGGTTGGAATGTAAGCTGAAATGTCACCTGCCTGAGTTTCAATGATTGGCAGCGCAGTCATTGAACCGCCACCAAGTTCATCAGACAACTTAGCAGAACGCTCGAGTAAACGTGAGTGCAAGTAGAAAACGTCACCAGGGTAGGCTTCACGACCTGGTGGACGGCGAAGCAAGAGGGACATCTGGCGGTATGCAGCAGCATGCTTGGAAAGATCATCGTAAATGATCAAGGCATGCTCTTTATTGTCGCGAAAGTATTCAGCCATAGCACAACCCGCATAAGGGGCTAGGTATTGTAATGGGGCAGGGTCAGCTGCCGAGGTGGCAACCACAATTGTCTGATCCATCACACCTTCACGCTTGAGTCGTTCAACCAAGCGAGCAACCTTGCTCAACTTTTGGCCAACGGCGACGTACACGTTGATAACACCGGTGTTTTGGCGATGTTGGTTAATCATAGTGTCAAGTGCGATAGCTGACTTACCAGTCTGACGGTCACCAATCAAAAGCTCACGCTGACCACGACCAATTGGCACCATGGCGTCAATGGCAGTAATACCAGTCATGAGTGGCTCAAAAACCGACTTACGTGCCAGCACACCAGGGGCGTTACGCTCAATACGGCTTACTTGTGAAGATTTAATTGCACCCTTACCGTCAAGTGGACGGCCCATAGGATCAACCACACGACCGATAAGCTCTCGTCCAACTGGCACTTCGAGAACTTTTCCTGAGAGTTTGGCAGTGGCGCCAGCCTTGATCTGGGTGTCGTCACCAAGAATCACGGCACCAATCTCATCTTCACCAAGGTTAAAGGCAAAAGCGGTGATAGGCGTACCGTCTTGAGATGTGATGTCGATCATTTCTGAGTAGCCGGCCTTGGTAAGGCCATAGATCCAAGCCACCCCATCACCGACGCGAGTTACAACACCGACGTTTTCGATTTCAGGGCGCTTTTTTAGCTCGCTAATGGCGCTTCGGATGTCATTCGACAAGTCTTGAATCGAAATATCTTTCATAGTTTATCCTTCTTCAGAAGTTAAGCGCTTGAAGGTAGCTAGTTTATTACCAACGGTCAGATCGAGCTGTTCGTTGGCCATATCGATACGTACACCACCAATCACACTTGGTTCAAGGTGAGGGGACACATGGACCGTTTTAACGTCTGGGTAGGCAGTTTGTAGTAATTGCTTAACGTGGTTTAAGACGTCGTCACCGATAGGGTGAGCAGTCACTACTTCTGCTTCCAAAACACCATGGTCCATGCGGTACTGCATGATATCGCGCAGAATTGATTCCAATTCTGCCGTGCGGCGCTCTGCCAACAAATAGGCAGCAATCTCTTGGGCCAAGAGTTTGTCATCACTGACATGCATGGTCTTTTCAGCGATTGCTTGAGCGAGAATATGCCGCGGTACCTTCATTTGTCTACTTCTGATTCTTAAGGGCTTTATCGATTAACTTGGCATCTTTCGTAGCGTCGACCTTTTCTTCTACGATTGCCTCTGTTGCTTCAGAGACCATACCAACAATTTCTTTTTCTAACTTCCGCTTAGCTTGCTGTGTTTCTTCAGCAATCCGCGCTTCAGCATCAGCAATCATCGTGTCTACTTTTCGCTGACCTGATTTTTCTGCTTCACGAATAATCTCGCGAGCTTCTTTTTGGCCATTGCCAATAATCTTGTCAGCTTCAGTTCGAGCATCACGCATGATCTGATTGACTTCGGTTTCTAATTTGGAGCGTTCTTTCTCCATTTCAAGACCCATTTTCACCCCGTCATCAATGACCTGGCGCCGTTGAGCCAGCAGGCGAGTAATAGGCTTGAAAGCAAAACGCTTCAGCACGACCAAAACCAACACAAACGTGATCAGCTGGATGAGAAATGCTTTGCCATTTACGCCAAGCGCATCCAGTGGTGATCCGCCTGCGGCGGCTTCTTCGGCTGCAAAAAATAGTTGCACCACGCCTTAGCTTCCTTTCGATATTAAATAATGAACAATGATGCGAATACCAAGAGAGCCATAAGCTCAATAATCGCGATGATAACCAATAGCTGACCGAGGTACTTAGCTGATTCAGGATTACGACCAACCGCATTCATGAAAGCCATACCAATCAGACCGATACCGATAGCTGGGCCAAGCATACCAAAACCCATCATGATACCTTTGGCTAGCACGCTCAAATCTGATGATGCCGCTGCGACTACGTTAAACATGTATTACTCCTTATTACCGTTATTAATTTCCACTTGCCGTTCCAAGCTCAGCCTGTACGACATCGTCGACGGTGAGTTCGTGGTCAGGATCTTCATGTGCTTCATGCTCGGCGTGGTTTACGGCCACGGCGAGATACATAATAGCCAGCATGACAAAGATATACGCCTGCAAGGCGCCGACCAAAAATTC
>CAYLGV010000058.1:0-4628 GCA_964383395.1 uncultured Candidatus Saccharibacteria bacterium
AACAATACGAGATAGTTATATCGGAAGCCATAATGTCGCGCGTAATAGAGGAATATAACACTTCCAAAGAACGCTACCATGCTGCCACCAAGTAAACCCGAAGGTCGAGCCACAGTTTTAGCTCCTACTTCACTTACGGCATTCACAACATCATTATGAATAACCTTACTAAAACGGCGTGATGCCTTTGGTAGCTTGTGCTGAGTCGCACGCAGTGTCTGACGATAAGCCTGTTCTTTGACTTGCTTTTGAGTACCTAGATAGGTGTCTTGTACAGGCTCTTCATTTAAGCGGTCGGCTTTAATATCTTCGCCACGCTGAGCATGCTTCTCAGCTTGCTTATGAAGTTCAGCAACTTGTTCTGCGCTTTTAATGTGTCGCTTGGCGTGTTCTGCGGCCGCTTGTCGCTGTTTTTCAGCATGAGCCTGGTGTTCATGGCTCACCACATTTTCGTGGCCTTTATTGGCCTCGTGTGACTTTGGACTATGTTCACTCATATTACACGCCTCCAGTGCTTACGTAATCGTGACGAACGATATCGAGCTCGGTTGCAAACAGGCGACTACGGGCAAAGAAGTAGGCAATAATAGCAGTGACTCCAAAGCCAATCAGCATACTGGTGCCTGGGCCTGTATTTGGCAATGTAGTGGTTACAACCTCAATTCGTTTTGATGGAGGTTGCGGCAGGTTAATTGTCACCGTATTACCAAAAACGTTTGTCATCTTGCTATCAAAGTGGCCAGGGTCAGATGTGGATGTTGGTGTGGTAGGAATAGGGTTCTTGATACGAACCGTAAATGTCTTAGTGATAGTGCTTTTTGCTGCCAAATCTTGAGGAGGCCAGCTTAGGAGATTTGTCTTGTCAAGGGTGCCACCACCCAAATCAACGACATCCGAGTAATCCAGCACATCACTAATATTCTCTGACACCACATACTTAGCTATTTTCGCATTACCTTTATTGGTGACCGTGAGCTTATATTCAATTACATCTCCCGCCTTCACGGTGCTTCCATTGGCATCAGCAAGTCCAGTGGTAATGTTCTTGGCCGTCTTACTTACCTCCAGACAAGCAGTCTTATCTTCTTTGGTTTGTGATTGCTCACATGGCTTACATGATGGACTGGTATCGGGTATGGTCTTGTTATATGGGCAGGGCGGGAAACATAACGGCGAATCGGCCGGTAAGTCTGTCTTGCCTGGTACTTTACAAGGATTGAAACATTGTGGACTGTTCGCAGGATACTGGCTCTTCCCAGGAATAGGACATGGGTTATAACACTGTGGTGAGTTCTTTGGCAGGTTTTGCTTGCCAGGAACAGGACATGGCTCAAAACACTCAGCGTCGCGAGCAAAATAACCAGCCTTGTAAGGGCACGGCGGCTCAGGAGTCGGTAAACCAATAAAGACTAAGTTGCCGCAATCGAAGAGAATGTAAAACGTTTGGCCGTACTTCGTGTGACCAGAAAGAGCTCGGTACGGGTTAGGGCCCCAGCTATTTAGGTAGCGTAGGTACATTACTTGCCCATTATTGGCCCCTGGGACGATAATAGCCTGTTCACCAGCCTTACCATAGCGGAGGCGTCCCATAGAGAAGAGGTTGCCGCCGAAGGCATTAGGATCTAAAGATACTTCACTTGCTTGGGAAATATCGTCACAAGTGATCCCGTAGTATTTCAGGATAGTACCGTAATCAATACCAGGGTTTATACAGTGTAAAACAGCTTGGTCCTTTGATTGGAAGCCACCCGATATGAGGTCATTGCCAGGGCTAGCCTGCAATGATGCCTGCGGCGGCGCGATAACTGCAAAGAACTGCACCATCATCGTAAGAACAATGAACACTAATCCAACACGGCGCACGGCAGCTTCTTTACGCATTCGTCTCATGTAGAAACTGACCTGGTTTATGAGGCTCGGATTAAAGGGTAAATTGCTGAGAAGTTTCTTGAACATTTTTGTATTCTTTGTTTATATATAACGTTCATGCTTATTGAACCATAAAAGTGTGTGTTCAAACAAGGGCTTTTAGTTGTTTTTGGGTGATTTTTTGCCTATACTAGTGGATAAGTGGTGAGCAAGTAATAAATAGAGAGGGTTCTACTAACGTGGCTAAACAAAAAGACTACGATTCTGCTCAAATTCAGGTCCTAGAGGGTCTGGAGCCAGTACGTAAGCGTCCTGGTATGTATATTGGTGGTACGGGTGTTGAAGGTATGCATCACCTGGTATGGGAAATTGTTGATAATGGCATCGATGAAGCCTTAGCTGGTCACGCGACCACTGTTAGCGTTACGCTACTGGCCGACGGAGGTGTAAGGGTTTTTGACGATGGTCGTGGTATTCCAACCGATGTTCACCCCAAGACGGGTAAAAGCACCGTCGAAACAGTATTAACTGTCTTGCACGCTGGTGGTAAGTTTGGCGGTGGTGGCTATAAAGTATCTGGTGGTTTGCACGGGGTAGGTTCTAGCGTAGTAAACGCTCTATCCACAAAGCTATTAATCCGCGTCTTCCGTGATGGAAAGATTTATGAACAAGAGTATCAGCGCGGTGTGCCGCAATACGACCTCAAAGTTGTTGGTAAGAGCAACTTGCGAGGTACAGAAATTACGTTCTGGCCAGATGAAACCATCTTTGAGACTGTTAAGGTCAACTACGATACAGTATTAGACCGTTTGCGCCACGCTGCCTACCTCACCAAGGGTATCCGTACTGAGCTCGAAGACGAGCGAACAGGCAAGCGCTACAGTTTCTATTTCGAAGGTGGTATTCAGAGCTACGTGAAGCACCTAAATGTTGGTAAAGATGTCGTTGATGACGACGTATTTTATGCCGATAAAACCGTTAAAGACGTACAAGTAGAGATCGCATTGCAGTATTCAGAAGTGTATAGCGAAAACATCAAGGCTTTTGCCAACAACGTTTTTAACCCTGACGGTGGTACACACATTACTGGTTTCCGTGCTGCTTTGACTCGTGTTATTAACGACTATGCCCGTAAGAACGGTCTACTGAAAGAGAAAGAAGAAAACCTGAGTGGTGAAGATACTCGGGAAGGCCTGACGGCTGTTATTTTGGTTAAACTACCCGATCCACAATTCGAAGGTCAGACCAAGAACAAGCTGGGTAACCCAGAAGTACGTGGTTATGTTGAAACAGTGCTGAGTGAATACCTAAATTACTATCTTGAAGAACACCCAGCCATTGCCAAGAAGGTAGTGGGTAAAGCATTATTGGCAGCTCGTGCTCGTAAGGCGGCCCGTGCAGCCCGTGAAAACATTCTACGAAAGGGCGTTTTGGAAGGCGCTAGCATGCCAGGCAAATTGGCAGACTGCTCAAGCAAAGATCCACTCAACTCCGAGCTTTATCTTGTCGAGGGTGACTCTGCTGGCGGCTCAGCAAAGTCTGGCCGTGACAGCAAGACGCAAGCTATCTTGCCACTTCGCGGTAAGGTGCTAAATGTAGAGCGTGCACGTCTTGACAAGATGCTCGCTAACAACGAAATCCTCAGCCTTATCAAGGCTATGGGTGTCGGTATCGAAGATTCTTTTGATATCAATGGTTTGCGTTACGCACGTATCATCATCATGACTGATGCTGATGTTGACGGTAGCCACATTAGTACGCTGCTCATGACGTTCTTCTTCCGCTATATGAAAGAAGTTGTTGACGGCGGCCACGTCTATTTGGCTAAACCGCCTCTGTTTGAACTCGTTAGGTCGGGTCGTAAATCAAGTGTCTTCATCTACGATGAGACTGAGCTCGAAAAGGTTCTCGATATTACGATTGCCAAGCGCAAAGAAGAGGGTATTAAGATCAATGAAGATGATGAGCGTTATAAGCAAGCTGGTTTTATTGAACAGAAGCGCTATAAGGGTTTGGGCGAAATGGATGCCGAGCAGCTCTTTGAGACCACAATGAACCCTGATAAGCGCGTATTGGTACAGGTGAAGGTTGAAGACGCTGAAAAGGCCGACGCTATCTTTAACAAACTGATGGGCAGCGAAGTTGAACCACGCAAGAACTTCATTCAAGCCAATGCTAAATTCGTAAAGGACCTGGATATCTAAGATGGCAGACGACAATACACCGAACGAACCAATCATTGAACCAACACCAGAAACACCCGAGAATAACGATGTTATTCCAGAGACGCAAGTTGAAGAAGTGTCTACTGAACCAACACCCGTTGATCACACCATGGAAGAGAGAAAAGAAGTCGTAGAAGTTCTCGATACGGGTCATTCCCGATCCGTTGAGCTACGTACTGTTGAAAACGTCATGGAAGATAGCTACTTGCGCTATTCCATGAGCGTGATTATCGATCGTGCCTTGCCAGATGTGCGTGACGGTATGAAACCTGTTCATCGCCGTATTTTATATAGCATGAACGAAGATGGCCTGCGCAGTGGCGCCCGCCACCGTAAAAGTGCCAACGTTGTTGGTGCTGTTATGGGTAAATATCACCCACATGGTGATTCATCCATCTACGATGCGATGGTGCGTATGGCCCAGGACTGGGCAATGCGCTACCCACTTATTAATGGGCAGGGTAACTTCGGTTCAATGGACGGCGATCCACCAGCTGCCATGCGTTATACCGAAGCTAAAATGGCTCGTTTGGC
>CAYLGV010000059.1:0-4621 GCA_964383395.1 uncultured Candidatus Saccharibacteria bacterium
GTTGGTCATGCCATCCATAGCGTTATGATTCTTTTTAGCTTTTCTTTGGAAATTATCCATATATCTTTCTTAGAAATTACTATCTAGTATAACGCTTACGGATAACTCGGAAAAGGTTGCATATAATTCCATAAGCTTGGACAAAAACTTCGCAAATGCGTATAGTGTTTGTGGTCATGCAACAGAATTCCAGTATACCAGGAAGCCAGCTCGAATCAACCGAAGATCAGGTTGTTGTTCCAGATACAAAACCCAAAGGTGCATGGCGCAGTGTGCTCTCAACAATTGCAATTTTTGTAGCCGCTCCGTTGGTCGCCCTTTTCTTGATCGCTTTTGTTTTTCAGTCCTATGAAGTTGACGGTCCAAGCATGGAAACTACCCTACAGAACCATGATCGTTTAATTGTTTGGAAAGTTCCTCGAACAATAGCCATGATTACTGGACATGCGTACATACCGAACCGCGGTGATATCGTCATTTTTACAAAGCATGGCTTACCAGATGCCTATGGGCATGACGAAAAACAACTGATCAAGCGAGTTCTAGGGTTACCTGGTGACCGCGTAGTTGTCGCTGACGGCAAGATAACTATTTATAATCAAGAACACCCCGATGGCTATAACCCTGATCTTGGCCACGAATGGACTAACAATATTGCTTCTGTGACAACTGGCGACATAGATATGATCGTGCCCGAAGGTCAAGTATTTGTCTTCGGTGACAACCGTACTAACTCGCTTGACTCACGAGCACCACAAGTGGGAACAGTTCCTGCAAAAGACATCGTAGGTAAACTCTCATTCCGCATCTTCCCTGTTAACACATTCAAAAGCTTCGTCGGCTAAGCCTAACCTAGCGTTAAGACGTTTTCGCTTGAGGGCACGGAAAACGCCAAATGACCACTCTTGTTTTCCTTACGGCCTATAGAGCCGAATCCCTCTCACAAAAACGTCTTAACCCCTGTGCAGCTACTGTACCTAGCTTTGTTGCGAGGGGGTTTGCTATAGCCAATCAGGAAAGCCAAGAATAATTGTTCCTTTGGCGGCTTTCCGTACCCTCGAAATGAAGATAGGTACAGTAGCTACGACTTAGGGTTCGAGTTTCTTGTAGAGATCGTCGAGTTCCTCATCGTTTTTGAAGTGGATCTCGAGCCGGCCACCACGAGCTGTATGATGAATCGTCACCTTACTGCCAAGATAATTCGATAGTTGCTTTGTTTGTGTGGTTTCACGTACGGTGCGTTGCTTAACAACAGTAGTTGTTTTAAGACCCTCTTTGTGGGCAGTCACGAATTGTTCTGCTTGTCGAACCGACCAACCTTGTCCTTCAATAAGTTGCAGAAGACGATCCTGAACATCTGGCTGATCTTTAAGTGCCAAGATGGCCCGGGCATGGCCTTCGGTAATCCTTCTATCTTGTAAGGCATCACGTGCCTTTTCGGGTAGCTGCAACAGCCGTGCAAGGTTGCTTACCGTAGACAATGCTTTGCCAAGTTTGTCGGCAATTTGCTGATAACTCATACTAAATTGCGTATGAAGATTCTCGATTGACACCGCTTGTTCAAGTGGCGATAGATCAACACGTTGCACGTTTTCGATAAGCGCGATTTCTAAACGATCCTGCTCTTTCTTCTCACGCACAATAGCCGGGATGCTTTTTAGGCCAGCTGCCTTTGAAGCGCGCCAGCGACGTTCACCCGCAATGATTTCATAGCCCTTACCTACTGGCGAAATGATGATCGGCTGCAGAACTCCATGCTGTTTTATAGAAGCAGATAAGTCGGTAATGGCTTGTTCATCAAAGTGCTTTCGAGGCTGGTCTGGATTAGGCTGAATTTCAGAAATGAACACATTTTGTATTCGCTCGTCACTCGAGAGTAAGAGGCTTTTATCAAAGTTACTCGGCAGTAGGCTCTCGAGGCCGCGCCCTAAACTATTGTTACCCTTCGACACGGCTAATTACCTCCTTGGTTACCTGTTTGTAGGCACGAGCACCTTTGGACCATTTGTCATGTTCAGAAACTGGCACGCCATAACTCGGTGCCTCAGCCACTTTAACATTTCGTGGAATATTGGTCTTAAAAACACTGTCGCCAAAGTACTTTTGAAGCTCTGCTAGTACCTGCTCTGCCAACGAGGTACGGCCATCAAACATGGTCACAAGTACGCCAAGTAAATTCAAACTAGGGTTCATGGTCTCGCGAACTTTCTGGAAAACTTCCATGAGCTGACCAAGCCCCTCTAGAGCGTAGTATTCTGCCTGGACTGGTACGAGTAGCCAATCGGCTGCTACAAGCGCATTGATCGTAAGCAGACTTAGTGCAGGTGGACAGTCTATAAGAATATAATCAAATTGCAGATGACGAATGGGGTCCCTCAATCGAACTTCACGTCCTGGCTGGTCTATAAGCTCAGCTTCGGCAGCGGCAAGATTAGTATTTGCTGGTAGCACGTAGACACCCTCAACCTGAGACTGAACAATACCCTGCTCTACTTTGCTTAATTGAAGGAGTACTTGGTAGGTAGTCACCGCTGCGTTCTTATCAAGACCAAGCCCACTGGTAGCATTGCCTTGGGGATCAGCATCAACAATCAGCACCGATTTGCCAGCTTTGGCAAGATAGGCCGCCAGATTGATGGTGCTGGTTGTTTTACCAACGCCGCCCTTCTGATTCAATACCGCAACGATATGAGACACTGTTTGTTACCCCGTTTCCTATGCCAAAAGCGTACCACGAAAACGCTTAGTCTACCAGAGTAATGGCCTAGTTGGTACGTCGAGCTAACATGATAGCACCAGCGTTTAGCGTAGAGGTACGGCCAGCTGCAGCGGCGGCATTACCACAGCGGAAGCTGACGGTTCCATTTGCCGTCGCAACGAAACTATAAGTCATTCGTATTGGGCGTTCCGTACTGTCGCCATTGTTTACCGTTAATGTACCACCCATGGTTGTGGTGCTAGCTGCTGCTGTTGCAGTACGGTTAGTTATAGCACCTGCATTACTATAGTGAACACCTTCGCTGTATGACTGACCTGTTCCCCATGTACCGGTTGTCATTAAGTCACAAGCTATATCACCAGTTGTATTATTGGCTGAGGTTGAGCCATTAAGCGTAACTTCCCAAGTCTGTCCGGCAGTGACCGCAAAGTTAAAGTTTGTTACCGCAGTCAAGCCTGCATTAGTAACTACGAAGTCAGAGGCAAGCGTTGATGAGAAATCAGCCCCTGTTAAACAGTCTTTCCAGGCTGTACCTTCGGCACAACGGAACTTACTATCACTTGTGCGGTAATACATTGCTCCTGCAACGACACCCGGGTCAGTTGTCGTTGATGAGCTATCGAGCACGAACAATACAGTCGTTGCGTCTGCAGCACCAACCGTGACACGTCCCGCATTAGTATCAACATCAAAGTATGCCAGGCCAGAGGTATTGGTAATTTGTAGTGCATTGCTGTTAGTACTGTTTATAGTCAAGCCACCTGTATTATCTACCTTAAATCGACTCGTGCCATTTATCTGGAAGTCAGCAAAGTTGCCGCTCGCGAAGGTACCTGAGCCAGATGCCATATTAATAAGGAGTCCAGTGCCTGTGTAAGCCGATGTGTTCTGAGTAAGACTTACCAACGCCTGGCTTGTAGCTCCGCTGTTAGTCATAGCAATGTTACCTGCTGCACCAGTTTGCGTAATATTCAAGGCTGTTGCCGCTGTACCAGTCGTACCATTTACGGTGAGTGCTGAGGTACTGTTAGCAGCAGTTGATATGGTCGTTGCACCGTTCAAGCCAACAGCACCGCTACCAGTAGCGAATGTACCCGTACCACTCATAGTGAAGTTACCAGAAGATTGGCCAAAGCCAGAGAGGTTTTGCAATGCAGCACCATTTGTGAGAACTGATGTACCAGCAACTTGCAGGCCACCGTCTGATAGATTCAAGTTAGCAGCCCCTGTGCCTGAGTTGTTAATTACCAAGGTTGTTGCGGCAGAGTCATTTAGGTCAATGGTGTATGAGCCAGCTGCGGTGCGCTGTACAGTTGTGTCATTAGCAGCAATTACCAATTTGTTTGAGGCAGAGTCGAGTGTGAGATCACCAGCACCACCCGAAGCTATAGTGAGGCCAGCTGTTGCCGTAATATTTGTACCGACGCCAGTGATTGAACCTGCACTAGTAATACCACCACCGTTATTATTAAGACCACCGCTGATTGATGCACCGTTCGCGCTTACAGTAAGACCACTACTTGCAGTAATTGTACCGTCGGCCGTCAGGTTCAAGACACCTGTGCCGCTGTTCGTGAAGGCGAAGGTTGTGTTGGCCGAATCGACTAAGTTAAAGGTGGTCGTGCCAGCAGATGTGCGAGTAATAGTGTTAAGCGTAGAACCAAGTGTTAAGCCTGTGCCATTGAGTGATGTAGCCGTATTACTATTGCCAAGCACTAAACTAGTTGCATTTGTGTTACCTATATTAATGACAGCCGTACCTGCACCAGTCTTTGTACCAGTATCGAGTGTAATGGTACCTGCACTTAGGTTTGCGCCTGTCGATGCATCACCAGACTTAATAGTGATTCCACCGGTGTTAGCAACCGTTGAGTTCGACGTATTTATACCAAGTGCGCCTGT
>CAYLGV010000060.1:0-4485 GCA_964383395.1 uncultured Candidatus Saccharibacteria bacterium
CTGGCCAAAAGCCAATTGATACTCTTGCCAAGAACTCTATCGCTGGCTTTAAGCTACGTGACGGTAACATGATCGGCATGAAGGTAACACTTCGTGGCGACAAGATGTACGAGTTCATGGATCGCCTGATCAACATTGTGATGCCACGTCTACGTGACTTCCATGGTGTAAGCAACAAAGCATTTGATAAGTCTGGCAACTATAGTATTGGTTTAGTTGACCAGTCAGTTTTTCCAGAGCTCACCTTTGACGAAACAACTACTACCCATGGTATGCAGGCGGTTTTCGTAGTGAAGGCTCAAGAGGCAGCTCACTCTAAGGCACTACTCGAGAAATTTGGTATGCCATTTGAACGTAATAAGGAGGCCAAGTAATGGCTAAGAAATCAATGATTGCTCGCGACGTGAAACGTCAACGCATGATTCAGCAATATGCTGCAAAGCGTGCTGAGCTCAAAGAACTTGGCGACCGCGAAGGCTTGCATAAATTACCACGTAACAGTTCACCAACTCGTTGGAAGAACCGCTGTATTGAAACAGGTCGCCCTCGTGGCTACATGCGTCAGTTTGGTCTTTCTCGTTTGAGTTTTCGTGAACACGCCAGTAAGGGAGAAATCCCTGGTGTAACTAAGGCTAGTTGGTAGGAGGAAATATGTCTGTAGTATCATCTGATCCAATCGCCGATATGCTCTCACGCATCCGAAATGCACTTGCCGTCAATAAGACGGAAATTAGCTTGCCACATAGCAATACTAAAGAAGCTATTGCACACTTGTTGGTTGCTAACCGTTACATCTCAGGCGTAAAGGTAGTCGACGCCAGTGTTGGCAAGACATTAAAGCTCACTTTGAGCACCGAAAACAGCAACTCACCAATCACCGAAATTACTCGTTTGAGTAAGCCTGGACGTCGTATGTACACATCAGCAGATAAGATGCCGATTGTTAAGCAAGGTCGTGGTATCGTGATCGTGAGCACTTCCAAAGGAATGATGACTGGCCGCGAGGCTCACAAACAACGCCTTGGTGGCGAATTAATTTGTAAGGTTTATTAAGGAACAATTATGAGTCGTATAGGAAAACAGCCCATTGACATCCCGTCAGGCGTGACAATCACTGTCGACCCAGATACCATCACCGTTGCTGGTGGTAAGGGGACACTGACACAGTTCACTATGCCTGGCGTGACCGTCAAGCAAGAGGAAAATCAAGTTTTGGTTACCCGTATCAACGATGAAGCTCCAAATCGTGCCAAACATGGTTTGATGCGTTCGTTGGTTAACAATATGGTCGTTGGCGTGAGCCAAGGCTTCAGCAAGCAACTTGAGATTCAAGGTGTTGGTTACCGTGTCGCATTGGCCGGCAACCAGCTCAAGATGAATCTCGGTTTCTCACACGAAGTGGTATACACCCTTCCACAAGGTGTAAATGCAAGTGTTGAAGGCATGATTATCACTATCAGCGGTATCAATAAGCAGCAGGTTGGCCAAGTAGCCGCCGAGATCCGTTCGCTCAAGAAGCCTGAGCCATATAAGGGCAAGGGCATCCGTTATGTCGGCGAACGCGTACTTCGTAAAAGTGGTAAGTCAGGTAAGGATAAATAGGCTATGGAACGATTACAGCACAAAGTTCAGAATCTGGCTCGACGCAAGCATCGTGTCCGCGCCAAAGTTATCGGCACTACTGAGCGCCCACGACTCAGTGTATTCATCAGTAACCAACATGTTACTGCTCAGATCATTGACGACAGCGCCCACAAAACACTGGTATATGTTACAACCGTTGGTAAGAAGTCCGCTACTGGCACTATGACCGAGCGAGCAACTGCCATCGGCACAGAGCTTGGCAAGAAGGCCAAGGCTGCAAAGATTACAAAAGTAGTATTTGACCGTGGTGGTCGTTTGTACCATGGCCGCATCAAGGCTTTGGCTGACGCTGCTCGGGCAGAAGGATTGGAGTTCTAGTATGGCTGAATTTGGAAATCCAGGCCGCGGTCAACGTGGTCGCCAAGACCAACCTGTAGAAGAAAAACAGTTTGACGAGCGTGTAGTTCACATTGACCGCGTAGCTCGCGTTGTTAAGGGCGGTCGTCGCTTCCGTTTCCGCGCACTCGTTGTGGTGGGTGACCACAAGGGTAAAGTCGGTATTGGCGTCGCTAAGGGTACAGACGTTACCCAAGCTGTTACGAAAGCTGTTGATGTAGCCAAAAAGCATTTTGTGAATATTCACATTATTAATGGCACAGTTGCTCATGAATCAGAAGTCAAGGTTGGTGGTGCACGTATCCTCGTTAAACCAGCTGCCCCTGGTACTGGTTTGATTGCAGGTGGTGTAGTACGTACCGTGCTTGAAGTCGCTGGAATCAGCAACGTATTGTCTAAGTCGCTTGGTTCTACCAACAAAATCAACACTGCTTACGCTACGTTAGCTACTTTGCAAGCTATCGAGCACCCTGATAAGTGGGTTACTAAGCAGGTATCTGCAGCAAAGAAGCCAGCTAAAAAGGCTGAGGCAAAAATTGAAGCAGAAACCAAAACACCTGCCAAGAAAACGGCTGCCAAGAAAACGGTGGAGGCCAAATAATGAAGTTTAACGAACTAAAAGTTAATTCTACCAGCAAGTCTGCAACACGTGTGGGCCGTGGTATTTCTGCTGGTAAGGGTAAAACCGCTGGTCGTGGTACTAAGGGTCAGAAAGCACGTGAGGGTAACGGCCGTCGCCCAGGCTTTGAGGGTGGTCAAAACCCTCTTATGCAGCGTATGCCAAAACTACGTGGCTTTAAGAGCATCCGTCCAAAAGCTGAAAACGTATACACTGGCGAGCTAAACCTCGTTTCTGGTACCGTTGATAACTTCAGTATTTTTGAAGCTGGTCTTGTATCAAGCCCATATGTACGGGTTAAATTGATCGCTAAGGGCGAAGTGACCAAGAAGCACACCGTCAAGCTACAAGCGGCTTCAGTGACCGCAAAAGAGGCTTTGCAAAAGGCTGGTGGTAGCTTTGAGGCTATTGACCGTGTCAAGCGCCAAAAGCAAGACAAGACTGAAACCAAGTAACTTTTACAGCATAACCGCAAGGAACTACCTGTTAGTGTTATACTAGGGTCAAGTTTCATATTGAACAACAGAGAGGGATGAACAGAGCCATATGAGTTGGAGTGTAATATTAGCTTCGCTAAAGAGCAAGGACATGCGCAAGCGCCTGCTTGCTGTCCTAGGTATGCTCGTAGTTTTCCGTATTCTCGCGCATATTCCGATTCCGCTCGCCAACCCAACCACACTTAAACAACTTCTCCAGACTCTGTTTACCACCTCTCAGAACTCATCATTCCTCAACTTCATAGATGTCTTATCTGGTGGAGCATTGGCCAACTTCTCGATCATGTTAGTTGGGCTAGGACCATACATTAATGCATCTATTATCATGCAGTTGCTCACCAAAGCAATTCCACGCCTAGAAGCACTCAACAACGAGGGTGAATACGGTCGTAAGAAGATCAACCAGTATACTCGTATGCTAACTTTACCACTGGCGATTATTCAATCTGTTGGGGCAATTTATCTCGTACGTCAGACAGCTCAACAGTACGGAGCAGGCGATATTACCGCTGGTGCATCGCTCAGTACGTGGGTTCTAATGGTTTCAGCCCTAACCGGTGGTGCCATGATCCTCATGTGGCTTGGTGAGTTGATTACCGAACAAAACGTTGGTAACGGTATCTCTCTGATTATTACTGTTGGTATTGTGAGCCGTCTACCGGCCACTATTAGCTCTATCGGTAGCTCAATTGTTAATCAAGAACATAAGTTCAAGGTGTTCAATCATACGTTACCGATTGATGGAAAGGCCCTGTTATACGGTGGACTGATGTTAGCGGCAGTCATTATACTCACTGCGGCAATTGTGAAGCTTAATGAAGCCGCCCGTAATCTCACTGTTAGTTACGCCAAACGCGTTCAAGGCAACCGTACCTATGGTGGTGTAACAACTAAACTCCCCGTCAAGCTCATAACGGCAGGTGTGATACCGATTATCTTTGCCGTGGCATTCCTAAGCGTACCGAGTTTTGTGGGCCAATTATTGACCTCATCTCATAGTGCGCATTTGCAGCAACTTGGCAGCAAATTAGTATTATGGTTCCAGACTCCGAGCGCTCAGACCTTCCAAACAGCCGGCTTTACGCCGTACATTTATCCATTGGTATACTTTGTGCTGATCTTCATCTTTACCTATTTCTATACCAGCATCACCTTCAACGCCAGCGAGATCGCCGAGAACCTACAGAAGCAAGGTGGCTTTATATCAGGCGTACGATCAGGTCTTGAGACTGAACGATACCTAGGTAAAGTTGTTAATCGCCTCACATTATTTGGTGCAATTGCCCTCGGCCTCTTGGCGCTCATGCCAATCATCGGGCAATACTTCCTCAAATCCAACATTGCAATCGGTGGTACGAGCATCCTCATCTTAGTATCAGTTGCCCTCGA
>CAYLGV010000061.1:0-4374 GCA_964383395.1 uncultured Candidatus Saccharibacteria bacterium
AGATAGCCGAGGCGGTGCCGGATGTTGCTGATGTACAGGTACAGCTGCCGCTACTCGGTCGTAAGCCAACCGTTATACTTACTCCTGGTAAACCAGCCTTGGAGCTGGTTACGGCCAATGGTGGCTTCTATGTTGATCAGAGCGGCAAAGTAATGGCCCGTAGCGGTGACGTGAAGAAAAATCAGCTAAAAGACGTGCCTACAGTACAGGATGAATCTGGTGTTAAAGCCGAACAAGGCAAGACCATCCTTACTATTCAACAGGCGACTTATATTGAGGCTTTGGCGCGTCAACTCGCAGCTCAGGGGTTAACCGTCCAATCTATGGCTCTACCGTCTAATGCCGCTAATGAAGTAGACGTACGCTTGAATGGACAAAACTATTATATAAAGTTTGCCACAACAGGGGACGCACGCCAGGCAGTGGGCACCTACCTTGCGGTGAAGAGCAAGTTTGAGGCTGAGCGAAGCAAGCCTTCGGAATATGTGGATGTTCGTATTGATGAAAAAGTCTTCTATAAGTAGCAATTTTCGAAGAGATATGTTATAAAATAGTTAGTTATGGAGTATTTTGAGGCTCAACAGACTGCAGCTCGATTGCGGTCGAATATTGAGGCACTAGACGTTATGCCAGATGCTGGGCTGCGAGAGCAGGCAACTCAGGCGTTATTGCACGTCCCAGAAGCAGAAGCAGCAGCAGTGGCTCTACGACAACAGCTTGGAAATTACCTCGGTGAGTTTTTCATGGACAGAGCACAGCAAGATTCTCAGGATATAGGGGTAGAGATGGGGGAATCAACCGCATCAGCAGTCTTAGAAGAAGAACCTGCTATCTCGACAAGAGCTGATGCATATTTGCTAGAGAACCAGCGTGCCTACGAAGTTATTGACGGGGCCATAGCTATTCTTCGGACACCCATCACCGAAACAAAGGCGTCAAAACGACAGGCTGCCGAGAAACGTAAAGACAAGAAATTCCGCGGTTACTGCGCAGCTTTCGGTTCAGAAGTTATTAACGATCCTGAGTTACTGTTGTCGGTATGTGCAGTTATTGATGCAACACCACAGGACTCCTTATCTAGCAGGCAAGAATCAGAGTATCAAATGGTGACGAAGGGTGTAACTGAGGCGCTCGTTCAGACCATGAAAAAAGAGTGGGAACATGTAACACCCGAAACACTCGCAAAAACAGTGAAGCTGCTTACCCATCTGGAGCATCCCGAGAGACGAACTTTTATGCGTTATGTGCTACTGAACTACTTTGCAGCCCCACAGACATCAGAAGACAGAGTAGAAGCCTTATATCAGTTTAGTAATGCAATCTTTGAGCTCCTGGACGACGAAGCAGCACTAGCCGAAGCGGTATATATCGCTAACTTCCAAAGACCAGATATATTACCAGAGAATTCTGTGTTTTACGCGGATGTCTCTGTGCGCGCCACTGGGACTAGTGCTGTGGTAGACCCAGATGTTCACCGAAAGGCATGGACAACAATGATAACAAGTCCTGCAATACTTGATAACATTATTCGACCCCAGAAGTTCCATGTTGACCTCAAAGAGCAAATTACCAAGCTTGCAACCTCAGCCCACTATAATAAGACACTTGATGCGTTAAACGCTCAAGCCGATAAGATTACTGGTTCATGGAATGCCACCCAGATGCTAAACAAACAGTGGCTCAATTCAACTGATAAGCTAAGGGATGCTGCAAGACGCTTTGCTGAGGATGACTCCTTACTAGACGAGGTGGATCCATGGGTTGCGGAGAGGATGTTGTTCATCGATGATCCTTTGGCACACAAGTTCGATCAAGTCTTTGGTGCACTTGCAGGTGGTTTTACAGGCGGAATCCGTAATCGTATGACAAGGTTCGAGCAAGGGACGGATGGTTATCCTGTACAGGGTTTCATGTCCATACCAACCCCCGATGGCCTTATGATTGATGTGTTTACACCTCGTGGAGCAACGCAACCAGTTGAAGAGGTTATTGCTCATATGGCGCTCGATGCTTTTAAGCGTAACAAAGATGAACTATTGGCTGATCCTGCATTTGTACGTCTCCAGAAACTTGGTGCTCACGGTATCTATCCAGTTGGTTCGTTTGATGTTCCAATTCACTTTACTGAAGGTCAGTCGGATGACGATCAAATAATTGTACATGCAGAGTACCGCGAACGTGTACTCTTCGATGATGTTATTAATCATCCTTTGAGTGATGTGGCATATGATGGTTTTCCTAAATTGCCGTTCCATGATGAGATCGATGCTGTGGGTCACGAGGCATATATTGAAGATATCAAGAAGCATGCAAATCGTTTTGTAGGTAAGCGTGGTATACACTTTCCTACAGAAGCCAGCCTGCGCGAAACAACTGGTTTAGAGTATATTGATTTTTACCGTCAAGATCGTTCTGAGCTTAAAGTTAAGATGCGTATACATGGTCGGGACAGAAGTTTTACTCTATTCGACTTTAATGTCTATGATGGCAAAAATCCCGTTGTGGTTGCTTCGTCACTAGATGGGCAAGCGTTACACGGTTATATGCTGTATCTGTTAAAAGAGTGGATGACACGTCCTGCGATTGAAACTAGCGAAGGTACTATTGAAGAAGGTCGTGAGAACCCAATCGGAGTTGGCTTCTTCCGATATCTTCCTATCAGCGAGACCGGAAAGAAGCAACAGCGTGGAGATACACAGTGGTATGCCTGTCTTGAAGAGCAGGGACTAGATCTGGATGAACAGAGTAGAGCACGTGCTCCATATGATCCTAAAGGTCTGCAGCGAAACTCAACATATGTTCGAGAACGCGAAGAAGATAATGTTCTGTATGAACCATTAACTGTATATATATAACCCCTGTTCCGCTCCCCGCTAGTTCGTAAAATGTTCGCATTCTAGATATATCAAAAAAACTATATAAACATACAAAAGTAGGGGAATGTCAAAAATACTTATATTTTTAAATAGAATAGGGGAAAGTCAAATATTTTTTGCCAAGCCATGAAAAAGTAAATGTTTTCACGACATTGCTGTGGAAAAGTCAAACATTGCTAAATATCACAACGACTTCTAACAATGGAGTGAGTTTGTGGATGAATATAGATGCATGTAAACGGTGTAACACACATACGCAGAGCGTAAATATGTAGGATTTAGCTACTAGTATGAAAATAGTCCCCTGTAGGGGCATATACACATTCAACCCAATTTACTTATATACGCGTCGCAAAATATAAATTGTGCGACATCTCATCGTGTTCGCAATATGGTCTTCTGCTCCAGCTACTCGCCCAGATATTTTTGTTATGTTGCTTCAACTTCATTAGTTTTAGTATGTTTTTGCCTGCCCCCTTATGTTTGCCTATAAAAACATATATTCTTTATTTCCGCAGTTTACGACTATATTCAATACACTTAAGTATAATGTTCGTAAAATGTTTAGTATTCGTATGTTTCTAAATCCAGAGCATGCCCTCTGAGGGTGGAGGAGCTCTTCGACCCAGATAGCGCGTTAGAAGGCGCTGTTTAGCTATTCGTGGCTCAATATCTACCAAGACAGGGCGTGGGTCTTTCCCTGTACTGTCAAGGGTGGACGGACGTATGAATTGGCCAACACTAATATCTCCAAGATAATATCTGCCACGATAGGTTTGTTCGTACTCGCGAAGGTCATCTATAAGCTTAGTAGTTAATGGGTCGTTAGTGCCGGCCCAAGCGTCCCATGCGCTCATAGTAGTACCTTGGACTACTTCTACAGAAGCAGCAAGAATATGGCCTTTAGGTACAAGATGTTCGCCAGATCGCCCGTACCGTCGTCCATGTGTGTTTTCTGGAGTGGCACGCACCAGGCCCCATTCGTAATCAATAGTAGTGGTTCTAGTCAGTTCGTTGATTACACTTACTTGCTCATCAACAAGATCCAACGCACCTCGTAATGAAAGGTCTCGAGGAATATCAACTGCAATGCTACGTACAAATGATGCCGCGCCTTGAGAGGCTGCCTCAATCATTTGTTCTTTAGTATGCAGAACAGGGGTATCCTCTGGAAACACCGTTAGATCGAGTCCAGGTGTGCGCAGAAGATTCATGAGTCGTTTCCCTATTCAGCGAGGGCGTAGGTAGCTTTGGCGACGCGCTTGAACTGTGGCTTGCCCTGGAGGTTAAGGAGGATAGTTGTTTCCTTAACGTAGCGGCTCTTAAGTACTTCCTTAACGATTTCGTCACGGTGCATTGGCTTGCCTGACTTCTTGAGAACATCGCTGATAACATCGGCGACAGTGCCCTTTTCATAGCCCCACTCTTTTAGAGCGTAGATGCCACGACCAATAAGTACAAAGCGCTTGTCTTTGATAAGTTCGTTGTGAATAGCTTG
>CAYLGV010000062.1:0-4267 GCA_964383395.1 uncultured Candidatus Saccharibacteria bacterium
AAATCATGTCAATCGTACTAGCGATAGCTATTTTGGTTGCATACATTTTGCTGACCAATCCCAACGCGGTACCTTTGCCGCTGTTATTAGTGCCATTTATCCTGATTGGCTTTATCCTTTACGAAGTTACAGGTCTGGTCACAGCTATGTTTATCAGGGATAAGAAGACACTTTTAGCAAAGTTGGTGCCTCCAAGTGTTGGCTTTATAGGTGTAGCTTTACTGGTTCTGTCATCTCTCCATCAGTTAACCTGGAAAGACACCTTGCTGGTGGTCTTATTCACCGGTTTGTTATGGCTGTATATATGGCGAGCTGATTTTTTACACAAGACCGATGATAATTAACCTTATCAACAGGTGTTAATTGGCGTATAATACGTCAAAGTATGGAACCAAATCATAATACCTATCAGCCATCTGCTGAATTACCTCAACCCCAGGATCACTCTGAGCTTCCTGGCATGCCAACACGCGCTGAGAGTCGGCCAGCCGCGCCAGAACAGGCAGTGAATCCGTCAGCTTCAGCACAAGCAGGGCAACAAGCCTTACAGCCTGTATCACCTCAATCGGCCGCGCCAGCCCAGAATCTAACCGCGCCAGCCGCGCCATTGCCGGCTTCGAATGGTACCAATGCACTCATAGCTGATGATGTTGATCTGATTGAGAAAGAGTGGGTGGTAAAGGCTAAGGCAATAGTAGCTCAAACAAAGAACGACCCCCATATGCAAAACCAGGCTATGAACCAGGTCAAAGCTGATTACCTCAAAAAGCGCTATAACAAGGACCTGAAGGTCAGTAACGAAAACTAGGAAACGGCATATATGGGCATCTTGATAATCGGCCTGATAATTATCGCGATACTTGCATGTATAGTAGCGCCGATTGTCTTTTTCCAGGTTCGTAAGGTGTTCCGTGAGCAGAAGAATTATGAGCGTGGCCTCAAAATGGTCCCTCTACTCATACACCTACCGCCACTTAGTGACGACACTGAGGGAAATGGTCGTGACAGTCGAGATTTGGTTGAGGAAAATATTTCCAAAGCCCAGATAATGTACGACATCATCGCAAGTACCTGGCAGAAGGGATTCAAGCATAATTTTTATGGCCAGCGTCATCTCTCGTTTGAGATTGTTGGCTCCAAAGGCTTTGTGAACTTTTATGTGGCTGTACCGGTATCCCTAGTTGATGTAATTCGGCAGGCAGTTGTGAGCGCTTACCCGACCGCTCGACTTGAAGAGGTGGCTGAGCACAATATATTTAGCCCCGTTGGTAAGATTAGTGCCACGATGGGTGGTGAAATGAGTCTTAAAAAAGACTTTGCCTACCCAATTGCGACGTATCAAGATCTTAAGCGTGATGCTATCCAGTCGATCTTGAACGCATTGTCTACCCTCGAAAAAGAAGATGGCGCAGGCATTCAGTTGCTGATTCGTCCGGCGGATCCAGGTTGGACTAAGGCAGCTCAAGGAATTGCTAGCAAGAAACGCAAAGGCAAAGAAGGCAAGAAGGGTAGTGCCCTGGCTGGTGCATGGTTCAAGCAATTGGTATTTGCCCCTGTTAAGCCACCCGAGGAAAAGGGTGATGGTGGTGGTGACAAATCAGATCTGTCGTCACTAGATCAAAACATTCTCGATTCTATTGACGATAAGACACGCCATGCTGGTTTTGAGGTCATGATTCGCGTGGTGGCGTCATCGAATATCTCACAGCGAGCCCAAACCTTACTGAGTAATATTATTGCGACTTTTGCGGTTTATAACTCACCAGGGAAGAATGGTTTCAAATACACTCCTGCGAAAGATATAGAGAAGTTTGTGACGGGGTATATATTGCGATTCTTTCCCCAGGAGAATAATCGCAATATCTTAAACAGCACTGAGCTATCGACAATATTCCACTTCCCAGATCAAGAGAATATTCCGACCTCACAGTTGGAGCGCCAACAAAGTAAACAAGTGGATGGCCCACGTAACATGCCAGAAGAAGGCCTGTTGTTGGGTTATAACGTGTTCCGTGGCTCCAAAAAAGCAATTCGGGTAAGCGATGAAGATCGTGCAAGGCACATGTATGCAGTGGGTCAGACTGGTACTGGTAAATCTACCTTCCTGGAGAACCTTGCCTTACAGGACATGATTAATGGCAATGGCTTTGCCTTCATTGATCCTCACGGTGACACTGCCGAGAAGCTGCTTTCTATGGTGCCCAAAGAACGAACCGAAGACGTGATCTATTTCTGTCCGGCTGATGTTGATTACCCGCTTGGACTTAACATTTTTGAGGCAGAGAATGAGGACCAGAAAGACTTCTTGATCCAGGAAGCAATTAACATGCTCGAGAAGCTCTATGACCCAAATAACCAGGGTATTATTGGGCCACGCTACCACCACTTGTTCCGTAATGCAGCACTAACCGTGATGGCTGACCCTGAGGGTGGTACCTTCGTAGATATACCTAAACTTTTCCGCGATCCAGCTTACGTGAAGCAAAAGCTGAAGTATGTAACGAAGGCAGACGTTTTGGAATTCTGGCAGAAGGAAATGCCGTCAGCTCAACGCTCCAATGAGTATGGTGAGGTGGTGAGTTGGTTTGTAAGTAAGTTCGGCGCCTTCCTAAGCAACGCCATGATGCGTAATATCATTGGTCAAACAAAGAGTGCCTTTAATCTCCGTGAGATTATGGATAACAAGAAAATCCTGATTGTTAACCTCAGTAAGGGACGTACGGGTGATCTTAACTCCAAGCTACTTGGCATGATCTTTGTTATGAAATTCCAGGCAGCAGCTATGAGTCGAGCAAGTATTCCAGAAGATGATCGTGTGCCGTTCTGTCTCTATGTGGATGAGTTCCAGAACTTCTCAACTGACTCATTTGCCACTATTCTATCGGAAGCTCGAAAATATCGCTTTAACCTGATTGTTGCTAACCAGTTTACTACTCAGCTGTCTGAAGAAATTCGTGACGCGGTCTTTGGTAACATCGGTACGATCGTATCCTATCGTATTGGCCAAAACGATGTAGAATCACTTTCACGCTATTTTAAGCCAACCTTTGACGCAGACGATCTGTTGCGTGTGCCAAACTACAATTCAATTGTGAGGACATTGGTTTACGGTGTTCCTACGCAGCCATTCAGTATGACTGCTTTACCTCCGTTAGGTAAGCCAAACAAAGAACTCGGTGATGCCCTGAAACAATTGTCAGCTGCTAAGTTTGGTCGCCCACGTTCAGTAGTAGATCATGAGATTACCGAGCGTATGAAGACCATTGAGCCACCGAAACCAGCTTTTGGGGCGGGTGGGGCTGGTGCGCCATTCGGCCAAGCTGCACCTGGTGCAGGTGGTGTGCCAGGAATGCCTGGCGCTCAACCAGGTCTTATGCCAGGTCAAGCCCCAGCTCCTGCACCAGCGCCCAAGCCAACTGGCACAGGTAACTTCCTCGATGAATGGCTAGCCAAACGCCGAACACCCCCAACGGCAAAGCCTGGCATGCCAGCACCTGGACCTTCGTCTCCTGCACCTGGTGCGACCCCCGTTATGCCTACTGCTCAGCCAACAATGCCTGCACCTGTACAGCAAACGGTAATGCCTCCAGCCCAACCAGCCATGCCTATATCTGCGCCAGTTCAGTCTCAGACCGTCAGTCCAGGGCAACTTTCACCAGCCGCACAGTCAATTAATCCGTTCGGTAGCTCTCCGCAGCCAGTTGGTACTATAACTACACCGCCGAGCCAATTCCAAACCCAAGCCACACCGCCAGCGCCCGCACCAACAGTCAATACTGTTATGCCGCCAGCGCCCGTAAATATGCCTTCTCCTAGCCCACAACAAGCTCCAGTGCCTGCACTAGAGGATGCTATAAAACAGCTTGAGAATAAGCAGGGTGAAGTATCACTACGCTCAGAGAACGGTGATCATGTCGAAGCTGAAGACACGATATATATTGACCGTGACGGCAACTTCAAATCAAACACGTAGAAAACCTTAATTAACTCATACACACTCTCTACTAAGAGGTACGGAAAGCCGCCAAAGGAACAATTGTTCTTGGCTTTCCTGATTGGCTATAGCAAACCCCTCTTAGCTAGAGAGTGTGTATGAGTGTTAACTGGGCGATACTTATTGGGCTTTATTCGAAGCGGCGTCGACGACTGTAGAGGGCCCATATGATGAGTTCAATGACAGCGCCCACAACGAAGCCGAGAGCAAATAGTAGAAACAATACGAGATAGTTATATCGGAAGCCATAATGTCGCGCGTAATAGAGGAATA
>CAYLGV010000063.1:0-4245 GCA_964383395.1 uncultured Candidatus Saccharibacteria bacterium
CTTTAACAGTGTAGTGAGCACTACTTATGCTTGCAAACTTAGCGCGGTAACACAATAATGGCTTCAACTATGGCCGAGCCACAATTAACCAACCCGATTGAGTCAATCAAATGCACACTCAATACGTTCGACTCAAAGGGCCGAGGAATACTTATTGGCACGGCAGCAATTCACTGGTTTTTGGCTTCACGAGACTGTGATACGGTTGATATTCCGCTGCGTGACGTAGACATATTTACGAATGATGCTGGTTTAGAAGTAATTCAACAAGACATAGACCCTGCAACCGCCGAAATGGTAACCAGAACCAACAAACGATTGACCGTCGTACCATCGGAAGAAACGAGACGTCTTGGCATATGTACTCTAGACGCACTGTCCGATAGCGACTCATACGACGATCCGCTCGTTCGTACCAAATTCAATGGTCGAATCTACGCCAAAGACAACATAAACCGAGAGCTGGTCCGAGAGTACGAAGGTGTCCGTTACTTACATTTTCCTTTTATTTGCTGGTGGAAAACAGCCGTAGGCCGAGACAGCGACATTGCAACCGTACAAAAAGCCATTTTCACCTTATGTGAAAATAACGCGGTTTGGAGCAACGAAATTACTGAGTTAAAGCTTGCCTTGAGACGAGGTGAAGCCGGAGAAGATATTACAGGAACGTTTATTTACTCCGACGATCCCGTTGAAAGAAAAGAACAACTCGCTGAGCGCAAGCCAGGAAGTTACTACTAACTTACTTCCAAGTTCGCTTACGGTTTTTCTCTTCTTTTGCGGTAACCGCTTTGAACATATCAATGTCGAGGATACCAGCCAGTCCGAGTAATACAATCTGCACATCTGCTAATTCCTCTTCGAGTTCAGTGCGTTTGGTAGTATTGGTAAACTTGAGGCCAATAGATTGCCGAACGGCTTTTGCTAGCTCACCTACTTCTTCCATGAGCATTACCAGCTTTTTGCTCGGGTCGGTAGTATTAAAGCCACGCTCTTTGTTTATTTGCCAGATGTAAGCCTGTAGCTGTTTTAGAGAATCATCTGTAGGTAGTGAGCTTTTGGTCATACTCTTAACTATATCAAAGAACCCACTTTCAAGAATAACGGTGCCTAGATTATGTACTCACAACCATTCCCATTTACATGCTTTTCTGTTATAATTTGCATTAACATGAGTGATGCATCGGAACTACTTGGCATAATTGATCATAACGAAACGGCTGCAAATGCAGCAGATGATCTTTACCGCGATGAAATACGCAAATTGGGTAATTATATTGAGGCGGTTGCTCACGACCGATTTGGGTTAGCGAATTATACGGCTGGTGGAGAAGACACAGAGCATGCCGCCGAAGCAGACGAAGCCCGAAAATCTGCAGCAATCAATTTTCATAAAGCCATAGGCACCATGGACGAAGCGATCAACGCAAGGGTACTTGGACTCCGTGCTACATATAAAGTTGCCCAAGCCAGAGAAACCCTACTAACGAGCGAACTAGCTACCGACGAGGAACCGCACGTCGATTAACAAACGCTAAGTCGTTACTTTTTGGACCGTAGCCAACTCGATCAGCCATCCTTCGTTGTTTCCTTGTAGCTTCTTTATCTTCAGGTAAAATAGTTCGTTTCGTTATATCAGAAACGTAACCGTCATCGGTGTTCACTGCAATGTCATAGAGTGTTATTGCGGTCTCACCAACAAGCTTCTTGGCACGACTTTTTGCTGCTGCAAGCGCTTCCTCAGATTCGTCTTGAACTAAGGCAGTTTCGATTGCCCTATCGTGCAAGGATACCCCATCGGTGAGTTCTGTCATGAACGCAAGGTCATTGTGGGAACCTTGTACATAGCTAGGTGAACTTAATCGAAGTTGTTCAAACGTTTCTTGGTCAGCAATTTGGCTAGCTGGAATTGTTACAACGGTTCGTTTGGCATCTGACATTTTGGTACCTTTTTATTTTAGGTTCAACTTAGTTATATTATACACGCTTACGCATATTTGTCAATATTTAGGGTGCTCTACAGTAAGTCAGGTGCACCGTCGACGCCGCCATAAATAGCTGCAGGCTTGTCTGTGAATAAGGCCCACATTTGGTCTCCATAGGAGTAATGCCAGAATTCATACGGATGGCTTGCGAACCCCTGCTCTAGCATGCTCCAATACAAAGCTCGCCGAACAATGCGTGCGAATGGATCTGCAGGAACCTCGGGTGACTCGATTCGAGCTTCGTGAAAATCAGGCTGAGAAACCAATGTATTGCCACGCACATGACCAAAATTAATCTTGGTGCCATCCTCGTTGATAAGATCGACATCGACTGGTCCGCCAGTAGTGTGTGGTGCTGGTTTTGATGGGTCTTTTCTCGGCTTGCCGACTACTTTTGGTAGCTCTTCAGTGATTCGCTCATCACTCCAGTCAGGGTTAGCATCTCGTAAGATTTTTGGCCATATCACCTCATATAAATGATCTTGCAGACCATTAGAGCGCAGTGCATCCTTAACTATCAATTCAGCACGTCCACCAAGGTGCCTCGTTAGTGGATCATTGTTCCAAAGTGAGTCCTTGGCCTTAACCAGCCTCTCGGCAGTTGAGCGACGCACTAATGGATCTGGATTGATCCCTGGTAATGGCTCACCAGTGGCTTTGTTCGGGCCACTATAGTAACTGTGTCCACGAATACCGTATTCCCACAAAGACACAACTGGCTCATCGAACAATGGATGCCCTGTATCAATGGGCATTTCTAAATAACGCTCTTTGATAGCTCGGTGGTGGCTCAGATCTGGAATAGCGCGTTCGGTAAAAGACATAAACCAAAAAATACCACAAAAGTGGTATTTTAGGTATTGCTCATGCTTACTATCTTGGCAAGCCTAAGCCTTCTACGACTTCTGCCGATGGTAACTTTTTCAGTTCGTTTGGATTCAGCAGTACTTTGCTCGACCGATTGCCGCCACCCGTTACTACTTCTTGCTGCACCATAACGGAAGCATCAATATAAATAGGCAGATCGGTTATGCCGATCGCCGTAACCCCACCAATCATCATGCCTGTTTGGCTAGTGGTGGTCTCTGCATCGGCAAATGACCCGCGCTTTACCCCAAGCAATTGACAAGCTTTTTTGTTCACATCGAGCTTAGTGGTAGCCAGAATCACACAGACGGCGTACTTCACTGGTACAACCTTCTTAGAGGCTACCAGGATGGTATTGGCAGCTTGTTCAGGCTTGAAATTATAGTGTTCACAGAAAGCTGCCGTGTCGGCTAAGTCTGGGTCACATTCCAAAACTTTGTATTCAATATTGTTGGCTTTTAAAGCCGCTTCGACTTTTGGATCAAGAATTGTATCAGTCATAGAACTATTCTAGGTTATCCAGTGAGTCAGACAACCACATAGCAAAACCAATCGACTTAAAGCCATACCTCTCGTAGTAGCCTTTGAGCCATGGGCTATTCTCGTCATGAGTAAGTCCCACGTATCTGATACCCTCACGGCGAGTGAACGCAATTCGCTCTGTTAGCAGCACTCTGCCGATGCCTCGCTTGCGAAAATATGGGTGTACTGTACCATCTACAATTTCAGCATGTCGCTGATTGCCAGATACCATACCTATTCCAACAAGACGTTCTGTCGCTTGTTCTCTGACACCAACAACAAACAAAGACTGGTCCAGGCATTTTCGCCAAACTTCTAGATTCTCAGGTGTGACCTCTTCTTGGCGAACTTCGAGTATCTCTTGAGGAGAAATTGATCGGTCAGTTATAAGCTCAAACCCATCAGGAACTGAGGATATATACTCACCTGACGAAAACTGTTGTTTTGGAGAAGCCATAAACAAAAAATACCATATTCCAAGTATCTTGAAAATTAGTTATGCCTAGTAGTCTCGACTTAGCGTATAGCAATCTGTACGCAAATAGGTTATAATATAAACATGTTAACCGTTCACGTAAAACACCATATCGCACACCTAGTCATAGGTGGTGTTTTTCGTGGCGGTGCCAACTAGGCACCTCTCTTTTTATATTTACCATTTCGAATTTTTTACACTAACCTAGCATGGACGGTATTGCCGTCTAGAAAGTTTACTATGGAGAATAAACACATTTCTCGAGAGGATTTAAAGTTCTGGACTGTACTTGGAGTTGCAACAATTGGTGCAATGGCATGGATTGGTGCCTGCGTACCTATGCCCCGCGAGCCAAATGAACAGCAGAGCCAAGACCCGCAGTTCATTGAGTGCGTG
>CAYLGV010000064.1:0-539 GCA_964383395.1 uncultured Candidatus Saccharibacteria bacterium
ACTTTGGTATTTGTTTCTTTATGGATGCCGCCGGTTCACGTGAGTTAACTAAGAAGTTTTCATTGTATAGTTAAACCATGGCAAATATAGATGAAGTTGTTGGGGTCTGGCGGGAATATCTTTCAGATATGCCTAGCTGGGAAGTGTTAGTAGAAGGTATTACGCCCAAGGTTGGCGGCTGCGGTCTTGTGTATGAGTTGCCCAACCCGATTAGTCGAGAAAATGAGAGCTTTGCAATTGCTGATATGCGTGATTTGGAACTCTCAGACCCACATAAACACATCAACGGTGAAACTGAGATCTATTTTGTGTTACAAGGTGTAGGTAGGATTGCAGTCAGTGATGATATTCAAGAACTTGCTCAAGGAACTGTAATTGTTACTCCTCCTGATACGGTTCATATTACACTGCCTGGAAAAGAGCTCGTCTTGGCAGTCGTCAACACACCACCTTTTGAGTTGGACAACTATGTATCTGTACCAAGTACGGATACAGAAGTTGCTGGTGCGCTGAGTGTTCTCACTTCGAATCAATAGCTG
>CAYLGV010000064.1:549-4007 GCA_964383395.1 uncultured Candidatus Saccharibacteria bacterium
CTAAGTCGTTACCGGTAACTTCCTGGCTCACGCTCCGCGATTTGCCCTTTTCTCTCAACTGGATCACTGGGGATTGCTCCACTGTTAAAGCATAGACAAATTGACTCTTTTGTGTTATTATTTACTCTATGAATAGCCCAGAATCTAAGGGAGTAAATCCGTTAGAATTTCCGGTTGAATACTTTGATGCCCAAGTGCATTTTGCCTACAAATGGTCTGATATATCAGGTGAAGATCTTGCCTCTGTACTTGAGACAAAAACGGTACTGTATCGTCGCTTTACAGGTTCTGCTGCAGCAACAGAAGAGGGAAATAGTGATTGGGATACACTGCTTGCTGATATTGACCCTTCCATGGGCCCGGATGAAATAACGAAAGTAGTCTATGGTGCGTTCGCCGAGCGACCAGATAGCCTGCATCAGCCTGGTAAACATCAAACTGCCCTCGGTTACGACTACTTCGAGGATCGGGACACAGTCAAGATTCACTTTACTAACCCTCGTCGTGGCGAAAAGCCACTCTCAGACGAAAATATGCCTAAACGTCGCAATGAGTTCCGCGCATTACTAGAGAATGTGCGTGAAGAACATCCTGAAGCAGCAATGCTTATGTCAGCCACCTGGTTACGCTCAACCTCACATTATCGAGATTTATCGCCACCTGACATCGCTCCACAAAAAGATCTTATGTCGCCAGACATGAAGTTTACGGGAAATTCAATTTGGGGGCAGTTCTTGGATGCGTCAGGGAACGTGAACCAGCGAATTTATGAACAATTTATGAATTCAGTTGAGGCAGCAGAGACAGTTGAAGATTTAGTAGATGCATTCCCGTACAGAACTCAAATGGCCTTAGATCCGATTGATATGTACTACGAGTACTACGGTATGAATGGTGCCGAAGTAGCAACCATCGATGACCTAGATGACATCACTGATCTTATGGAAGTAGTTTATGCCGATACATATCCAAATGACCGAGGTATTACTCGAGACATGTTTGAGAATAACAAAGTCTTCCGTGAGCATCTCCAGGAATACTTAGCCAAACGATTAACAAATCCTGATAAGAAGCTTTTGATAGCCAAACAGGCTGGCAAGGTTGTTGGCACAATTGGTCTGGGCTTTAATGAAGAGAAAACAGGGGCATTGATTTGGGGCTTCTATGTCCATCCTGATGTGCAGGCGAGTGGTGTTGGTCGCCAGCTTTGGGGTGAGCTGATGTCTGATGAGCGACTCGATGATGTAGATATGTTATACCTTGATGTTGCTAAGGATTCTGTGCGAGCCAAAGACTTTTATGAGAAGAATGGCTTTGAAGTGGTAGGCGAAGAAGACTGGGATTGGCCATACTGGACCGATGAACGACCACACAACCAGTATTGGTTGATGGAAAAGAAGCTTCGTTAACCTGAGGGAGACATCTTAAGTATAGACAAATAGCCATTATTGTGGTACTATTTATATGTTAAGAAAAAACAAAAATGTCCGAAGCTCTCAAAAACATTCCACCGTTGGCCGCACACCAGCAACTCCAAGACCCAAGCATTATGGGCGGGGAAGCTATAGCAACGCACGAACTGCAGATTAACTATCGTACCTTCGCTGAGGCTCAAGCAGCACCTAAGCGTTTCTCTGATGAATTCATCGATGGTTGTCTGGATGGCTCACTTTCGGTGGGTAGCGAAAAGGACCAACTCATTAAGGGCTTTCTAGACAAAGCACCTATGACTGAGGAAGACCACGCGGTTGCTACCGACCCAGAACGTGTCGCAGGTCTGTATCTTCAGACTGCTGAAGTTGTCGCCCGAAACTTAAAGATTCGTGTTGCTCCTGGTGGAGATCCCGACGTAAGAAGTGACAAAGTTCAGAAAGTAAAAGCCGCCAAAGCATCATTCCTTGATACATTAGCCGACGAAGCGCCAAAGGCTGCTGATGTTATTGCTGATATGTGTGAAACCGGAGTGGGGAAGTTCCCGCGCAGTGCTGTTGAGTTTCGTGGCCTTGAGGTTGATGGACATGACCTTTTAGATATGGACCACAAAGGTAGCAAAGACGTACGTGCTAACATCAGAGTTCAACGCCAGGCAACTGGGTCGTTCATCATGGGCTATACAGACTCACGAGTCGTTGAGAAACAAGAGGGTCATGATGAGCCACTTGGAAAACGAATCTATTTGAACCCTAATATCGAGGCAGCACCATATATTTTTGAACAATTACTCCAAACGGCTAATGAAGGTGGCCTATCTCTACAGCTAAAGCTTTTTCAGCGATCAGCAGAGGCTTTAATGGCTAGTAGGGATTCCTCAAAGGATTCAATGCGAGGCGATGGCATAGTTATGTATGTGGGCGAGGATGAGGCTGATGAAGCACTTGCTATGGTACTTGCCTTGGCTGAAGATATTCCAGACGCTTTTGTTGGTCGTGCTACATCAAAAGTACCTATGAAAGTCGCCGATGGCATAGCCGTCGGAGATGAGCCGTTGGCAAAAGGACAGTCGTTGACTAGTCACAGAAGTGATTTGTTCTGGCATGCTGAGCAGATGACTAAAAAGTTGGGAGTCGTTACTCCTGAGAAGAGGCGAGAGGTCTTCAGGCGCAACATCGCAAAGCTTGCTGAGCTTAACCAGATTGATCCGCACAATATTGCTTTTAACAAGGCAGCATAACTTCTACCGAATAGGCCTAGGGCACGGTTAACGTGCCAAGTGTGTCTGCTATAATACTCCCGTTATTTCCATGTTTCGGGACTCTTAAGCACAAAGACCTGTAACAGGGCATAACCTTGTGCCGAAGTAGCTCAGCTGGTAGAGCGGCGCTTTCGTAAAGCGTAGGTCGTGGGTTCGAGTCCCATCTTCGGCTCCATAAAATTGTTCAACGAACAAGCGGGTGTCGTATAACGGCTATTATGTGGCCTTCCCAAGGCCGAGACGGGGGTTCGACTCCCCCCACCCGCACCAATTGGCTCATATATTAGGCCTGTGAAATTTAATGAATAACCTCTATAATTAGGCTAAATGGCAAACGCAAAACGATACATTCATGACCGCGTCGTGCTCACGCTTCTGAGCATCAACACCTTTTTCGCAGTCCTTATATCTGTAAAAGTGATCGTATCGCTCACGAGCAGCAGCACTAAACTACGTGTTATTGAACATCGACCGAGTCTGGGTCTGAGTGCCAACAAAGCTGGCACCGCTACCGAATTAATTGCATTTGTTGTCTTTCCGCTGGCTGTTTTGCTGTTCCATACCATTTTGAGTCAACGTATGTACCAAGTGCGTCGACCATTTGCGCATGTGGTGCTAGCAATGGGTACATTACTTATTCTTTTGTCGGGAATCGTAAGTTTCTACTTGCTTCAATAATGAAAAATATCGAGATACCATACGAAAAAGACAGGGGTAAGCGCTACCGATTCTTTGAAATGGTGCCCGGCCTTATTACATGGGGCAC
>CAYLGV010000065.1:0-3975 GCA_964383395.1 uncultured Candidatus Saccharibacteria bacterium
AAGTAGCCATCTTCAAGAAATAACTCAGCCAGGCTATCCTTGCCGCTACGGACTTGTCCGCCAATCCCAATAATCTTCATCTGTAGTATTGTACCCTAAGTTACTAGTTTACTTGATGTAATCGTGTAGTTTCTTGGCATCTTTGTGCTTACGAAGCTTGGCTAGTGCCTTGGCTTCAATCTGGCGAATACGCTCACGGGTCACACTGAACTCTTGGCCTACTTCTTCTAGCGTGTGGCTCTTGCCGTCTTCTAGTCCAAAACGTAGTTTGAGAATCTTTTGTTCACGCTCAGTAAGGGCACCGAGCATGTCTTTAACATGCTCCTTTAGAAGCTGGTTAGTGGCTGATTCTTCTGGGCTAATAGTATCTTCGTCTTCAATAAAGTCAGCGAGGACTGAATCTTCCTCGTCGTCACGAACTGAGGCATCAAGTGAAGAAATGTCCTGCTTGATCTTCATAATGTGTTCAACTTTATCAACGTCGATTTCCATAGCCTTAGCAATTTCTTCATTGGTTGGCTCACGGTTATACTCTTGGGTTAGTCGGCGCTGTGTACGTAAGAGCTTGTTGATAGTTTCAACCATGTGAACAGGAATACGAATCGTACGAGCCTGGTCGGCAATCGCACGTGTAATAGCCTGACGAATCCACCAGGTAGCGTAGGTTGAAAACTTGAAGCCCTTGTCTGGGTCAAACTTCTCAACAGCACGTAGCAAACCAGTGTTTCCCTCTTGAATCAGGTCAAGCAGGTCAAGTCCACGGCCAACGTAACGCTTGGCAATCGACACCACAAGACGCATATTTGCTTCGGCCATTTGATCCTTAGCACGCTTATCACCAGACACCACACGCTGTGCAAGCGCAAGTTCTTCGTCAGCTGTCAGTAGTGGAATTTTACCAATTTCACGAAGGTACAAACGAACGGAGTCGTCAGCGATATCGTCGAGGTACATCTTTTCGTCAATGACAATCTCTTCGTCATCTTCTGCTGTCCACTCGTCGGTAAAATCAACGGTTGGTTCAACGGCCCCCGTGATCGGGACATTACCATCTGCGAGTTCTGTGTATAGCTGATCAAGTACTTCAGAATTTGTTGGTAAGTCAGGAATGGCGGCATTAATCTCTTTTTGATCGATCTTGCCAGCCTTTTTAGCCTTGGCGACTAATTCATCTTTGGCGGCCGTAAGGCTATCGCCTGCAACGGCTGTAGATACTTTAACTTGGGTTTTGGCTTTTCCTGCCATACTGCGCTCCTTAAAGAGTTAACTAACATGTTCTTGGCTTTTTTTGAGAAGCATATCAAGCGCTTTTACTTGGGTTAATAACTGTTGTGATGAATCATCATCACTATCTTGAAGTGCTTCTGCTATTTGAGCTTTTTTGATTTTTACATATGTATCAATCAGGCGGATCCTGAGCCGATTGCCTTCGTAACGGGCTTCGTGCTCATCTAGATCAATAAATAACGCCTCGTACTGTAATGCCACTATTTTAACATAGTCAGCGATTTCTCGCAAAAGTGGGGCACTTTGAAGATCACCATCAAAGTCGGGGTGCACTTGGAGGTAATTAAGTAGAATACGGCCCGTTTCTTGCGGCAGCATCTCTGGCTCCACGATATCTAGCAAATCACGTACTGCAGGCCGCATGAGGGTAATGGCCAGGAGGTGATCTTGCGCTTTGGCCCACTCAAGCTGCTGTTGGTCGAGCTGAATGTTGTTTGCTGGTACTCGCCTGCGTAACTTCTTTGGCGTATCATCGGCGTTCAACTTAGTCTCAAGGGCTTCTACTCGTACCCCTGTCAGGCGTGCGATTTGCTGCATATAGTGATCTTGTTCAACAGGATCCCGCAAACCTCGAATAGTAGGCAGCAGGATGTCGCTGAACTTACGTTTCCCTTGCCCAGTGGTGAGATCAAGTTGCGTTTGATACCTGTCAATAAGCCAATCCAGCGCATATTGCGGCTGGCTGATGGCCTCTTCCCATAGGACTGGGTTATTGCGTATAAGCTCATCAGGATCTTTACCCTCGGGAATGCCAATAATACTTAATGAAACGTTAACTTTACTAGCGATCGGGATGGCGCGTTCAGTTGCTGCGAGACCTGCCCTGTCTGCGTCAAAAGCCAAGCGTATGTCACCTGCGAAACGTCCAAGACTTTTTAATTGTGGCTCAGTCAGTGCCGTACCTGCTGTCGCAACAACATTGGTGACACCCGCCTGGTGACTCGCAATAACATCTAGGTTACCTTCGGTGAGCACCGAGAAACCCTCTCGTCGAATCTTGTCTTTGGCGAGATGAAGACCGTATACGTGCCGTGACTTATCATAAAGTAGCGTCTGTGGCGTGTTGATATACTTCGGCGCCTTAGGGTCATCTTCAAGAATTCGAGCCGTAAAGCCAATAACTGCTCCTTGAGCATCTTGCAAAGGAATCATAAGCCGCCCTCGGAACATATCACCAAGGCCATTGTAACGTTTTGCCGTTAAGCCAGCCTGCTGTACCTCCTGTTCGGTGAAGCCTTTGGTTTTCAAAAAATCCAATAAGGCAGTACCGGTATTAGGAGCATAGCCAAGACGAAACAGTAATGCTGTGTCTTTAGTAAATTGACGCTTACCAAGTACATACTCAAGGGTAATCTTATTTTTAGTAAACTGCACTTGGTAAAAACGAGCTGTTACTTCGAGTACTTCATGCAAACGGGCTTTGAGTTTGGTATTGCTACTGCGCCGACCTTGGTACTGGTCAAGATCAATGCCAGCCTTGCGAGCCAATAGCTCCATGGCTCCGCGAAAGTCTACCCCTTCCATCTCCATGACAAAGCTAAACATATTACCGCCCTTACCCGAGCTAAAGTCATGCCAGATTTGTTTCTCAGGACTTACCACAAAACTAGCTGTTTTCTCCTCGTTGAAAGGACTAAGGCCCTTGAAATTACGACCAGCTCGTTTTAGTTGTACGTATTCACTGACGACATCTTCAATCGCCAAGCGTGCCTTGATATCCTCTACAGCATCCATACCTAAGAGTTTGGCAGGTGCCAGCGCCCCTGTCCAGCTATTCTTATCTGTTCGGCAGCTATAAGATACTTTACCGTGGCCCCGTTCACCTATATGATAATGCTTATGCAACCGCAAAATGTGCCACCCACACCACCACCAATGCCATCTGGTCATGGCCAAGATAACCCCTATGATTTCTTGAGTGATCCTGTAAAACAAAAGCGATCAGTGCTTCCATCTGGTAGCTCCAAAAAACAGCGCATCATTATGGTTGGGATTGGAGTGGCCGTATTATTTGTCGTGGGAATTATTCTCTTTTCTATCCTGAGTAGCTCTGGTGGTGGCCCAAAAGAAGATCTGCTCAGCCTAGAACAACAACAAGTTGAACTTATTCGTGTCGCTGACATTGCTTTGCTGAAAGCCAATCAACCAGATGCTAAAAACTTCGCAGCTACTGCAAAATACACAATAATCTCGCAACAAGGACAGATTCAAGCGATTGCAAAAAAATCAGGTGTTAAGGCATCACCAAAGGAGTTACAGGCTGGCAAAGACACCAAGACTGATTCGGCTTTAACAGCCGCAGAACAAAGTAATCAATTTGATCAAACCTTTACTGTAATGTATAAGACACAACTTCTAAATTATCGTCGGGCCCTTGCGAAAGTACGTTCTGAGCTTGGTAATAAAAAGAATCGCGATACATTGAAAGCCTACGATGAACAGATAGCCGTGCTTGTCCCTGACGGCGTGGCGCCTGCTACTCAATAGTCGGTATATCTTCAGGAATCCCCGCTACCAGATCGTAACTATGACGGATGAGTCCCTGAATTTCTTCCCAAGGCAGCTGACCACTCAGTAGGATCGTATTCCAATGTTTCTTATTAAGATGGTAGCCTTCCATAACTGACTCATAGTGCTCACGTAACACTTTCGAGAGTTGAGGATCACATTTAAGACTTATCTGCACCG
>CAYLGV010000066.1:0-3922 GCA_964383395.1 uncultured Candidatus Saccharibacteria bacterium
GATTGGTGCATTGGCACGCTTTACGCTGAAGTTGGCAGGATCAAGCTCAAGGTCGCCATACTTTAGGATTGTGTTGGTTTGGTCCTGTGGGCGACGTAACAAGGCACGCACGCGGGCAAGGAGTTCTTCAAATGCAAAAGGTTTAACGAGGTAATCATCAGCACCGCTATCAAGGCCTTGTACACGGTCGCGAACACTGTCTTTAGCAGTCAAAAGTAATACAGGTGTATGGATACTGTCATTACGCATTTCTTGCAGAATGGTAATACCATCGTAATTGCCAGGTAACATGCGGTCTAAGATAACTAAGTCATATGGTTCAGTGGTCGCCATAGCACGGCCATCATCACCATCGTATGAAACGTCAACGGCGTATGCTTCTTGTTCGAGCCCACGCTTGATAGCGTTAGCAATTTTGTGTTCGTCCTCAACAACTAATATTCTCATAATACCTAGTATAATACCGAATCTTAGCTGAGGGAAGGCTGAGTAATCTTAGAAAGCGACATTTATGAGAGTTTTTGATATCGAATGATGGCCCAGAGAATGGCTGCCACCACAAAGAAACAGGCTGAATACAGGAACAACACTCCATATAGCTCAGCTTTATAACCTTCGTTAAAGTAGTCGAAGAAATACTTGGTAGATGCAAAAAAGTAGGCTGCAGTACAAAGTGCAGCAGTTGCAAACAGGGCAGCACGACTATTTAGTAGTGTGGATACGGCTAAGGGCACTCCAAAGAGCACTACATTGCGACTGGCCATGCCCCGGTCAAGATAGATAAAATAGGCTGCAAATAATATATCGGTGACAATGAGTGCATAGGTGAGTATCTGGTAATATGATTCGTTTTTTGAGTTACGACGTACAAAGTACCAGGTGAGCGTGGTTGCTACGAGCAATAATACTGCACTCATCCAACGTTTCTGTACGTTTTCGCGTGTTATGAGGTGCGTGCTATCAAACGCCACAATGGAGATTGCGATGAAACCTACATACCAAAAATGTGCTCGTGCTACCCCAAGTAGACGAACCTGTAATAGCGAAGCTTGTTTCTTCATGTTTCCACTCTACCATAGCCACTATTAAACAGCTTATGCTTTTATATAAAATCTCATCCGACTCAAAATTGCTTATCTGAAAGTAATCTGTAAAAATAACTGTCATATGGAGCGTAGTATTAAGCGTGGCATACACGAACGATTGCAAGCCTATCGAAACCCCGTGTATTTACTCTATAGTATTGTTGCCGTGCCGCTTTTCTTACTCGCCATGGCGATTGCCAGCGGTGGTGCTGGTCCCTTAGAACAAAACACCTTCAGAACAGTAAATTCGCTTAGTCAACATCTATTAATTCTGTTTGGTATTGCTAGTATCTTTGGCACTATTGGTTTTGCGGTAATTGTTTCATTTGTGGTGATGGTCCGTAAGCATTACGCCACGGCTTTAAAAATCCTGCTTGCGAGTTTGGCTTCATATTACACGGCATATGCACTGAAACTACTCGACATCAGAGCGCGTCCGTATGTGTTTCTGCAAAACGTGCAGGTTAGGGAGGCTAATTCAATTGGTACCTATGGCTTTCCATCTGGTCATGCAGCCGTAGCGACTGTGCTGGCTATGATGGCCTACATATACCTTCCTAAGCGTTGGCATAAGCTCATAACAGGGCTGGTAATCATGGTTTGTCTATCACGTTTGTACCTAGGAGTTCATTTACCAATGGATCTTGTTGGTGGTTTTGCCATTGGACTTTTCTTCGGTGGCTTATTCAATTTTGCCTTTGGTAGTAAACGAAACGTTGCCATTCCAGTACTTAAGATACGTCATAAGTTGCGAAGCATTGGTATTCCAGCTCAGTCTGTTTCGTTGGCGAGCGTGGATGCACGTGGTTCGGTACCATATTTTGTGACTTTGCAGAATGGGGACAAGGTTTTCGTGAAGGTAGTTGGGCGAGATAATAATATTGCAGACTGGCTCTTTAAAGCGTGGCGCAAAGTTATTTATCGACGCCTTGAAGATGAAACACCGTTCTTGACCCCAAAACGGCAACTAGAGCACGAGGCATACATTTCGTATCTTGCTCGTGAAGCAGGTGTGCGTACGCCAAAGGTGCTTGGGATTGTGCAGGTAGGTGATGGCCGATGGGCGCATGCGCAAGTTATGATCCCTGGCAAATCGCTTGATCGAGTCGAGGGCAATAAGATAACTGATACCGTTCTTAAACAAGTCTGGGAACAGGTAGCCCTTCTACACAAGGCGCACATTGTGCACCGTGATCTACGTTGCGCAAATGTATTTTTGGATGATAAGGGAAAACCTTGGCTTATTGACTTTGGCTTTTCTGAAGCGGGTCTGTCTGAGGAGGCAAAAAATCGTGATCGTGCTGAACTGATTGCATCTTCAGCAACATTGGTTGGCTGTAAGCGAGCAGTTAAGGCCGCCATGAAAGTTTTAGATAAACCTGAGCTGGAGATGACGAGTCGCTATCTCAGTTATGCGGTGTTATCTTCTGCGAGTACCAAGGCTATTAAGCAGCAAAAAGGCTTGCTTGATGAGTTGCGTGAAACGATCGTCCAGGAGGCTGGGCTCAAGAAACAAAAACCCATTAATATCATGCGCATTAGTTTGAAGAGCTTGCTTATGATCGCAGCAGTCACCTTGGGCTTAATTTTCATCATGCGTCAGCGCAATGACCTCAATAGCTCATATCAGGCTATCCGGGATGGCAAGCCACATTATATTTTGCTAGCTACGTTCTTTTCTTTTTTGACCTATGTCATGGCGGCATTCTCGTATAAATCATTAGCTATGTATCCAATAGCCTATACACGGATGTTATTGATTGAAATGGGCAGTAGTTTTGCGAGCAAGCTGGCACCCGCTGGTGCTGGGGGGATAGCTGTCAACACACGTTTCCTTACCAAGAATCACCACACCTTGACTCAAGCAGGTTCAATCGCAGGCATAAACAACCTCATGGGCTTGGTCGGTCATATGAGTATATTGCTCGCAATCGTCTTAGCAGGTGGCACATCGGTTCGAGAGGCATTTAATTTTAGGATTAGTTTACCTGTTTGGGTATGGCCACTGGTTGGTGTAGTGCTAGTTGGAATAACGCTATTTATGCTTACGAAACACAAGTATCGACGAAAGGCGGGGCAGATTATTGTTGGCATCAAGACAACCTTGTTAGATTATCGACAATATCCATTTCGTTTACTTGGGTCTTACCTTGCTTCAGTGCTTGTAACATTATCCTATGCCAGCGTGCTCTACTTGAGTGCCTTAGCTCTCGGCCAACATATAACGTTACTTCAGACAATCGTCGTCTTTACGGTAGGTGTGGCGGCAGCATCTGTTACGCCAACGCCGGGAGGTATTGGTGGCGCCGAGGCAGCTTTGGCGGCTGGTCTGGCGGGTGCCGGTTTGTCACCAGAAAAAGCTATAGCTGTAGCCCTGTTATATCGCTTCCTAACCTATTGGCTTCCAATCTTGCCAGGCTTCTTGGCATTCCAGTATGCCACTAAGAAAGAATACATCTAAGTACATACTCTATAGGTATTAAAAAACCGCACGCGAGGTGCGGTTTTTTAAAGATTAGCTTCTACTACAAACCTAGTAGCTGCTGTTTCTTGGCATCAAACTCTTCTTGGGTGATGAGTCCTTCTGCTTTGAGCTGACCGAGTTTTTCAAGTTCTGCATAGGGATCAGCGGCAGGTGCTGCTGCAGCAGGTGCAGGTTGTGCTTGGTCTTGCTCATACTGCTGCGCCTCTGCTTGCTGATTCCAGCGGTTGGCTTGGCGACGGCTAACATTGTTTGATACATGAGTAGCAGTACCAGCTATAACGGCTGTTCGTGCTACACCTCGTAGTAATCCTGGCATAGGTTCTCCTTATCCTTCCAATTCTTGAGCTGCATC
>CAYLGV010000067.1:0-3915 GCA_964383395.1 uncultured Candidatus Saccharibacteria bacterium
ATATCTAGCATACTTCTATTATAGCTTAGGACGGCAACTTTTTCCCTGTTGATTGTATGGCTTTTAGTGTAAGTTCTGTTCGGCTTCGTGCATAGGCACAAAAATCGCATTCACCACCCATGGCTGCTGTACCTACAGCAGGCATATCACCATCCATAGTTTCTTTCATTTTGAGTAATGTCGGTTCGACCCAGTCATCGTTACCAGAATACGGGATTAACTTCGTGCGAAACTCAAGATGATCATTAAAGCCATCGAGATCCATGCGTGCGTTGGTATATACAAAATAACCTGTATCACTCACTGTAAAGCCGTTTTGCCTAAGCAGCCACTGATAGGTTTCAAGCTGTCGTTTGTAGCTAATCTGCCAGTCACTGCTAATATCAACTTCTTTATCTTTTGAGGTAGCTTTGTAGTCAACCACGATCAGTTCACCATCTTGGTTAACCCATATATCATCTACTGCCCCAAACACATGCAGATTTGTAGGCTCGTGTAGCGTCGTCACACCTGTAAAGTTGTGACGCCACTGGTCGAGTGACTCGTGCTGATACGGTACCGCTTTAACTTGGTTATCAGCCATAATAGGATGCGGCGTGCCTGCTGCACGGTGCAGATCAAACTCTTTTTTGAATAATTCGTCGATAGCCTTGTTGATATTAAATGGTGGTCCTGAAGGTCGAGTAATCTTGAGCCGTACATCAAGCCAGAAACATCGTGGACACTGGTTAAACAGCTCTATTTTGCTACGCGACACTTTAAACGGTGTCTTTTGACCAGGCTTGTAAGGCTGGCTTCGTTCCCTCCAGTAATTTCCCATAGGGTTCTATTGTAACACCTGTGCGATGTTTGGCTGCATAACCATATCAAGTCTTATTTCCTGTATGTAATTGAGATAGGTATATGTCCGATAACCCTCTGGTCAGTTTGTTATAACGTTGTTAGTACGGCGTTATAACAAATTAGAACCTTACCAGAATGAACTAAGCAAGAACTGGCTAAGCACCAAGCTGGGCAACTACTGCCAGAGCTGCCGTCTCCGCGCGCAATGTCATGTTATGCAATTGGATGTGATTTACACCATTTACTGCGAAGAGTTGCTTCTCTGCATCCGACCAACCACCCTCAGGACCTATGAGCACGCCTATGCGCTCGCTAACTTCAAGTTGATCATCACTATCTTGCTCACAGATATACAAAGTCACTTTGTCTTTTAGTTCATTGAGAGCCGTTTCAACATGCATTGGTTCGCGAACAGTAGGTATATCACTGCGGCCACATTGCTCAGCAGCTTCAATAATTATCTTCTCGGCACGCTCTATATTAAAGCCAGTCTTTTCGCTGCGATCAGCCAGCATTGGTATAAAGTGACTTACGCCAAGTTCGGTGCCCTTTTGCAACACCCAGTCATTCTTGTCTTTTTTAAGCAATGACCATAGAAGGTATACATCTTTTTTAGGTAGTACCCGCTCTCTATCTGTAATGTACACGACGTGGGCTTCCTCTGGCTTCAGTTCTTCAAGTCGGTAAAGACGATCATCAGCCTCGCCGTCAAATAACACCAGCTGTTGGCCAACTTTAAAACGTAATACATTACGCCACTGATGAACAAGCCGTTGGTCATGAATCCAAAAATCATGCTTGAGTTCGGTGTTTGGTAAGTAAAAACGGTGTAGCTTCATGTCTTATCGAATACTACGGCACTATGGCTTTAGGTGCAACACAGCCAAACTTTCAATATGTGGCGTACGTGGGAAGAAATTATATGCAGACAACGATACTAGTTCATAGCTATCCTGCAGACGTGCGATATCTCTAGCTTGCGTAACAGGGTTACAACTTAAGTAAATTATTGTTTCGGGTTTTATCTCGTGCAAACGCTCGGCTAGTCGAGAATGTAAACCAGCACGTGGTGGATCAAGAATTAGTGTTCCCCGCTCTGGTAAATGCTCAAGTGCTAATTCTGCAGGTGCCTGAATAATTCTAGGTTTGTTCACACCTAAGTTTTCTCGTAATTTTGTAACGTTGCTTGCATCACTCTCCACAAATACTGCTGCCTCAAGTGGAATACCAATCGTGCCAACACCGCAATAAAAGTCGGTAACGGGTTGGTCTACGATATGGGTTTTAATCTCTTGTAGAGCTTTTACAAAAACAGGTACGTTCACCTGGAAGAACGATCGCACATCATACCTAATTTCTTTGCCGAGAATTTGCTCACTTAGCTCAAGCTCACCGTACTCGTACAATGTTTTAGTATAGATACTGGCTGGACTTTTTGGATTCGAGAAGAACACCGAAAGGCCCTGAATGCTTTTTCCTACGAGATCACTCAATGCTTTGATGTCAGGAAATGCACTGTCTTTTACATACAATGCAGCCACTGTGTTGCCTGCCATATTGCAGCGAAGTACTACCGTTTTGAGCTGACTAGCACGCACCCCTTCTTGATTGAGTGCTGTACAAATGAGGTTGGCTGCCTCATCAATTTCTGGACGTGCAATACTGCTACCTGTGATAATTCGCTTGCCGTGACTTGCACGGTGGAATAAAGCTAAATGCAACCCATCTTCGTCACCCCAAAAACTGTATTCCATTTTGTTTCTATATTGCCATTGAACTTCATCACTAACACAAGTAAGGTTATTTAGAATCTCTGGTGAGAGCGTAACATTCTCACGCTCATAGGTCTCGATTAGCACTGCTTTTTTGGCAGCTTGTTCAGCCGAGAAGCTCATGATTTGCCACGGACTAGTGCTCAGGTATGCTTCATCACGAGGCTCTTGCCGATCTGCAGAAGCTTTTAGCACACGTGTAGCAATACCTTCAGCAAAGGATTGTTTACTCTTTCGAACCTCAACTTCAACTTCTTCACCTGGCAAGGCATTCCACACCAGCACTTTGCGCCCATCAGGCAAAGTACCTAGGGCTTGGCCGCCGTGAACTAGTTTTTCAATAGTAACCTTTTCTGGAGTCATCTACTTCTTGAAACCAAGGACAATCAGCACTACGAAAGAAACTTTTGTAAGGATGCTATACATCAAGTAACGCTGTTCAGTTACATCGTAATCTACTTTTCGATCAATGTAGGCTCGCTGTGCGCTCACCATACCGAAGCCACAGAACAATGTAGTGACATAGAGTGCGTAAACTGCCCATGAGTTGTGTGTCATGCCCCAGATCGAGGTTCCGAGTGCGTAAACAAGAATAAGTATCCATGGCAAAGCACAAGCCACGAGGCCTAGGCTGAATGAGCCACGGAATGAACGTGTTGCATTAGCATTCTGTTTCTCTGACATTAGACCAAGTGCGGATGAGATAGCCACAAGACCACCAATCAAAACAAGTGTCATGATATCTTGCACACCACTAAGTAGTGCAATGGTACTGACTATCAAGCCACCGACAATTGCGGTATCGATCCAGCGCCATGCCATAACTTTGCTGTCTAAAGCTGCTTCGTATTTTTTTCGGTTTCGAGTTGCTGCCAGTAGTGGCACGATGCTTGAAACTACAAGGATACCAACTACGATCCAGCGTAGTTCAACGTCCCAGACTGAGTGCACTGCTGGCGCAAGACCACCTGTTAGTGGGTTAGTCGTAAGCAATCCAGCAAAGAACTGATAACTAATGTTGTTCATCAGCAAACCGGCTGCCAATGCGCCAACCAAACCGAGTAATGCACTGGTGAGGTTCAGGCGTCGTAGTGTAACTTTACGATCGGCTGGTTTCTTGGTGGTCTTTGTTGCCTTAGTAGCTGATACCTTCTGCTTTGTAGCAGTGCTAACAGCGGCAGGTTTCTTTGATACTGGAGCCTTTTTGCTGGTTGAAGTTTTGGCAGTTTTCGCTGCACTTGTCTGCTTAGTTGTAGCTTTTTTGGTAGTTTTTGATGTTGCCTTTGAGGTCTTCTTAGTT
>CAYLGV010000068.1:0-3667 GCA_964383395.1 uncultured Candidatus Saccharibacteria bacterium
TTGACTTTTTATGACCATGAGAAACATCTGTTTTTAACGGGTGTCCCTCGTGGCCTGAGAGTACATTTGACTAGTTATTGGTGAATTATCACTATAGGTATATAAGCATTTTGTGTTTATTCGCCTGATGATTTACCAATCGTTTGTCTTAACATTTCAAAACGATTTATCGTGCAATCTATTTCATATATGGTATATTGTTATTCATACCGTATATCATATATGATATATATGGACATCAACGCAGCATCTTATGACGGATGTCGGTTGGTGCCCATGGCGCGAGGGAAACACCTGTTCCCATACCGAACACAGTAGTTAAGCCTCGCAGCGGTTACAATACTTGGGGTCCACCCCTGGGAAAATAGCACGGTGCCAAATTATAAAAAGAGGATCCGAATAGGATCCTCTTTTTTCTACCCGAGATATTTATATCGAGGGTAATCCGAGGAGAGTCCGAATAGGACTCTCTTTTTCTTTTCCAGACATATTATTCTCTCTTGGAAACTTCGACGATAACTGGGCTGTGATCCGAGTGCTTTCGATCACCTACATAGCCTACACCAATCAGGCCACGGCTCATATAGACACGATCAAGGTTACGTTTTGCATGTCCCGCAAACCAATGGCGTGAACGGAATGTAGGCATACTATTATCAAGTACGCTATTAAGACCAAGCTCCTCAAGGAGCGCGTCCATTGTTTTTTCAGGTGCTGCATTGATGTCACCACCAAAGGCAACTTCAAAGTATTTCATTTGATCTTTTAGGATAGATGCAACTGACTGTTGCTCATGTTCCTGGCCATTTCTACCTAATCCAAGCGGAAGGGCATACGACAGATGAGCAGTACTCACCATAGTGTCAGGGTTGCCCTCAACACGTACCGATAGCATAACTCGGCGATTCTCTGGACTGGCAGTCATATATGCAAAGCGATCGTCACGAATGACGGCCGTACGCTTCTCAATAAATGGCGTACGAGATAAGATGGCAGTCCCGTAACCTCTGATCTTCTCGTCCGTTCTACATATCGTTCGTGTGTGAGTGAACATCTGGTCCATACCTAAGTCATCAGCGAGTAACTGAGATAGAGGGATATGGGTTGTTCTATCTTCGGTTGCTTGCGTCACGTAAGGAACTTCCTGGAGGCAGGCTATGTCTATCTGTTCTGAATCTATTAGTTCCTGTGTGTCATGAAGGCTTGTGTTCGGATCTACTTCACTACAAAGATTCCAATAGAGTACTTTCACCATATTACTCGAGTATAATTCATTGACTAAATATGCTTTCCATAGGGAAATAGTTGACATAAGCGTCTAACAATGTTACCATAAGCTTATCTTCGTTAAGAAGAAATAAAAAGAGAGGGTACTTCCTGCAAAGGAAGCCCTCTTTTTGTTTCTAAACTAATCTGGGAGGCCTCACATGGCTGGAACACAAGCTGGCGGCAAAGCTGCTGCATCAACAAACAAAGCTAAGTACGGTGCTGATTTTTACGCACGTATTGGCGCTCAAGGTGGTAAGAAGGGTCGCACAGGCGGTTTCTTCGCTAACCGTGAACTAGCACGTATCGCTGGTGCCAAGGGTGGCCGTATTAGCCGCCGTAGCAAAAAGGCTGAATAAGTCTTAGTAGCTATCCAAAAAGACCGTCTGAGGTAAACTTAGGCGGTCTTTTTGGTAACTTCACGCATGCGATACGGTCGGCAGAAGCGCGAGCCAGATACATGCCAGCGCGTGGCGCAGGTGAGACATTCATAGGTTGTTCTATCGATTTGTAAGCTGTTGAGCATGCAAGTAGGGCAGGTGCTACGAGCGTAAAGCCAGTTACGGTAGGTGTCTAGGCAGTCTTGGATGTGGTCTTCATCTATGGCGATATCAAAGTCGGCGGCAATAGTAACCGCCGCTTGCCAGGCCTGTACCTCAAGGCTAAGTAGGCCAAAATCATTCTTGTAAGTGGTATGGCCGAGCTTAGCATGACCAACTTCGTGCAAAAGCGCCCACTGGCCCTTCGGAGTGTCGAGTGCTGAACTGTTAACATGTACGGTTCGAGTGCGTGGTGACCAGAAGAATACGTCGCTTTCTGCAAATTGTATGTCAGGTAATAGCTTCTGACAGTGAGTAATCAGCTGATGCTTCATGCGTTTACGCGCTCATGGTGCTGTTTAGCAAACTCATAACAGCCATAAATAACCGCTTCTTCAGGATGCTGAGCCTTAACAATAGGAGGTATTGAGAACAAGGGGTTCTCGTAGATTTTTAAGGCTTCTTCAAGGCGTGACTGGAATTTCTCGAGGTGGGCACCAGCGCCACCACCAAATATAACGATGTCAGGTCCAAGAGTAGCCAATAAAGAAACAAGACCAATAGCAATATTGCGACCTAGCCAGTACCAAGCTGCCGTGTTGTCGTCTGGCGTTTCACCTACGCGAGTGCCGAACTTAGCTTGAAAGGCATGCCCCGATGCAAACTCTTCCCACTTACGCAGTTCACCCTGATACTCAAGCAGCATCTGACCAGCCTCCATGTCTTCGAAATCATGAGGGATACTGCCTCCAACGATTAAGCCAGCTCCTATCCCTGTACTAATAGTCAGATAAAGCGCCTTATGCACATGTGGCTTAAGGGCGAGCGCTTCACTAAGAGCAGCGAGCTTAGCATCATTTTCGATATGTACTGGAGCGTGGAAGATCTTCTCTAAATCCGCTTGTATAGGGAGGTTTGTCCACGGAAGGTTACCAAGTGCGAGAACAACACCATGCTTACGATCGAGCCGGCCAGGGATGGCGGCCACTACTCGTTGGATGTCTTTTGTTGTAAGTGAAGCAACGGTATTGGCAAGTTCTTTTGTGAACTCATCGTAGTTTTCAGGGGTGGGAAATTTGACTTGCTCAATAATGCGACGCTTGCCATCAAAAATGGCTACTAACGTCTTTGTTCCCCCGATATCGACTGCCCCAAACATATGTTGTTAGTTTATCAGGTATCTTACGGTCCAGCCACTTAGTTTGCTGGCAGCTCGATATCGGTATATGTAAAACCCTATGGGTCAAAAAGTTATAACGGCGTTATAACTCTGTACACACAACGTTATAACTTTTTGACCCAAGGTTGATTCGAGGTCCTCACTGGTTTCGCGTTATCTAAAGGCAACAGTGACCACTTCGTATGTAGCTGTCCCTTGCATTAACAGGGAAGAACAGATATAATTAGACCTAACCACATTATTATTTAAGCGGCCGTGAATAACCGGCCACCGGAATAGTGCGGAAATACTATAGAAGGAGGCATGTAATTCATGTCAAATAACAGCGTTACTATGGACGACTTGCTGGCGTCCACTGATATAGCCCAGCTCAAAACCGGTGACACTATCGAAGGTGTTATCACATCTGTGCGTAAGCACGAGGTATGGATTGATCTTGGAGCTAACGGCGTTGGTGTCGTTATGCGTCGTGAGATCGGCCATGGTCAACAACTAGAAGAAGGTCAATCAGTATTGACCAGCGTAGTTGATCCAGAAATGGATGAAGGCTTCGCACTTCTTAGCATGCGTCGTGCGGCTAAGGATCGTGGTTGGGACGAGCTCCAAACCACTTTTGATAAGCAAGAGATTATCGAGGTTACACCTTACGATGCCAACCGTGGTGGTTTGCTCGTAGAGCTCG
>CAYLGV010000069.1:0-3302 GCA_964383395.1 uncultured Candidatus Saccharibacteria bacterium
GCCCCGCGAGCCAAATGAACAGCAGAGCCAAGACCCGCAGTTCATTGAGTGCGTGGACTACAGAATGGTTCACGACGATTTTAACCCGGCGCCAGGGCCTCAGGGTATGTACGTCGGTCCTACGAAGGAAGAGCTTGCCGTGCGACATTGCATGGATGACGTCTTTCCACTTCCACAATAGAAGTAAGACCCACCTGTCTGGTGGGTCTTATTCTTTAATAGTCCGTGAGAAACGACTAATGAGCTACTATATATTTAATATATCTGGGGGAAGTATTCTTAAAACTGCTTGAGCAACTGCTGGCGCACCTCCGTAGTTACGATCAGTAGTTTCAATAGAAATAAGAAGTGAACTGAATCTAGCAACAGCTTCTAACGTAATCCTACCAGCTTGAATATCTTTTACTACCGTACTGCCGGGTTCCATTAACATGCCATGAACAAAACGTGCAGTTATTGAAACATGTTACTCGTCGACTTAGGCTTCTTCTGAACAATTTGATATTTGTGTATATATAGATAATCCTTGTCCTTCGTTTTTTGGCATTGTCATGAACAAAAGATACCATCATATAAGTATTTAGAAAATTGGTTAAGCTCACGTAAGGTCTGATATTGGAAAAACCTCGTTCAAAAAAGTACATGTGTGGCCGTCTTCAGTATACTAATCCCAGAGATCGGAGCTGAAATCGCTCATAGCTACTTCACCAATTGGAAAGGTGCCTGTCTGCAAATCTGCTGGTGTGGTTTTAAGCCAGTAGTGCTCACAGTGCAAAAGGATTGGATACTTTAGTGGTGGCGTATGGGTAACCTGTCGATACAAGATGGAATGACTTCCGTAATTATCGGGATAGTACTTTCCTACGTGCTGGGCAATATCCTTTCTCTTGCCAAAGAACGCCTGTGGATTGTCAATGAATGCCTTAAAGTTGAATTGGCCCCAGGTTAGACACAATATTGGGTCATCTTCGTGTGGCAGTTCATCAAGTGGACCAAATGAAGTTATACAGTGTGCTGCTCGGTATTCCCTAGATGCAACTATCCCAAGTTGCTGTGCAGCCCTCGTGGCTGCATCAGACATTTCTACACATACCCCTGATATACCAATAACTTCGGGTGTCTTTTGGTCACGTATGACCAGCCCCGCGAGATAGGTGTCTTGTACGAGCTCGTATGTGAGCTCGATGACGTCTTGGGCGGCAGCCGTATCTCTTTCGGTTAACAATAATGCCATGAAACAAAAAATAGCATGTTTAGAATATTTAAGATATTGGTTATGCTTGGCCGGCCGTCTTGAATGAGACTTAAGGATATTTGACAAATACAGTCAAAATTGATATAATCCACTAAAATCGATGAAAACAAAAGAACCTTATTACTCCCCACGTAAAAGCACCGAAAATGTACCTGGCAGTATTAGTCGGAGACAATTACTTAAAGGTGCTGGTGGGCTTGCGGGTTTAATTCTTGCTCCTAAAGCAATCAGTATAGTCGGTGATTCGCTTTTTATTACAGATGCGGAGACTGCTGAAGCAATACGCAGACTGGATGAACATGAGGCGTTGGCATATGAAAAAACTGCTCGAGAACATACTGCCAAGACACTAGAGGCTAATAAGGCGAAACATATTAAAGATGTTCAGACAGACTCGGGCATGCTGATCGAAGTATTTCAAACTCAGACCGGCTGGAACCCAAAGGTGCCAATTGATGTGAACGCCCAGGCCATGAACGAGTCTATTAACTTCTTGGTGGGCGCCATGGCTAAAATCAACGAGGCTAACGGTAGCCCCATTGATAAACAACATATTGCAAACATACAAGATAAAGCAAAGGCAGGAAAACTTAACATAGATATGACCGTCATCATGTCCGCCACCACTGCTTTCCACGCAGAGGACGGGCACGAAATTGGCGCTTCAGGTAATTCAACTAACTTACTTGAACATAATGGGCATGACCCTCGCAGCACTATCCTCCCACTGATCTCCTTTGCCCCAAATATATATCAGCCAGGTTTAGAAATTCTTACACCTCAACCATCTGAAGGCCGATTTCCGAAAGATGATACCAAGGACATGGCAAGCTTTCAGCCCGATGCTGCTCAATCGTTAACTGCATTCTTTGCGCATGAAACTTCTCATGTGCTTCTAGACGCTATTGGCAACTACTACACTCGAGGCTTATCGCGCCTTGATCATGGCAATCATGATGCTGGAGATTTTGCACACAAATCTTTTGTCTTACCTCTGAGCTGGTATCACAATGGAGCATTAGCTGGGCAAATACAGGGCCAGCCACAACTCTCCCCTTCTTTTGTCGTTCCCGATCTTACACATGTAAAAATGTAAATTTATTGGTGCTACTTGAAGTATTGCTTATGCTTGGCATACTATAACTTTGAGTTACACAACTACTCAACCACTACCTTTCAACTGGTGTCAGCATCAGCTCATCACGAACAGGTATAAGTACTGCTTCTGTGAGCCATGAAGCCAAACCAGCATCAACATCTAAATTATCTGGTTTTGGCCATGCACTATAACCATCCCCCTCAGAAGGGATAAACAAATCTAGAAACGTGTGTTTTTCATTGAAATTATTTGATATTATCAGTTGAAAATCCGGCCCCATTACTCCTCCCGATCGAAGAGTTGGATACCCCTCGTTTGCCTCTACATGCCCACCTTCACCATAGAAGATGCGATCAGATACTGGGAAATGTGGAAGGAATACTACTTGCTGAGCGGCTTTAAGAAGTGCTTTGGTCTGTTCTTTTGTTGCGAATGTCCCTAAGAGCTTCGGACGTCCCTCAAGCATAGTACCTACGGAAACATCATATCTCATTCGACCTGTTTCTACCTCAATGTAGTCGGGCAAAACTATGCCGCCCAGTCTTCCTTCTCCCAAGTGTTTCATAAAACAAAAAATACCATATTCTAAGTATTATGTCTATGCTTGCTGGTATATGATGGTATGTATGTGGAGCTATTGAGCAGGAACAAACTCACCAGAAGCTACGCTCCAGGTTTCCATTGTTCGTGTATCAGCTAAAGCTGTTAGTTGATCAATAATTTCTGGATCATCAATTTGAAGTAATTCCCCACTAACACTGTAGTAGCCTACGCCATTCTCGCCAACCAAAGTTGATGGATACTTGTATTCAACATTTAAGAACGGTTCACCATTGTTACTAAAGTCCCACTTACTCCATATAACGCGGCAATGTAAGCCTTCGGCCACTCCCGCCATATCCATGCTAGAAGTTCCGGTTAGCTCACCAGCTATTTTTTGAATAATTC
>CAYLGV010000070.1:0-3237 GCA_964383395.1 uncultured Candidatus Saccharibacteria bacterium
TGGTCGAAGCGGTGCTCACGCTGTGGTACGGTGGAGATTTCGATGCCACGGAATAACAAGTCGCCTGAGCGAGCAGTGTCGTCATCACCTTTCATGTGATAAAACTTCATCTTGCTAGCTGGTAAACCAGTTGCGTAAACTGCTTCGCAGCCATCGTTCTTCTTAGCGTACTCGCAAATCCAACGTTCTTCGTCTGGTGTGAGGTCAATCTCCTTGCTCACATCTCGTCCAGTAGCCTTCTGATACATCTGATGAATCTCAGCCATGGTATAGCGTGGAAATTCGGGCTTCAGAACAAGCTGAGGGGCGTTGAGACTTTTTAGTTCAGCGGCATGCTCTTCATACAAACGTGTTAGCACCTTATACACCAAGTCCTGCAGCATATTAAGCACATCGTCATGACCGTCAATAAAGCCCATTTCAACATCAAGCATAGTCACTTCTGATACGTGACGAGTTGTAGCACTTAGTTCAGCACGGAAGGCTGGCGCGATTTCGAACACACGCTCAAAAACCCCAACCATTATTTGCTTATATAGCTGAGGGCTCTGTGCCAAGGTAGCTTCTTTGCCAAAGTAATCTGTCTTAAATACTTCAGCACCACCCTCTGCCGCACCCGCTACTAATTTAGGAGTGTTAATCTCCACAAACTCCTGTTCGTACAAAAATTCACGTATGTAGCGAAGGATCTCTGAACGTAGCAAAAAGAGTTTGGTCTCCTGAAGGTTGCGTAAGCCAATAGCGCGGTTATCAAACAGGGTATCCAGGTGCTCTGATTTGTGACTTAGCGGTTTGTCGATTTCAACAGGCGGCTCTTCCGTAACAGGTACTACTACCTCAATACGAGGATCGTGCAGCTCAGCACCACCAGGTGCTCGCTCTTCCTTTACCACTTCACCGTTTACTGTTAAAACGGTACCTATTTGAAGGCCGCGTAACTTCTCTACTTCAGCTTTGTCTTCTACGACGATTTGGATTAAACCACTACGATCACGAAGGTTTATAAAGTTTAAACCACCTAGTAATCGTTTCTTATGAATCCACCCTTTTACCTCAACGTTTTTGCCAATATGCTCGGCAAGTTCTCGACTAAGTATTCGCATGTTATTTCCTCGGATTATCTATTCAAGTTGGATGGCTTTTGGTACGGACTATAGCAAACCGCTCGCTCTAGCGGCTGCCAGTCCGTGTATTATTATCGCGTTTAGCCAATATCATCAGGGATAATTATAGGCTATTACCCCCGTAAACGTCTAGCCTAAGACTTACAGTTCGATGGTTTCGTCAATATCTTCTTCGCGGTGCACGATTCGCTTAGGCTCATGCGGTGGCTCGGTTTCGTGATCTTCATCGTCACTCTCATGATGTGATTCATGGGTCTTACTAAGGTCAATATGAGCCCCTTCTTCGTGATGCGCCTTGCTGGCGGAGTCTGAATTTTCGTCTTGTTCGACAACTGGCTCTGCATCATGCTCAGGCTCTTCTTTGACAGAATCTATGTGCTCTTCCTCAGTCGCAGCTGTTTTCTCAGGTTTCTCTTCGCTTTTTTGCTTAACATGCTGGGTGTGCTCTTTCCGTGCCGAACGTGCTGCAACAGCTCGTAGATCATCGTACTGATCAAATTCGTCAACAATTGGTTTGCCAAGGATGGTTTCCAAAACATCTTCGATAGTGATGATGCCAACGTATTCTTCAAAACTATTTACTACGATGTACAGCTGGCGATGGGTACGTAAGATGGCTTGGAGCGCATCGTAAAGCGATTGCTCTTCATGTACGTAAGCTGCGCCAGGCTTCATAAGATCCTGGGCAGTACCACCTGCTTTGGCATGCACAAGGTCACGCAAGAATAGTGTTCCTACGATGTTGTCGGCTTTTCCGGCATATACTGGAAAACGTGAATGACCAGATTTGTGCAGCTCGTCCATGACAATCGGACCAAGCGCTTCATCGGCACGTATTGCTTTGACAACCCGGCGTGGTGTCAAATGCTGACCAACAGTATCGTCACCAAAAGTAAGGGCGTTAAGCGCAATGTCTAGCTCTGATTGCTCGATACGATTGTCGGGCTGAACAAGTTGCAGCTTAAGTAGGTCAATGAGGTCTTGGCGATCATACAAGCCAGTGTGAACCTGGACTGGATGATATCGGCGTATCATGCCAGCAAACCAATCAATGATTGGATGCAGCACACTGACGATCTTGACAAGCACAGGCGCACAAATAGCCGCCAAGCGCTCACTCAAAGAAGTTATGCGGGCAGCCGGTAGCCAAACAAAACCAAGCCAAACCAAGATACCACTGGCAGTCAAGGCAAACCAGACGGGGGCATTAAGTGACACACAAACAAAGAAACCAGCGCTTGTGAGAGCAATTAAAAACCAAAGAACTGCTCTAAGTGAGTGGCCATAACCACTGACACGAAGCATAGCAACTGCCAGGGGATCACTGTGACGTGCCCGATGTTTCAACTCTTTCACAGGAATACGAGAATAGGTACGCTGCAAGCTAACAGCGACTAGGGTCATGAGTCCTAACAGTACAACAAGGACCGTTTGCATAGCTTTATCTTACACGCTTATGCATATAACAATAAAGCCCCTCTTCTAAACAACTGGCGGCACATGGTACTATTAATAGCAATTAAAGGGGAAGTATGAATAATCGATTCGTCATCATTTTGTTGGTAACCGTAGCTGTAATTGCCGGTGCCTTTTTCTTTACTAAACACAAGTCATCAACGAGTAGTGGTACCAAGACCAACTCTTCTGCCCAGCCCTCAAATCACACTATTGGCGAGGGTAAAAGTGGAGTCGTATTACTAGAGTATGGCGATTACCAGTGCCCCGCCTGTGGTCAATACTATCCGATTGTTAAACAAGTCGTTGAGGCGCACAAAGATGACATCACCTTCCAGTTCCGTAACTTCCCACTTGTACAAATTCACCAGAATGCATTTGCGGCCGCACGTGCTGCCGAGGCTGCCTCTATCCAAAACAAGTTCTGGGAGATGCATGACTTGCTATACGAAGGTCAACAAACTTGGGGCAGCACTAGTAATCCAAATACTTACTTTGAATCCTATGCTCAACAGCTAGGCTTAGATGTGACCAAGTTCAAGAGCGATATGGGTAGCAGTCAGGTAAGTGACGTAATCAACGCTGATATTGCTGACGCACAAAAGGCTGGGGCCAACTCTACACCAACCTTTATGCTTAACGGCAAGAAGCTTGATAC
>CAYLGV010000071.1:0-3224 GCA_964383395.1 uncultured Candidatus Saccharibacteria bacterium
CTCTTTCAAAATCAAAACCAGCTTCTTTCAGGTTGGCACATCGAGGTTGTGTATCACTCACTTGAAACTATTGTAACAAAGGTAGTTGATCTACGGCATGCTGAATTTTATTGAAAGTTCGCTCTTGTATCTCAATAAGCTCATGATGATCACGGGGAATGTTATTGGGATCACCAATATCTGCGATATCCCAGGTTATCGTATTGTGAGGCAGTACAAAGTTGACTGGACAGCTGTCAAACACATGGTCGTTAACACAAACTACAAGATCACTATGATCAATATCTTGTTGAGTTAACTGTTGGGCATGTTGTTTCTTAGCGAATGACAATAAGTCATGTCGTTCCATCAATGCTTGCGTCTCAGCAAATCGCTGAATATTAGCTTCTTTATTTGCCCTCGCTACTGTTCCACGTGACATAACTTCGATGTTCTTAATGCCAAGAGACTTTGTATACGTTTCGGCAATAATACTCCTGTAAGCATTACCCCGACAGATGAATAATATCCGTTCTGGCTTACTTTTAAAATAGTCGATAATAACTTGTTTATGTGGCTCTGCCATCTCAATATCATCAAGTTCACTTAATGCGAAGTATCGAACATCGTTCCCTTCATGAAGTTTTAAGCGCAACTCATCTGCAGACTTTTCGGTGTGCATTATAAAAACATCATTATCGGCGTAATCCTTAAGGTGAGTAACTCTCCTGATTGTCCATTCGAGTTCTTCCTTGAACTCTCGCTTGACAGTCATTTCAGACGTTTCACCTGGTTCAATACCACCGCCAAATAGGCACCAATGATTTGCGTGCATGAGCGCGCCAGCATCTTTGTGTTGTAGTAAAATTTCCTTCTTGTGATTGAGAACAATAAGTAAAGCGCCTTTAGTCATTGCTCTATGATAGCAAAGGGTAGGAACTATTTAACTAGGTTTGCTCGTGCAGCCATTCCCAGATGGATGATTACGAGCTCTATGTCGTTAAGCTGGCCGCTCTTTGCAAGTTCATCTAATTCTGCCTGGGAGAATGTTTTGCTTTCAAGTATCTCTTCCCCAGTCGGGTCTTCTGTGGGCCTGTCAGTTTTGGCTAAATAATAGGCTATATAGCTTGTTGGATAAGGATAGTTTGCCTCTCTTGTTCCTGACTCTGGCCTTTTAATAGCAGTGATCTTTCGATAGCCAATCGGGAAAGCTTCCGTGACTGTATAGCCACCCTCTTCAAGAGCCTCTCTTCGCATGGCGCCGTCGAGATCTTCACCTTCCTCAATATGGCCTGCCAGTACTTCCCAGCCGCCTCGTTGGTTTCTAGTAAGTACAACTCCGTCAATATCGTGCGCCAAAGCCACACATGCAACAGCCGTAGTTAAATCTGTTGGCGGGAACTCCGATGATGCGTAGACTTCCCAAGTGAATATTTCTCCCCACATACCTGATGCGACAGGATTATTTCTAACAACTTCCATGTAAGCATTGTAGCAAAATAAAAGTAACGGCTCGACGACCTTTCAGGTCATCACGCCGTTACTGGTACCCGCGGACGGATTCGAACCGCCGACTTTCTGTTCCGAAGACAGACGCTCTATCCAGCTGAGCTACGCGGGCACGGTACTATAATACCATCTAATATCTGCTATGCTTAAGATATGAAAGTTATAGTCTTTGGAGCAAACGGTAAAGTCGGCAGATTAGTAGTGGCCGAATTGCTAGAAAAAGGTCATGAGGTAGTTGCCTTTGTACACGGTGAGTACTATTTTCCAGACAATACAAAACTCAGCGTAACCAAGGGCGATGTTTACGATACGAAATCCGTAGCAAACGCTCTTCAAAATGTTGATGCAGTTATAAGTGCACTTGGCAGCTGGGGCACAAAGAGTAAAAACGTATTAACACAGGGTATGCAAAGTATCATTCCTGCTATGCAATCTAGTGGTGTAAAGCGTATTGTTTCCCTCACAGGAGCTGATTGCAATGCGCCTGGTGATACATCTAGCCTCATACACAACCTCAGTCATGCTCTGTTTTCTATTCTCGCTGCAAGTATTCTAAAAGACGGCGAAAATCACCTCGACCAATTAATTGCGAGTGAGCTAGACTGGACAGTACTCCGTTCACCTGTAATGAACCATTCAGGAAACGCAGATGCCTATACTCTTGGTAACGATCGCCCGCGACCATGGCAGACTATCCATCGCCATAGTGTTGCACGAGCTATGGTTGATTTACTCGAGAGCTCTACATACAGCTGTCAGTCCCCTTTTATCAGCCGAAAATAACCAGCGAAACCTAGCAACGTATTCGCTTTTATTGCAAAAAAGCTAATAAGCTACTTTAATACCTCATATGTCTGAGATTGATTTGATTTCTGGGGTGCCAGAACGTTTTCTAGCCCGTAGGCCAGAAGACGTGATTGCATATAGCCTTGCTTTGACTGGCGAGCTGCCAACTGGACCACCGGAAACGCTTGTGGCGAGAACTGCCATAGCCGCTCTCACGGGCTTGATTTTTGCTGCTCAGCGCGCACGAAATGCTGCCGCACTTGCTCAATCTTGGCGAGATTACCGCGTAGGCGCAACTGCGGCGCTGGTTAATTTTGACACTGGAGCCCTTGGTTATTTTGATGGATATAACGTTAAACCTGCCCCAGATAGTGAACTTAACTTACACGCCGAACAAGTTGCCATTGCCAAGGGCCGCCTGTTTGGCTTGGATCGCTTGATCGGGATAGCAGTGTATGCAGACCCTGACAATGAGGATGCAAATCCCAACCAACACCCAACACTTCATCCATGTGGCCGTTGTGTCGATATGCTAACTCAAGCACCCGAGGCTGATGAGCGTACGCTCATTCTAAGCACCAATCTTGATTTATCTACATGTGAGCTCTACAACCTTGGGGGACTAAAACAAGGTAACACTGATGTATTTTCGATTGGTACTTTTTCCTTAAAGGATGAGCAGGATATAGAATACTATGACCGTGAGATAAAGCCTCGACTCATACTTCCGATAATGAAAATGTTCTCACGCAAGTGATCATAAACCTGGATTAAAGCTCTTGGTCTGGCATGACTTGGCTGATACTCTCCTCGTGTTTTACTTTATGAACGCAGCCACAGCTTCTGATATACCAAACGCCAATCATACCCCCAATTATGAGATATAAGCCCTGGGCAACATATGTATGGCCGAGCCCAATAGCGCCAATTGATACACCGAGAAGTATACG
>CAYLGV010000072.1:0-3048 GCA_964383395.1 uncultured Candidatus Saccharibacteria bacterium
CAACCGTAGCTGCAGCTATTGCGGGAATTGAGGCAGGTTTTGAATTCATCCATATTGACATCAGTCAGGCACGTAAGAACGCTACTGTTGAAGATATCATCGTTGAAACCAAGCAAATCGTGAACTACGCTAAGCTTACAGGTGCGCTGGTAGAGTCTGAACCTCACTATTTTGGCGGCGGTTCCAATGTGTTTAAAGAAGCTTTTGATTATGAAGAAATCAAAAAGTCGTTTAGTACACCCGAGGGTGCACGCTATTTTGTACAGGAAACTGGCATTGACACCTTCGCTGCGGCAGTTGGCAACCTACATGGCTCATACCCAGTACCTAAAAAACTTGATCTGGCATTACTGCAAACAATTCGTGATGCAATCGACTGTAACATCAGCCTACATGGTGGTAGTGGTACTCCAGGTCATTACTTCGTGGATGCGGTAAAGATTGGAGTCACTAAGATCAATATCAATAGTGATATGCGTGTAGCTTACCGAAACACGCTAGAGCAAGTCTTACGAGAGAACCCTTCTGAGTTTGCTGTTGTGAAACTTATGGATACGGTCATTGATGCAGTGAGCAAAGTTGTGGAAGAAAAGATCGATACATTTAACTCAAGTGGTAAGGCTGTGGTAAACTGAGCGTAAGCATGAAAAGAGGGTGGAACTAACATGAGCTTAGATGTCTTGGCGATCGGTGATGTAGTAACCGATGCATTTATAAAACTGCTTGACGACCGTGCAAGTACATTTGAAAACGAGCACGGTAAATTTTTGGCTATGCCGTTTGGCATGAAGGTACCTTTTGACCACGCCGATGTGATCGAAGGTGTAGGCAACGCAGCCAATGCTGCAGTGAGCTTTTCTCGGATGGGACTCAACAGTGGTCTGATTAGCAATGTTGGTGATGATCAGTTCGGCCGTGATATCATCAACGCGCTTAAAAAACAGGACGTTGACACTCGTTTTGTCCATATCAATCCAAAAAAGATTAGCAATTACCACTATGTGCTTTGGTATAAAGAGGAACGTACTATTCTCATCAAACATGAAGAGTACGATTATCATTGGCCACGTTTCCGCAGTAGTGATATTCCAAAATGGATCTACTTTAGCTCAATCAGCAAGAATGCCCTTGATTCTTACCACGACCGTGTTTCCGAATGGCTTAAGGAAAACCCTGAGGTTAATTTTGCCTTCCAGCCTGGTACCTTCCAAATTGAGGCGGGCAGCGAACGACTCAAAGAGCTGTATGAGCGAACCACGGTGCTAATCTTGAACCGTGAGGAAGCCGTACAGGTGACTAATGGCAACTATGACGATGTCCATGATCTGTTGAATAAGTTACATGAGCTCGGTCCAAAAACAGTTGTTGTCACAGATGGCCCGGCAGGTGCGTATGCTTCAGACGGCAACCAGCGTCTCAAGATGCCGCCTTATCCAGATCCAGCACCCCCTTATGAGCGCACGGGGGCAGGTGATGCTTTTGCTAGTACTTTTGTCGCGGCATTAATCCAAGGCAATAACCTTGAAGGCGCCTTGCAGTGGGCACCAATCAACTCAATGAATGTTGTGCAGCATATGGGTGCCCAAGAAGGTTTACTCAATGAACGCGAACTTGGTAATTTCCTCAAGAAAGCACCAGAGTGGTATAAGGCCGAGCCGTTCTAAACCCTCACTAGTTCTTTACAAAATAGCCTTGAAGTATACACTGGCGCCAACAGAGGTTAGGTGTTATGCTTATGGTAAACAATAAAAGGAATAAATAAACACGTGTGTAAGCTTCTCGCAGAGCTAACCAGTACCGACAAACAGGTCATGAAGGAAATGATCAATCGTTTGGAGCGCTCTAGTGGTGATCCAGGGGTAGATTTACGCCTGACGGGTGAGATTTATGGTAGCTTGCATATGAAAATGCGTGGTCTTGGTCTTGATCCAAAGGACACTACGCCTCGAGAGCTATATCATTCATTGCTAAATCTTGCATCACTGCATGATCAATTTCTAGCTGATAAACTAGGTGCCACTGAGCCGACCAATCCAGAGGTGGTATTGCCTTTAGTTGTACGATTGATTGAGCGTATGGGCGCACCAAAACATGCCTGGGCTATGAAGGCCTCGGCTGCTAAACGACTGCTTAAAGCTACACCACCAAAGCAGCTCATGAAGAGCCTACATTATCGTTCAGTTGACTCTATGCTGAAGCGCGAATCGCCTTTCCAGCTTATAACTGTTGCACGGCACACTGAGCCGGCAACGTGGCAGCAGAAATTTACTGAAAGTTACAAAAAGCTAAAGAGTAATGACTTTGAGAATCGGGATGTGGAGGTGCTGTACCTTACCAAGGGCCAGTGGCCGTATATCGGTAAAGCCTATGCCTTGTCGCATCATACAAATATCTTGCACACCCCAGAAGCTGCAGCAATAGCCATTTTACCAATGCCATCAACTGACCTCTCAGGTATAACGCTGATTAGCCTATTGCTTGTACTGCACTATATTAACGAAATACGTGGCCAGGCAACATACTGGAAACTGCATCATATGCACCCTGAGTTCGCTAAGCGCCTAATTAGTGATGTTACATCACCAGTAGTAAGTCATGCAACAGTTGCAGGACAACCAATTCACTGGCGTGTTGTACATCAATATTACGGTTCGCAATCCGTGAATAAACACCCTGAGATCTTCCAGCCTCATGTGCAACCAGAGGACATGGCTTACCGCAAAGCTGAGCATACCTTGTTCCATTTTGAGCCAGCGCTCCATTTTTGGCACAATACCGATTACGTAGCCTTACCTCAAGATGGGCAGCTGCCAGTGAGCTTCAATCTCATGGATGTGGCAATCAATTTAGTAAATCGTTTACCGTATGAACGACGTGTTTCGTATCACAACCGTGATGCTGTATGGAATGAGCTATATAGCCGTTATGTAGGTCAAAAGGCCCTAGAGCGGCAATTGCTAAAACAATTAGACCAACAGATGGGCTCGGCGAGCGTACTAAGCGAAGATATGGAGTTTGCCCTATGAACTATGCCATTTGTGTGTCTGG
>CAYLGV010000073.1:0-3007 GCA_964383395.1 uncultured Candidatus Saccharibacteria bacterium
CGCTTAGTTCTCATGAAGCATGACATTGAAGATATTCGTCACTTTGAAGCAGGTCGTTTAGATTTCTTGAGGCAATTCAAATGAAAATATCCCTTCAAGTAGCGCAGCAATATAGCAATGTTGATCTGAGTAAGATCGGTGTTGATGAGCTCGTTAGAAAAATCGGTTCGCAATTAGGTGAAGTCGATGAAGTTACAAAATGGGGCCCAAAGTACGAAGGTATTGTGGTTGCTCAGATCGTGACTTGTGAAAAGCATCCGAACGCTGACAAATTATCAGTTTGTACCATCGAAGATGGCGGTGCTGCAAAAGATGTTAATCGAAATGATGATGGAACTGTTCAAGTTGTTTGTGGTGCTCCGAACGTAAGGGCTGGTTTAGTTGTTGCATGGTTGCCTCCAGGAGCTACAGTGCCTTCAACGTTAGATAAAGATCCATTTGTACTCGAAGCTCGTGAAATTCGCGGTGAAGTTAGTAATGGTATGTTGGCTAGTCCTTCGGAATTAGCTATCTCAGATGATCACTCTGGCATACTTGAGATTAATGTCGATGATGTCGGCAAAGAAAACGTCAAGCCAGGAACCCCATTTAAGCATCTGTATGGTTTAGATGATGTCGTAATTGATGTTGAGAACAAGATGTTCACTCATCGTCCAGACTTGTTTGGTGCTCTTGGTGATGCTCGTGAAATGGCTGGTATTCAAGGCCTCGCGTTTGAAAGCCCTGAATGGTACACAAAGCAACCGAAGTTTGTGAAAGGTAGCGGGCTGCCAGTTAGCGTTTCCGTTAAAACTGATCTTGTATCACGTTTTATGGCAGTGTCACTCCAAGACGTCAAAGTAGGTCCAAGTCCATTCTGGATGCAAGCTGGCTTAACACGTGTAGGCATTCGACCAATTAATAATATTGTTGATATCACCAATTTTGTTATGTACCTGACCGCACAACCACTTCACGCTTACGACTACGATAAATTACTTAAGATTAGCAAGAGCAATAAAGCTACACTTGAAGCACGTGCATCTAAAAAAGGTGACAAACTAACGCTTCTTGGCGGAAAGGATGTTACTTTTGCTGATGAATCCACGGTGCTTATAACTTCAAATGATGTACCTGTAGGGATTGGTGGTGTAATGGGTGGCGCTGATGCTGAGGTTGACGAGACTACCACTCGTATAGTGGTCGAAGTTGCCACTTTTGATATGTATAACATTCGCCGTACGAGCATGAAATACGGTTTATTTACAGACGCAGTAACTCGCTTCAACAAAGGCCAAAGTCCGTTGCAGAATGATCGCGTGTTGGCTTATGCTATTGGCCTTATGGAGCAAATGAGTGGTGGTAAAGTTGCCAGCGACGTTGTCGATCAGCAGACTGACATCAAGAAGCCATCCATGCTGAGGGTCGGTGCACCATTTGTAAACGAGCGTCTAGGCCTTGAACTGACTGTGGACGAAATGCAAAAGCTACTCGAAAACGTCGAGATTGAGGTAGAGCGTACCGACAATCAAGACGAGCTCAAAATCACACCGCCGTTTTGGCGCACCGATCTAGAGATTCCTGAAGATATTGTTGAAGAAATTGGGCGTTTGTATGGCTTCGATCACTTACCACTTGACCTTCCAAAACGTGATCTAACGCCAACGCAGATGGATGAGTTGCTCACATTTAAACAGCGTGTTCGTGAAATTCTTGCCGAAGGCGGTGCTAACGAAGTACTTACCTATAACTTTGTACATAGCAATCTGCTCGAGAAGGTAGGTCAGGACCCCAACCTTGCTTTTAAACTTACCAATGCCCTCAGTCCAGAATTGCAATATTTCCGCATGGATCTACTGCCAAGTTTGCTTGATAAGGTACATCAGAATATTAAGGCGGGTTATGATGAGTTCGCGATCTTTGAGCTCAATAAGGCACACAACAAGCTCCATGCTGACGATGATGATGGTTTGCCAACAGAGTTTAATATGCTCAGCTTGGTATACGCATCAGACGATAAGCTAAAGAAGTCAGGTGCAGCCTTCTATCAAGTGCGGCGTTACCTCGACTTTTTGGCAGAGAAGCTTGGCGTTGAGCTAAATTATGAGCCAGCGAAAGAACTTGATTACCCCGTCTTTAAGCCTTTTGACATGAAGCGCACTGCGACGGTAAAGGTAAAAAACACCGATGTGGTACTTGGTCTTATTGGGGAGTTCAAACCATCCGTAATAAAAAGCCTAAAATTGCCTAAGCGCAGTGCTGGCTTTGAGATTAGTACCGTTGACCTTATGCAACATGCGCAAGGTGGCAAGTATCAGCCATTGCCACGTTTTCCGAAAGTTAGCCAAGATATCACTCTTAAGGTGTCGCAGGATGTAGCTTATCAAACACTATACGACTTTATGTGGGATAACATCGATTGGCCAAAACACACCGCTCCGCACAATGAGCCAATTGATATTTACCAAGGTGAAGACACCTCAACCAAGAACATTACGTTTAGGTTTACGCTAGCCAGCTATGAGCGAACCCTGACTGACGCTGAGATGAGTAAACTACTCGACGAAGCTGCTGAAAAAGCTATTTCTAAGCTTGGTGCTCAGAGGTTGTAATGTTGCTTCATACCGCATCACAACTGCTTATTGATGGGCTAACTATCTTTGCCCGGGGTGGTGGTGGCGGCTCGGGCGGCGGAGGAGGCGGCGGAGGAGGCGGCTTCAGTGGCGGCTCACATAGCTCCGGATCTGGCGGCTCAGGTGGTGGCAGTGTGCCGTTTGTATTCCTGGCTTTTCTTGGCTATATCCCCGCATCCATTTGGGCATCGTTTGCCCGAAAGCGCTTAACAGAAAACAACGCTGTCGTTGGTGCATTAGCTGGCACAGTAGGGTATGCCGGCTTATGGATGTTCTTAGCGGTTGGCTTGCACTTCTGGTGGGGAGTCATGGCGGCATTATTTGCACTCATTGGCGGTCTTGCTGGTTATAGTGGTTGGGGTCAGCAATATGTAAAGCGTGTTGGTAAGGCTAAA
>CAYLGV010000074.1:0-2957 GCA_964383395.1 uncultured Candidatus Saccharibacteria bacterium
ATACGCATACGTCATACTATGGCAGTCAGTTATTAAAAATTCATTAAATTTCATATAAACTTTGTACTTTTTCATAGTTTTCTGCGTAATCTGTGCATAAGTTAACGCTATCGAGCTTTGGTGTGACATTCATCACAGACATATTAGTACACCTCGAGAACGACTGTTATAATAAGAGGAAAGCAATTGGGAGATACTATGCTGAAAAAAATCAGGCTGTTCTTTAGAGACTATATACAATTCGGACTTGTACTAATATCAGTTATTTTAGCGCTTGGACTACAATTGTCCGGCTATAAAACAGCGGCTAGTTGGGTGTTGGGCGTTAGTGCAATTTTAAATGTTTTTCCACTTCTGTGGGGTATGTACAAAGACTTCCAGAGTGGTAGTTGGGGCCTTGATATCTTGGCGATAACTGCCATTGTGGCATCGGTAGCCCTCAAAGAATACTGGGCCGGTATGATCGTAGTTCTGATGCTTACTGGTGGTGAAGCCCTTGAAGATTACGCAGAACGTCGTGCCAAAAAGGAACTTACCAGTTTATTATCACGCAAACCAACCAAAGCGCATGTTATTCGCAAAGGCAAAACGATAGATGTAAAAGCTTCTGAGATCAAAATCGGTGATCTTATTTCTATACTACCTGGCGAGGTAGTGCCGGTTGATACCATCATTACGGAAGGTGAGTCTTCCTTTGACGAGTCAAATCTCACGGGTGAAAGTCTGCCTGTCGTTAAAAAACCTGGCGATAGTCTTCTTAGCGGCTCAGTGAACATCGAAGGTGCCATCACCGCCAAGGCCTCTGCGACTGCTGCTAATAGTCAATATGAACAGATTATAAAACTTGTTAAATCGGCAGCTAGCTCACAGGCGCCGTTCGTACGCCTGGCTGATCGTTACGCCGTTCCCTTCACCGTTTTTGCGTACATATTAGCTGGCGGAGCTTGGTTTGCTAGTGGTGACCCGATGCGTTTCCTGCAAGTCATTATTGTGGCTACGCCTTGTCCCTTGCTACTGGCAGCTCCGATTGCCCTTATATCAGGTATGAGTCGTTCAGCGCGCTATGGAATCATTGTTAAGACTGGTTCATCGCTGGAGCGCTTAGCAGAAGTTAAAACAATCGCCTTCGACAAGACCGGCACACTCACCATGGGCCAACCATCTATAGATAAAGTGGTGACTTTTAGTAAGCAAGATAAGGCTGAGGTCCTGAGTCTGGCTGCAGCCATCGAGCAGAGTTCCACGCATATCCTTGCGAAGGCTATCGTCGTTGCAGCAGGAAGTGGTAATACTAAAGTTACTGGCGCTAAGCAAGTAAAAGAGTCTGCAGGTCATGGCCTAGAAGGACGAGTTCAGGGTAAAACCGTGCGCGTTGGTCGTCTATCTTTCATTGAGGATAATGGCATTGAGATACCTGCCAAAGTAACGAGCAAAGCAGTTGATCAAACAGCAACCTATGTAGCAGTCAATGATCAGCTCGTGGGCATGATTACCTTCAAGGATGAGATCCGCCCAGAATCAAAGGGCATGCTGAAGCGCCTCAAGGAACTTGGGATCCGACACACCCTCATGGTAACTGGCGATAATCAATATACCGCTAAGCAAATCGCCAAGAAACTCGGTATTGAACAGGTAGAGGCAGAATGTCTGCCAGGTGATAAGATCCGTGCTATTGAAGCAGTCGTAGACCGACCTGTAGCCTTTGTAGGCGACGGCGTTAACGATGCGCCCGTGTTAACTGCTTCTGAAGTAGGAATAGCCCTGGGAGCCCGTGGTTCAACTGCTGCCAGTGAATCAGCTGATGTCGTGATTATGCAAGATGATATTAGCCGTGTGGCGACAGCGATTGAGATAGCAAAGCGTACATTCTCTATTGCTAAGCAGAGTATCTTCATTGGTATTTCCATCAGCCTATGTTTGATGGTTGCTTTCTCAACAGGTAAGTTCAAACCTGTCACTGGTGCCTTCTTACAAGAGGTTGTTGATGTTGTGGTGATCCTATACGCCCTGCGCGCACATGGCGGCAAACTAAAACAAGACTAGTACTTTAAGCGCTTAATACAAGTACGACCAGTACTGGTACCACAAAGTTGTCTGCACCATAGATACTCACGTTCTCACCAAGCGTTGCTAGTGGCGGCAAGAGTAATAGTATGAGCCACGACGCCTGTCCAAATGACGTTACCTGTAGCAGTACAGCAGTAATAGTAAATGAGATAATGTAGAAGGCTAGTGAACCAATGAGTGATTTCTTCTGTCCAAACACATTATACGAAGTCTTTTTGCCCCACCTCTTACCTACTAATGCAGCCGCAGCGTCAGCTAAGCCAAGGTGCAGCATTGCAGCTAAGAAGACCCATTCATTTGGCTGCATGAGTGCGATGGTCACCACTCCAGCAACCGTAAAGATATCACCCCATGAGATTCGGCCTACTTCATGAAGCCATGACAGCAGCTTGAGCCGACGTACAATGAGCATATCTACCAAAAGTAGTATCTCGAATAATATGATTATTTTGTAGCTTACAAAAAATGGTGCTGCACCGATTATCAGCGCATGCACAATATGAAACATTTTGCGCGAATACTCATTGCTTACATGAAGTCGGGCACGAACAAATTCGCTGGCAGCCAGGCATAACAAACCTGCCAAAATGATCAGTATAAAGTTGAGCATGTAGGTATTATACCCAAACAGCCACTAAAAAGTGGTTTAGGGGGCGACACTAAAACAAATAACTTTTTTATCTTTGTTTATAGTTTGTCTTTTTTGGGTGTGTCTGCAGGAATGTGTTGTGATGCCAATTTACGGAATGGTGTGGTAATGGCGATGAGGATGGAAAGTACGATGACGATGCTTAGTAAGGCAGTTAGACCTAGGTTTAGCATATAGTCTCCATTTAAATAGTGCTTACTATTCTACACCCGAGTGTCAATGATTGCCAGTACTTGGTGTG
>CAYLGV010000075.1:0-2904 GCA_964383395.1 uncultured Candidatus Saccharibacteria bacterium
GATTATCATTATTTTGAGTTCTTACTTGAACACAGTTTGACTGATCATAGTGATGAATTTGAGCGGCAGGGTGGTATGTACCCCGACTTTCATAATGACGTTGAAATTTTGTGTTTCAGCCTATTAAAAAATCGGCTATATCTGTTAATCCATCAGAAAAGGTCTAAAAGAGCCGATGAATTTCTACGTACTCTGCTTACGCGTTATGCAAGATACTACAGGTTAAAGTACGAACGTACTGGACCTGTATTTGACCCAAGTCAACGAATCGCGCCGATCCGCTCTCAAAGAGATTTCGATCATACGAGCCGAAGTATTCACTTGAGTCCAAATAGGTGGCAGCACTACCGACACTCGAGCTTGCATTACTATCTTGATGAGAATAGCCCGCCGTGGCTCAAGGTCAATAGACTTCTTAGTGCTTTTACGTCACCCTTGGCTTACTTAGCCTTTTTAAAAAATTATGAACATTATCAAGAGAACCTAAAATCTACAAAAACCCGTTAATTTAGATTTAAATTATGTAATATTAACGGCTTTTTGTTATTTTCTAGTTAATATTGTATATTATGTTGGTGCCAATCAATGAACACTACCGTCGTCGACTTACGCAGCTCAAAGGAACATTTGAGCAACTTAAAAGTGGTAAGGAGCACTTACTTAAACTTATCGATGAGTCAGAGGTTGCCGAAGCAGTCTACAACTCCAATGCGATCGAGAACTCAACCCTCACCCTAAAGGAGACTGAGAAAATACTGTTTGAGATGGAGGCGGCACGAAGTCTTGACGTACGTGAAGTATATGAGGCAAGGAACCTCGCCCGAGTTACAAACTACATACGAACTAAATCTGCTGACTCGACACTTGATTTACAGCTCATTCTACTGCTGCACGAAATGCTTATTGGCGGAATAGATGACACGATATCTGGCCGCTTTCGATCTGGTGATGAATATGTTCGAGTTGGTAAACATATCGCTGAAGCACCGAGCAACATTCAATCCGAGCTGAACGCACTAATCTCGAAATACCGAAATGATTTTGTATCGTTCTTCATTGATAAAATAGCAGTGTTTCATCTGCAATTCGAAACTATTCATCCCTTTAATGATGGAAATGGACGAATCGGTAGAACGCTCATAAATTATCAGCTCCAGGAGCTTGGGTTTCCGCCAATAATAATAAGGAATAAAGAAAAACATCGATATTACGCTGCATTTAACGACTTCCACGACAACAAAGATACTAAATCCATGGAACGAATTATCGCTCTTGGACTGATGGAATCACTCCATAAACGTATCACCTACCTTAAAGGATCAAAGGTTGTTCCATTGAGTGTATATGCTCAGCACCAAGATGGATCACCTCAAGCAGTGTTTAATGCTGCGAGACGACAAACAATAGCTGCCTTCCGTGAGAACGGTGTTTGGCTGATTGAGGAATAGTTACTCCTTGGGCTCGTCTTTAGTTTCGTCTTCCGGAGCTTCCGATGCTTCGACTGTTTTAGCAGCCGTCTTCTCACCTGGCTTCAAAACAATATGCCTGTCGCGGCCTTCACCAACTGATTCAGTGATTAGTCCTGCGTCACCTGCTTCTTTGTGTACGATTCGTCGGTCTGCAGCGTTCATTGGGCGTAGTTCCATAGGTTCACCTGTTTCGGCCACCTTCTTGATCCACGTTGCAGCCTTTTCAGCTACCTGGCTGGCACGAGCTTTCTTATAATCTGCAACATCTACGTTTACGCGGGTGTATTCATAGCCTTGGCTCTTTAAAGCATTGCTAATAATGAACTGAAGGGCACGCATAGTATCGCCGTGCTGGCCAATCAAGAAGCCGTTCATAGAGGTACTTGGTACATTCAGTTCAATTACCTCGTGGTCCTCGGTTGTAGCGTACACGTCGGTGTTAAGGCCAAAGAACGACAATAGGTCTTCTAGGTACTTCTTTGCGTATAGAATTGCTTCATCCATTACTACTTCCTCCGTTTGTTAGTTTTAGAAGTCTTCTTTTTGTTTTTAGCTTTGGTAGCTGATTTAGTACTTGTTTTCTTTGCTGCTGGTTCACTTACCAGGGTCGCTTCAACGGCGGCACCTGGTACTTTTGAGCCCTTGCGGCGCTTCTGCTTTACACCTTTAGTTGCGACGACTTCACCTTCGATGATGTCTTTGGCAACTGCTTCGTCGGCAGATTCTTCCATTTCTTTTTCGTCACGTTTCAAAATAATTGACTGTTGGATGTACGCTACGATACCGCCCGTTAGCCAGTACAGCGACAGTGCTGATGGTAAGCTTACGGTGAATAACACAATCATGAAAGGCAAGAAGTAACGTGTACTCTGACCTACTGCGGCGTTAACTTCGCCCTGTTCAGCCTTCTTGCCGCTATTCGCATCTTTTAGAATGTCGCGAAGTTTGCGCCCATCTTTAGCTGTTGGCATAAGTTGCTTGCTCTGGAAGAACTGTGCAATTGCACTGGCAACAACCAGAGCCATGGCTGGCCAATAGATTGGCTGACCCTTAGTAATTGCGGCACGACCGAGGTCAATGAAACCAAACAAGGTTGCGTCAAAGTTCTTTGTTGTCTCCGCCAAATCCTTAATACTTGGGAGATTATGCAAGAACGGGTAAGAGAAGGTATAGATCGTTCTTGGATCAGTTACCACTTTGCGCAGGCCAGAGTAAAGACCAATCAGCACAATCAGCTGAACAACTAGAGTACCGAGACTTCCGAACGGACTGATCTCACGCTCTTTGTAGAGCTCCATCATCATCTGAGATTCTTTTTGTTTATTACCGGATGCAGCCTTTTTGATGCGCTTTAGCTCAGGTTGCAACTCGCGCATGGCCTTGGCTTGGTGCAACTGCTTCTTAACAAGTGGCCACATACAGAGGCGGACCACAA
>CAYLGV010000076.1:0-2901 GCA_964383395.1 uncultured Candidatus Saccharibacteria bacterium
AGGTCACGATCCTCAATGTAACCCACCGTATCACCACCGCCAAGCACCGTAAATGGTTTGTGGCCATATTCACCCAGCATGGCGTCAACAATGGTTTCAGTCCCATGCGAGAATGGACCGATAACACCTTGTAAGCCCCTTGTTTCAGTGACACCCATGGCACCGTTCCAAATCACTGTTTTAGCAAGTTGGATTCCACCTGCAATGAAAGCGCCAGAGAATGGCCCAATATCGAGGATCATTTCGGTACTCAATACTTTTCCGCTACTGCGAGAAGGTCGCTTCGGATAATCCTGGATGGCAGCAATAACATGTGCATCCCAGTCAACGATTCGCGTAAAGCCTGGGTTTTCTGAGTCCGTCGCCACTACACCATCTTGTGGTAGGTAAAACGCAAACTGCCCCTTGGCCGCCTTCGCTTGCGCTTGTTCAATGATCTCCCTGGCCAGGGGTACTTCATCTGGCTCAGCAAGACTTTTTCCAATGCTTATGCCTTCGGCGAGCAGGAAAGTATTAGCCATAGCCCCACCTACAACTACAAAATCGGCAATTTCAATGAAGCGCTTAAGAATCGTTATTTTATCTGAAATCTTGGCACCACCAATGATTGCCAATAGTGGACGTTCGGGCTTTTCCATAACACTGGTGATGGTATCGACTTCTTTTTCGATCAGCAGCCCAGCAACACTTGACACATGATGCGTCACCGCCTCAGTACTGGCATGGGCACGGTGTACCACCCCAAAACCATCTTGTACAAATACATCAGCTAATGAAGCTAGTTTCTCTGCGAAAGCGTCGTCATTCTTCTCTTCTTCTGCATGAAAGCGAAGATTCTCGAGCAGTAATATCTCGCCATCCTTGAGAGCTGCTGCTTTTAATTCAGCTTCCTCACCAACACAATCTGGAGCAAAGGCAACGCCTTTTTTCAAAAGTGTTGCTAAGCGTACCGCACATGGTGCAAGACTATACTTCGAGTCAGGTTGACCATCTGGGCGCCCGAGGTGCGAACAGAGGATCACCTTAGCTTTTTGCTTTAACAAATACTCGATAGTTGGAAGTGATTTCTTGATACGGTAATCATCACTAATATGCCCGTTGTCATCGAGCGGCACATTATAATCGACGCGCACTAAGACGCGCTTACCTTTTAGATCAATATCTCGAATCGTTTTTTTATCGAAGCTCAAGTTCCCACCCTATGTATAAGCTATTTACAGGTATTATCTCGAAATGAGCAGCATTACGCAAGCCACAAGCATTACTGACAGACTATTCGAGGACGCGTACTTTGATGGTATCTATCGTGCCAACTACGCCTGGGTATCGGCCCGACGCCGTAACAACCATGTCGCCCCTAGTTAATACTCGGTTTTTGCGGAGCCAGTTTGTAAGTTTTGTAATGGCCAACTTCTCAGCTGGACGCACGTATGACTTGGTTCCGAATACAATGGCTAATTGATTTGCTACGCGGCGATCAGCGGTTACAGCAATAATTGGCTCTTCAGGTCGCCGCGAGGCCAACTGATACACGGTCTCACCAGATTGCGTTTCAGCCACAATCGCCTTGGCTTTGATCTTCTCAGATAATGAAATAATGACATCTGAGATTGCCGATTGACGAAGGGTTTTATTGGGATCTCGTTCTGCTTCCGGAAAAATGACCTTAAGTGGCCTGTTTTCCTGTGTGTATAACACCACCCGTTTCATGGTTTCTACTGACTCAACGGGGTATTTACCGTTAGCGGTTTCGTCACTAAGCATCACGCAGTCTGCCCCTACCATCACGGCCGATGCTACATCAGAGATTTCGGCACGTGTCGGTTCAGGGGCTTCCATCATACTGAATAACATCTGTGTTGCGACAATGGTCGGCTTAGCGTATTTCATGCCCAAACCAATCAGCTGTCGTTGCACAATTGGTACCGACTCTGCAGGTGCCTCTACAGCGAGATCGCCACGAGCAATCATAATTACATCGGTTTCCTTCACGATGTCTTCCATGTGATCGATGGCTAACTTGGTTTCAAACTTGGTGATAATACGCGCATCGATACCAAGGTTAAGCATGATTTTCCGTAGGTTTCGTATATCTGCTGGGGTTTGCACAAAACTCTGAGCCACGTAGTCAATGTCTTGGGTTGAGCCAAAGGCTAGATCTTTCTTGTCTTTAACGGTGATAACGTCACCATCAAAGTTGGTATCTGGTAAGTTGAGGCCTTTTCGCTGTAATAAGATGCCATCATTTTCAGCTGTTCCACTAATGACATTATCTTTAACACTTGTGACACTCACACGTACTTTCCCGTCATACAAATACATACGCTCGCCACGCTTCACCTTCTTGGATAAATCGTATTGAATGGGAATAATGCCAGTGTCCTCATAATCTGCTTTGTGCTGAAAACGTAATGTCTGACCTTTTTGTACATTAATCATGCCCTCAAAATCACCAAGACGTATCTTTGGTCCTTGTAAATCTTGAATAATTGCAACAGGCTTACCATATTCTTTGGAAGCTTTTCGGATCCATTTTATTTGCTGGATTCGCTCTTCATGTGTGCCATGGCTAAAGTTCAGTCGTATACCATTTGCGCCCGCCTTAATAAGAGCCAGGATAGCCTCATAGCTATCTGTTGCCGGCCCTACAGTAGCAATGATCTTAGTTTGCTTGAAGTGCTCAATCGGCACATTGGGTTTGATCGTCGTTTCCATGCGCTCTCTAGTGTAACCTCTTATGCTTTGTTGTAACAAGCGGTTTTATAAATTCAGTACGAACTCACATTATTGCTGTAGCCGTAAATATTGCGAGATTCTTTACAGACTTAACTATCTCCGTATGGTTAATTGTAAAGGTTAAATTTAAGGAGGGAGCGGCATGAAGAAGTCGTTGATGGTACG
>CAYLGV010000077.1:0-2893 GCA_964383395.1 uncultured Candidatus Saccharibacteria bacterium
GACGCTGACAAGCGACCTGCTGATCTAACCGAAAAAGTACCAACGTCGAGCTTAAATCAGCCCCATATCGTTCTGCCACCTCTTAAAGTGGTGAATACATTATACCACTATTGTCAAGATACCGCTAGTGTTTGTCGCTAGTGAGCTATGGCTGGGCCAGCGTCGAGATTTTGGTGCAGAACGTTCTTGCTTGGACGATAGAGAGCGATAAATAGGACACCGCTCATTACAACTATGATGCCACCTACCAGAACTGGCATGCGGATACTGATCACCGCGAGGTAGCCACTAAGTACAGCTGGGATAGCTTGAGCTAGTGACTGAACTGACGCGTTAATACCCAAAACTTCACCTTGGATTTCTGGCCCAACAGTACCACTAATCAACGACAGGCTGTTAGCAATTGTCTGGCCAACAAAGATGGCAAAGAGTGGTGTTACCAGCAATAGTTGTGTGGTGTTATTTGCCCATAGACAGCCGAACAAACCAATGCCCGTCATGATCAAGCTAACACGCAATACCTGGTATGGCTTAGCCCACTTTGCTACCCTCGGCGTAATAAGTGCCTGGGTAATAGCGATCCATATACCGATGTAGGCGAAGTAGTCTCCAATGTTACTCGGAGAGAAGTGTAACTTGTTGATAAGCAACACTTGGAAGAAAGTCTGGAAGAAAGCGAAGCCAGCCCAGAATAGGAAGATTGATGGGAAGATAACGCGCAGACCAGGATAGCTAGCAGCTTTAACGATGTTGCTAATTGACTGGGTTACCTTAATTTTTACCTTCTTCATATGCTGATGCGTTTCTGGCAACATAGTCAGGATAAAGGCAAAGTTAATAAAGCTTAGGATAGCTGCAAACCAAAATGGCGTTGCAGGATTGAACCAACTTGGTGTGTGGAACAAGCCAAAGAAACTTGCGTTAGCCGTACCAAGTTTGGCGCCCAGGTAAGGGCCAAATACAAAGCCAACTCCAAATGCAGCACCGATCATCGCGAAGCGTTTTGTACGATCTTTAGGTGGCGTAATGTCAGCAATCGCTGCTTGAGCCACGCTGATGTTACCACCTGTGACACCATCGAGAGCTCGACCAAAAAAGAGCAATGGGATGTTAGCTGTGAGAATACCGATCGCAAATAGAATATAACCGACGGCGGTTCCGAAGATACTGAAGCTCAGAACAGGCTTACGACCGTAACGGTCTGATAACTGGCCAAGGATTGGTGTAGCTAGGAACTGCATAAATGGATAAATGGCCAGTAGCCAACCAAGCAACACAAGACCTTCCTTGAAAGTCCAGCCGGCAGGCAAAAGATAATACGTAGACATTGGATTAGCTAATAGCTCAGGAATAATTGGCACAAGAATACCGACACCGAGCACGTCCAAGAAGATCGTCAATAAGACGACGGGGAGGGCTCTGTTCGCGGCTTTTTTAGTAATTTTCGGCATGTCGTTTACGACTCCTTGTAGGTGTTAATTTGTGGGTGACAAGCACCAGTTTTGCCAGACTGACAGGTAAAACGGTGCATATTGTTTAGAATTTTAAGTAATTGTTCTCGCTGTTCTTCGCCAAGGGCTTCGAACATTTCGGCATGGGTCTTGTTGAGTACCGCCAAGCACTTCTCTACCAGCTGCCTGCCCTTTTCAGTCAGCGCCGTTAGGTGCTCACGTCTATTGTTTGGACTCACACTGGATGTCAGCAGCTTCCGGTCTACCAATAACTTGATCTGGCGACTAATGCTTGCATCGGTCTGGCCAAGTAAATCAGCGATCTGACGCTGTTGAATCATCGGATTATGCTGCAACATCATGAGGATTTTAAACTGCGAGAAACCAATGCCAAGCTTTTCCTGAAGGGCTTGATCGTTTTGCTTCTTCATGACACCCACCAGGTGCATAAGCAGATAACCTACATTATTTGTTGGACCCATACGTACCTCACGAATAGTCTACGCTCATGATACTTAACAAGTCAAGTGTTAATGTGTTAAGTATTAAAGAAGGCCTTGAGTAAGACACGCCATGTAAAGCATATGCCACTGTTCAAGCGACAGCGCTTGAGCACGAGTAGTAGGTACTATGTAGGCCTCATCGAGCACCTGCCCTACTAATACTTTGTCTGCTCGCAGTCCACCACTCAAGCTATTAAGTAGCGTTTTACGACGAGCTGCGAAGCCAGAGCGCACTAAGCGGAAAAAGAGTGCTTCGTCAACACCTGGAAAAAGCGCCTGTACGCGACGTTCGAGCACTAGTACCTGCGAATCAACTTTTGGTGGAGGCGTAAAGGCACGGGCTGGCACCTCTAAGCCCAGCCCAACTTCCCAGTAAAACTGCGCACTCACCGATAAAAGTGACATAGCCCCTGGCTTGGCAGCTACTCGCTCAGCTACTTCCTTCTGGATGAGAATAACTACCCGGCTAGCATGATTAGGTGTTTCGGATAGGACACGAATAAGATTGCTCGTGAGGTAATACGGTATATTGGCAATCACTTTATAACCTGGCGTCACAGTACTGAAATCAAATCGGAGAATGTCTTTTTCAACGACATCTAGGTTAGCTGCTGGCACACGATTAGGAAGCTCTGCCGCCAGCTGCTTATCAAACTCGACTGCCGTAACATGTGCGGCTTTGGTGACCAATACTTCAGTGAGTGTACCAGTTCCTGGACCAATCTCTAGGACTGTATCTTCTGAACCAATTTCACCAGCATCACAGATGGCATCAAGTACTGCCCGATCAGTTAACCAGTGTTGTCCGAGGCTTTTTTTAGCATGTGGTAAGTTCTGTGACATATCCCTTACAGCATACCAGGTGTTGGGTTACCACCAATGATTTGCAAGCCAAAATTCGTATGATGCCTGCCAGCCACCCTTTCGCTGGGCATAACC
>CAYLGV010000078.1:0-2891 GCA_964383395.1 uncultured Candidatus Saccharibacteria bacterium
GAATACGATCGTTGCGTTTGAACCAGGTTAGCTGCCGTTTGGCGAGTTGCATATCATTACGCTTAAAAGCAGCCTTGGCTTCACCTAGTGTAGCTGTACCTTCTATGTACTCACGGAAGGCTTTATAGGCTGGCGCACGCAGGCCTGGCGCGTCCCAGCCATATGTTTTGGCGAGTTGGCTTACTTCGTTTTCTAGACCATTGTCTAGCATCTGGTTAATGCGATTTTCGATACGCTCAGCTAGTATTTCTTTAGGAACCTTAATTCCTAGCACGATTGCATCTTCGCGCATCTTTTGCCGATCTTTTTGATCAGTTGCCAAGGCATGTCGAGGATTAATAGGATCTCGTTCCCCGTCTGAGCCCGTGAACTGGTAATCAAACAATACGCTGTCTATATAGAGACCTGTTCCGCCAACCATGATCGGCAACTTACCCCGACTCCGTATATCTTCTATCAACGCCTCAGCTGCCTGCTTGAACTCAGCCACCGTGTAGCGTTCTGATGGCTCAACCACATCGAGCAAGTAATGCGGGATTCCCTCCTGCTCTTCTGGCAAAGGCTTAGCGGTACCGATGTTCATATGTTTGTAGATGGTGCGCGAATCAGCACAGATTATCTCACCATTAAGACGCTTTGCTACCTCAATAGCTACTGCCGTCTTACCGCTGGCCGTCTGGCCAACAATAGCTATGAGTGGTCTGGGTGCCATACTAGCTGATCCACATTTACATAGTAATCATCAGAGACAGCAACACCCTCCGCCTCAAGGTGAGCCTTATGACCCTGCCTACCACCCGGGTAGCCAGAAGCCAGACCACCGCGCTTGTTCACCACTCGCTGCCATGGCAGGGTTGGATCACCAAAGTGTGCAATACCACCAACAATCCGCGCCGCTCGTGCATTTCCGCACATCGCCGCCAACTGACCATAGGTCATAACTCGCCCCTCAGGAATCTGAGCCACCAACGCCTCAACACGTTTTCTAAATTCACCTGGCATGCTCGGCCTCATTGCCTAGCCTTCTTGACCTGCACCCTGAAGCGAGGTTTTCTGTATACGTGCCTTTGCTTCACTAGCAACTGCCCCTAGGAAGTCATCGACTCCAAGCGAAACCTGCTCGTCAGCCTGCGCTTCCATATCCTTACGGATGCGTGGCATTACCTGGCTCGTGCTAATCTCTTTCTCGCCAATCACTAACGTATATGGCACTTTCATCAGCTCAGAGTTTCGAATCTTCTTACCAACCGATTCGTTGCTGTTATCAACTTCTATGCGTAAGCCTAGCTCTTTGCCTTTTGCCAGAACTTTATCTGCGAATGCAACAGTACCATCCTCTTGGTTTACAGTAATGAGTCGTACCTGTTCTGGAGCTGCCCAGACTGGAAAACGCCCGGCCGTATGCTCAATGTAGATGCTTAGGAACCGTTCAACCGAGCCAAGCAAGGCGCAGTGCACCATTACTGGTCGCTTCTCTGTTCCATCAGCATCCATATACACCAGATCAAACCGTTCTGGTTGTGCGTAATCAAGCTGCACCGTAGCAAGCTGTGTCTTGCGACCCAGTGCATCGGTAGCCATGAAGTCCATCTTTGGACCATAGATTGCCGCTTCACCAATACCAATTTCATACTCTAGCTCAAACTGTTTAGCTAGCGATTCGATTACAGATTGAGCTTTATCCCATGTCTCTTGCTCACCAAGGTACGAATCACTATCGTCTCTAAATGATAGGCGAAGCGACAGCTTAAGTCCGAGAATGTCATAGGCCGTCTTAGCATCTTCAATAAGCTCAGAGAAGACTTCACCAACTTGTTCATCAGTACAGAATACATGTGAATCATCCTGTGTAATAGCGCGTACCCTTGTTAAACCACCCATTTCACCACTTTTTTCATCACGAAAGACGGTTGTAGTCTCGAGATACTTCACTGGCAAATCTTTGTAACTACGTGGCTTAGAGGCGTAGATCTGTGTGTGGTGCGGGCAGTTGACTGGCTTCAGAGCGAGCTCATCCCCAGATTCAGTTGAAGTAAATCTAAGGAGTTCTGGGAACTTCTCAAAGTGTCCCGAAGTTTTATAGGTATCCAACTTAGCAATGTGGGGGATCCAAACTTTCTGATATCCTCGCCCAAGTCTAAATGACTGAGCAAAGTCGTTCAGTTCATCACGAAGTACCGTTCCGCGTGGCGTAAACAATGGTAAGCCTGAGCCGATCAGCGCAGAGAATGTAAACAAATCAAGTTCTTGCCCCAGCTTACGGTGATCGCGTCTCTTAGCTTCTTCAAGCATTTCAAGATAGGCTTTGAGTTCTTCCTTGCTCGGGAAAGCTACCCCATAAACGCGCTGCATCTGAGCATTCTTTTCATTACCACGCCAGTAGGCACCACTTACCCGTAAAAGCTTGAAAGCACCAACCTTGTCGGTTGACTCAACATGTGGGCCACGACAGAGGTCAGTGAAATCTCCATTACGGTAAAATGATACGTTCTCAACAGCAGCGTCACTTCCTTCAGCAATAGTACCGAGCTCTTCGGCATCCAGATCTTTAGCCACGGTAGTTCCCGCACGCTTAAGGTCATTCAGTAATTCTTCCTTGTATGGCTGCTTGCTGTCCTTGGACCATGTAATAGCTTCGTCAACTGGAAGTTCAAAGCGCTCAAAAGCCTGTTTCTGATTAATTACCCGCCTCATAGCCTCTTCGATTCGCTTGAAGTCGGCCTCCGACAACTTGTCTTCGCCAAGATCTACATCATAATAAAAGCCATTCTCTACAACTGGCCCAACACCCAGCTTAGCTTCCGGCCATAAGGTGGTGATTGCCGTAGCCATAATGTGCGCCAAGCTGTGTCGCATCGCGTAAAGATTGTCTTGCTGTGATTGGTCGGGCT
>CAYLGV010000079.1:0-2890 GCA_964383395.1 uncultured Candidatus Saccharibacteria bacterium
GCTTATTGGAAACATAAATTACAAGTAGATGCTTATCACTATTGGACAGCTTGTAATTATCTATTAGACCGCCTATTCGGAGATTCACGCAATGAGAATTAGTGACGACAGTATCAGTAAGCTCCAAGTCATATTGAAGAAACATCATAACTTGGACTACGACAACGAAAAAGCACAGGCTGCTGGACGTGCAATCTTGCGTCTAGTCGGCTTGAAACTACAACAACAATTAAGCAAGGAATATGAAAATGAATCCAACAACTCAAACGACTAAAGAAGAAGTATATGAAACACCGATTGGGCTAGATAAACGCATCTACCCTGAAATGTCGATGCAAGAGCTACTAAAGGTATTAGACCTAACAATTAAAGAAGACAATGTATCTAAGCTCATCACGTTCTACTGTATGCTTTCAGCCTATACCCATGATTCGCAGATTAACGTCAGCTTCAACGCACCTAGCTCGTCAGGTAAGACATACATTACAACTGAAATTGCCAAGCTGTTCCCAGATGAAGATAAGATTGAATCGAGCGGTGCAAGCCCTACGTCCTTCTACTACACAGAGGGCGAAGCAGATGAGGAGCGTAATGCTAAGGTTATCTCATTTGAACGTAAAATCCTGTTGTTCTATGAACAGGGTAATGCAGCTATACAAACTAAATTACGTCCAATTCTATCGCATGATAGTTGGGAAATTAACTACCGTATAACCAATAAGAATAAGTCCGGCGGTAATCGCACCGAACTCATTATTCTGCAAGGCTACCCTGCAACAGTATTTTGTTCAGCAGGACTGCGTCTAGATGAGCAAGAAGCCACCAGAGCAATACTACTCAGCCCTGAGCCTAGCCAAGCAAAAATACAGGCAGCGATTGAGTTGCAAAACAAGCGTGGCAAAGATGAGAAAGCTTACTATGAGTGGCTGGAATCATGTCCTGAGCGTGTAGCCCTCAAAGAGCGTATCATAGCGGTTCGTGATGAATATGTGGAACACATTAAGCTACCCGATAACGATGCGATTAAACAGCGTTTTTACTCTAGCTTTCAAAAACTGAGGCAGCGTCACACCCGTGATTTCACACACCTGCAACAGCTTATTAAGATAATCGCCTTGTTGAATCTCTGGCATCGCAAACAATCAGACGGTTCTATCGTGGCTAACCAGTCAGACATTGACCAAGCCTTTGAACTGTGGGAGCAATTAGCCCAGAGCCAGAACTTAGGCATTCCTCCAACAGCCATTCACTTCTATAAGACGTATATTTTACCTACCTTCTACGATTTAGTGGCAGCTCACCCGAACATAGACCCATACAGCTTAGGTGTAAGCCGTGAGCAGCTTTCTCGTGAGTATCTGCACTTGGAAAAGACTACACTTCCCGAAACATATCTACGTAAAGAAATACTGCCTCAGCTTGAAGCCAGTGGTCTCATTATCCAGCAAGTACCAGAGGTTGGCGACAGACGCTCTAAGCTGATTCATCCGAAATGGTTCCCTGAGCAAACTATATAGGTAGGCACGGTGGGTGGTATTAAAAGAAAGGAGTAATCATGTAACACAAATAACAAAGAAACTCTAAACGAGGATCAAATATGTACTTTCAAATTTTAACAATATATAATAGTAATGTTTTCACATTCCAGCAAGAAGCCAGTGGTATTTTTGTTTCTGCTCTCTGAGGGCAGCACGGTGCAGAAAGTAGCCATTGGCGACTGGATGTGAAAACAGCCGTGCTGTCCTTTTTGATGACAGCCAGAAGGAACAAAACAATGAGTGAATATCCAAACGACAAGACTAATAAACTACGTTATGTACTGTACGTGCGTAAGTCTACTGAAGACGAAGAAAAGCAAGTGCTATCTAAAGATGCACAAATAGATAAATGTGAAGAACAATTCAAAAACCTAAACATCATTAAAACTCTAGACGAAAGCAAGAGTGCTTTCGAACCAGATAAGCGTGAAGTCTTTAAGGAATTGCTAGAGATGCTAGATAACGGCGAAGCTGACGGTATTATTGCATGGCACCCAGACCGCTTATCCCGTAATGAAGTAGACGCTTCAACTATTACGTGGCGTATACGCAAAGGCGGTATAAAAGACCTAAAATTCGCCAGCTTCAGCTTTGAGAACTCACCAGAGAATATCATGATGCTACAAATGACTATGAGCCAATCACAATACTTCTCAGCGAAGCTGAGTAAGGACGTGAAGCGTGGTAATGAGAGAAAGCGTAAAATTGGTGGCATAACTGGCACCGCACCAGAGGGCTACTTGAATGACCGTATAAATAAGACTGTATATAAGGACCCTGCACGCTTTCCGCTAATGCGTAAAGCCGTAGACTTGATGCTTACAGGCGAATACAGCGTCCAACAAATCTTAGACATCATGAATAATGAGTGGGGTTACCGCACGGTTCAACGTAAAAAAAGAGGCGGTGGTCCAATTGGTCGCTCGTCACTATATTATATGTTCCGTAACGTCCGTTACGCTGGTTGGGTGCCTGATCCTTATGATGAAGACAAATTGTATCCAGCAGACTTCCCAGCCTTAATGACAATGGAAGAGTACGATAAAATCCAACTATTATTAGGTCGTCATGGTGGCAAACGTTTTGTTACTCGTAAACAGTTCGTGCTACGTGGCTTTATACGCTGTGGTGAGTGCGGTTGTATGATTACCGCTCAAAGTAAAGAACGTAAGAACGCAAACGGCACTACCCGTATTCATGCCTACTATCACTGTACTGGTAAACGCCCATGCGGTCAGATTAAGAAGTACGGCTATAAAACGGAAGATGAACTATTCAAGGAATGTGTAGATGAACTCAATAATTGGGAGCTAATACCAGAACTCTATGATTGGAGCATGGACGCTATTAAC
>CAYLGV010000080.1:0-2873 GCA_964383395.1 uncultured Candidatus Saccharibacteria bacterium
CAACATATGTATGGCCGAGCCCAATAGCGCCAATTGATACACCGAGAAGTATACGTGCAACTACCTGACCAATATTTTGTACAAACGAAACAGTAGAAAGTGTTGTACTCCGCTGGCTCGAAACAATCTGTTGGTTAATATAGTCCGAAATAACTGGTTGCTGTGAGTTAATTAGTCCTTGAATAAGCATGAATATAACAACTACAACCCATGCCGCATTTGCAATACCAAGCAAAACATACGATACACCAAGTGCTATTGTGATTAGAAGTAGTATCTTGTCTACAGTTAGATACTTTTCAATCCGATGGACATTACGCATAGCTATAAAATTGAGCAGTTTTCCAGCAGACAGTGCCAGACCCAAGAATATAGCTGGTACGGCCAAGCTTTCAAATAATGGCTGATATGTCTGACGCAGGAAGTATTCACCACTAAGCGTTAGGAGTCCAAAGATAGTTAAAGCAAATATGGTGTGGTTTCTTCTTACCACTTTAGCTCCTGACTTTAACTGCTGTATAAGATTTGCTTTGCCAAGATGTTCTGTGTGGCGCTTACACGTTCGTAATGTCGATGCAAGCAACAAACTAACTAGCGTAGCCAATGCAGTGATTACTATCAGTGGCACATATGAACTACTGCCGAATACCTGCACAGCCAAACCAGCAAGGGCAGTAGCGATAACGAAACCCAATGTATCATTCGAAATTAGTTTACCAAACTCTTTGCTGTAACCATCCGGGCTGCCTTTCTCTTCGACATAGCTGTCATACAACAATGCCTCATCTGCACCATCACGAAAACCAATTGCAATACCGCGAACCAAAAAGAAACCCAATAGAACAGCCTGACTATGCAAGAGAAGTAGTGACAGCATGCTGGCAATATCTAAGATCATTCCGATCTGAATAGTACGTTTTTGGCCCCATCTATCTGCCAGGATGCCAGTCGGAATTGTACTTATCAGCATACCTACCGTGAAAAGCGTTTGGGCAGCCACAATAAAACCCAGTTCAACATTGCGTTGCAATAAGAAGAGCGTAAAGATGGGTGTGTAAAATGTCATGCCACCAATCAGGCTCATCCACTGTAATTTTCTGATGTTATTCATGGTCTAATAAGGATTCTTATGGGCTTGTTCAAAAATATACTGAGTATGATCTAAGAGGTATTTAGCGGCGTCCTTGGTCACATAGTGATAACAACGTGTACCGACACTCGTTGATTTAACTAATCCGGCATTCTTTAGTGCTTTGACATGGTTCGATGCAGTAGGCTGGGGAATACCGACCGTTCGGGAAATCTCAGAGATACAACTCTCTTCTTTAACAGTAGGTGCAAACCCCACAGACTTATCTGCTATATGTATAAATACCCTCAAGCGTACGGGGTTTGATAACACCTTGTAATACATCGCTAACTTGTCATCCATGCAGAATATTGTAACGTATATATTCTAAAAGTCAAATATTTGAATTATAGAATATAGGAATCTTGCGGGATTGACGACTTTTTTGCTTGTGCTATACTTAGCCTCGTTAACAATTTAAATATAAAGAGTGCAGCGAGAGATCTAGCTCCGTGACCTGCCAGCAACCTGTCGAAAGATAAGGTGCTCCATCTAGCCCGCACTTAATGAAGTGGGAAAGATATGAATCACTATTCATCCTTTCTTGCCAAGAACGAGTGCAGAAAGGATATTTTTATGTCAAATTATCGAACCGCGGAGAGTGTTAGCCCTAAACACCCCGACAAACTCTGTGATCAAATCTCGGACGCCATTTTAGACGCCTTCCTCAAGCAGGATCCGGACAGTCGGGTGGCTGTTGAGACGGTTGGTGGACATGGCAAAGTGTTCATAACTGGAGAAGTGACCTCAAATGGAGAAGTTACCATCGAACCAATCGTCAAACGATTAGCAGGCGACATTGATGTCACTGTCCACCTCGTTAAGCAAAGCCCTGAGATTGCCCAGGGCGTTGATATTGGCGGCGCTGGCGATCAAGGTATCATGATTGGCTACGCAACAAGTGAGACACCTGAACTACTACCACTTGAGGTTGTCCTCGCTCGTAAGCTGAATCAAAGCCTGTATGCTATCTGGCCGTACGATGGCAAAACACAAGTTACGCTCAAAGACGGTGTCATCGTGGCAGTTGTTGCAAGCTTCCAGAATGCTCCCAGCAAAGAGTTAAAAACTGCTGTGCAAGCTTGGCTTAAAGCCGAACCATTAGCTAAATCCGATGCCAATGTGAAATTGCATATAAACCCCGCTGGTGATTGGCACCAGGGTGGCTTTGACGCCGATGCTGGCCTGACAGGACGAAAGCTGATTGTTGATAACTACGGCCCACGAATCCCAATCGGCGGTGGTGCCTTCAGTGGCAAGGATGCCAGTAAAGTTGATCGATCTGCCGCATACGCCGCACGTAAGATTGCCATTGACTACCTACGGGAACGAGGGGCAAAAGAGGTGCTCGTAGAACTTGCCTACGCTATCGGCTATGACCAGCCACTTGAGGCGACAGTTACCATCGATGGCACCCAAGAAATAGTCGATGGCTATGATTTGTCGCCAAATGGTATCGTCAAACTACTTGATCTTAAGCGACCACAATTCGAAGCTACGGCACAATACGGACATTTTGGTCACGCTGAATTCAGTTGGGAAACGTAACCTAGAGTTACTTTTTCTTGTCTTGAGTCTTGTTTGATTCGTCTGAGTTGCTGCTGTCATGCATGGAAAGTGTCTTCTGTAACACTTCGAGGACACTTTGTGCATGCTCTTTGCTCATACCAATTCGAGATACGGCCATTGGTTGGTTGTTATTACCTGCAGTTTGCATAAAGTTCATGATGACACCGTAGTTATT
>CAYLGV010000081.1:0-2824 GCA_964383395.1 uncultured Candidatus Saccharibacteria bacterium
GGCCTAAGCCAATCCAGGGCTTTAAACAGCTCGTTACAAAGCGAAAGCCAGCCATTAGTGAAGTGGTGCGGGAACCAACTGCAGGTGGCATCATCTTTCGTTATAACAAGAAGCAGGAACTCGAAATTCTGCTCATTCAAGATGCCAAGAATCGTTGGACCATTCCAAAAGGTCACATAGAAGAAGGCGAAACAGCTAAACAGACTGCTGAGCGTGAAATTCGTGAAGAAACTGGCTTGCAAGAGATGAAGGTATTGAATTGGTTAGGCAAGATTCACTTCCGTTATCGTCGGATGAGTAGCCTGGTGCTAATGACTACTGAGATATTCTTGGTGGCTGCCAAAGGTGATACTGACAAACTCAAGCCAGAAGATTGGATGAATGGTATTAAGTGGTTTCCAGCCACGGACGCTCTCGATAAGATTGAGTACGACGACATAGGTAAACTAATACTCCTAGCAATGAAAAAAATCAGAGAATTACCGAAGCACTAATTATGGATACTACACGCTACCAACAATTTGCCAAAGATAGCCTCGGAGGGGGTTTTAATGATGTTGACCTTTTGGTTACTGCCTTCACCCACCGGTCATATGTAAACGAGCACAAGACAACCGTGTTTGAGCACAATGAACGTCTCGAGTTTCTGGGGGATGCAGTGCTAGAACTTGTCGTCACAAGCTTCTTATTCACGAATTTTTCTGATCCCGAAGGTGTGCTAACAAACTGGCGTAGCGCACTAGTACGCACTGAGAGTATTGGTGCTGCAGCCCAGCGCTGCGAGTTTGAGCCGCTACTTCGCCTGAGTCGTGGTGAGAAGCGGGGCACCGAACGTGCTCGCCTACAGATCCTTGCCAACGCTTATGAGGCAGTCATTGGCGCTCTATACCTAGATCAAGGTTACGAAGCAGCCGAAAAGTTTATTACCGATACGCTACTAATCACTTTTGAAGATATTCTCAAGACTGGCTCATGGCAAGACCCAAAGAGTCGTTTGCAAGAGCTCGTACAGAGCACAGAAGGCTATACGCCAGTCTATAAGGTAATCAGTGAAGAGGGCCCTGATCACGATAAGATCTTTACCGTGGGTGTGTATGTGGGCGGCGAGCTTAAGGGTAAGGGAACTGGCCCAAGTAAACAAACGGGTCAGGTAGCAGCTGCTCAAGAAGCGCTTAAAAGCTATATCTCCTAGCCGGTTAATTTTTGGCTCTCCCAGCTGGTTAACTATTAAATCTCCCAACCAGTCCCAGTCCTGCAAGATGTACACTTTGCTGGGGTGGATTCTAAAAAGTGTGTACGGCGTTATAACCTCGTACACACTTTGTTATAACAAATTGACCGCAATGCCAAAGCAACGTACCATTACTGCAATCATAAGCCACGGCAGCACAGTGTTGACAACAGGGGTGCTTATCTGTAAAATAAGTGGGTCATATAATTCTAATCGGGAAGGACATTGAATGTTAGTCATTCGTATGCAGCGTACTGGTCGTAAGGGCCACGCTCAATTCCGCGTTGTCGTTCAAGACTCACGCAGGACCCCAACAAGTGGTAAGGTAGTTGCCTCAATCGGTAACTATAACCCCCACTCAAAAGAAGCAAACATCAACAAAGAAAAGGCCCAGTTTTACCTGGATCATGGTGCACAGCCATCTGAGCGCGTCGCTCGTCTTTTGAAGAGCGAAGGCCTCAAGCTTCCTTCATGGGTAAAAATACCAGCCGAAAAGCAGCGCACTATTCGTAACGCAGAAAAACTGCGTAAGAATCAGCCAGCTCAGCCAGAAGCTGAAGTAGTTGAAACACCAGCAGAAGCTCCAGCTGAGGAAGCAGCGCCAGAAGCCGCTCCAGCTGAAGAGGCTGTAGCTGAGACAGAAGCACCAGTAGAGGTTGCTGAAGAGGCTGAAAAGCCTGCTGAAGAAGCCGCTCCAGAAGAAGCGTAATAGTGAAATTCTTCACAGGTGTGCAATTTGTTAATGGTATACTGGGTATACACGGAAACAGTCTAACCGGAGGAGAACTACATGAGTAACAGTATCGACCAACAATTTATTGAATTCGTTGTTAAATCGCTTGTTAACAATCCAGACGCCGTAGAAGTTGAGCGTACCATTGACGAAAAAGGTGTGCTCTTGGAGCTTACCGTTGACCCAGAAGATCTAGGTCGTGTGATTGGTAAGCGTGGTGCCACTGCACAGAGCTTACGTACATTACTTCGTGCCCTTGGTACCAAAAACGATGCACGTTACAACTTAAAGATTGTTGATAACGGCGAAGCTCCAGCACCACGAGCAGCCCAAACTTCAACTAATGACGACAATAGCACTGCTTCAGATGATGCAGATGACGCCGTTGAAGAGGTTGTGAGCAAAAGCAGCGAAGAAGAGGCCACGAGCGATCGTATTAGCCGTACACGTGCTGAGCTTGAAGATCTTGACGATCTAGATGTGTAAGCCAGTAGAAGCACAACTGTTGTAAAGTTAGCAGTTTTTTCATGTAATGCTTGCGCTAATCAATAACCTTAGGTATATTTATACCCATTCGGCTGGAACCATTCAGCGAAAAAACCAAAAAAACAAATAGGCTCATTGCGAGCAATCCTCACGGATTGGAGCCTTATGTGATAAAACAACCCTGTAGCGATACGGGGTTATTTTATACCCAGGCAACAACTCTTTTCAATAATGTTTAAAAATGTTATAGTATACTAAATTATGAAAATCTTCATCATTAGCCTCTTCCCAGACATGATCAAACCAGCGCTAGACGCTAGCATGCTCTGGAAGGCCCAAGAAGCTGGAGCGGTTGAGTTCGTTTACATCAACCT
>CAYLGV010000082.1:0-2744 GCA_964383395.1 uncultured Candidatus Saccharibacteria bacterium
ATATACTTTTAGTTATGCGAGTAGACATAAAAAAGCGAGCGAATCACCGCACCAAGATTATCGAGGGTCAAATTAAAGGCTTGCAGAAGATGATAGATAAAGAAGATTACTGCATGGACATCCTGACACAAAGTCTTGCTATCCAAAAGTCTATTTCCTCTCTTAATAAGCTCATACTAGAAAACCACATAACCACCCACATAACCGATATGCTTGCTTCTGGTAATGAAAAAGAACAGACAAAAGCCTTAGATGAGTTGATGAATCTTTACGAGCTTAATAACATTCGGGGTAAATAGCCGTGAAGTATCTAAAAATACTTAAAAATGCTGCCCTACTTTTAGCAATACTGCTACTGAACTCTGTTAGCTTGGCAAGTCATACGTCAGCAATGCCAGTAATGGCTCACGATATGGCTGGAATGAATCACAAAACAAGCGACAGCACGTCTTGCGCTACACAATGCCGCACGGCTGTATTTAACCAAGAAGAAGCAACCAATTCTTCTTATGACGAAGATGATGATCCAGTCGCACCCTTTTACGTACATACCCAAGCTTGGCTATTTAGTGATACACAGGTAAGTCAAAGGTTGTATGCAGACTCGATAAAGCCACCGCCTAAGATACCAATATATATTCTCTACGGTGTCTTTAGAGTTTAGGATTCGTTTGTTAATTCAAACCGTATCTTAAACGTAAATCAGGAGAACCTATGAAGAACAAGAACAACATAATCATCGTGGCAATTGTCGCAATCGTTGCCATTGCGGGGGTAAGTATCTACGCCCTTAATAAAGATAACGATATGATGGACGGTAACAGCATGATGGGCAGTAACTCATCACAGCAAACAAGTGCAACTGTTACAGCAGACAAAGACTCTGCTGACTATAAGATGTATAGCGAGCTTAAGGGCGAAGACTATGACCGAATGTTTTTAGCTAATATGATTGCCCACCATCAAGGTGCAGTTGATATGGCTAAGCTGGCTCTAGCTAATGCTAAGCACCAAGAAATAAAGGATATGGCTAACAATATCATCACAGCTCAAACAAAAGAGATTGGTGATATGCAGAGTTGGCAAACAGCTTGGAGCTACCCTGCAAGTAGTGGCAGTATGATGGAAGACCACTCGTCTATGGGCATGATGAATGATATGGCTGGAATGACCGACAAGCTAAAAGGTTTAACGGGTGATGAGTTTGATAAAGCTTTTTTATCGTCAATGATTGAACACCACCAATCAGCTATCAATATGGCGTATTCAGGTAAAACCAATGCCCAACATACAGAAGTAAAAACACTCACAATAGCTATCGTAGACGCACAGAGTAAAGAGATTACTCAAATGAAGCAATGGCAAAAGGAGTGGGGCTACTAGGCCAGGAGTATTTATGGATCATTCGCACCACGAACACCAACATATGGAACATCAGGAACACGACAAACACGCTGGTCATTCAGTAGCTATGTTTAAGGACAAGTTTTGGTTGTCACTAATACTGACAATCCCCGTCTTGATATATTCCGAGATGATACAACAATGGTTACACTTCACACCGCCAGCATTTCCAGGCTCTCAATACGTTCCCTTTGTGTTTAGTACCATCATCTTTTTCTATGGTGGCATGGTTTTCATTAAGAGTGCGATTGGCGAGTTAAAAGCTAGATTGCCAGGTATGATGACTTTAATCAGCCTGGCAATCATCACAGCATACGTCTATAGCGTTGCGACACAGTTCTTTATCGGTGGTGAAGGCTTCTTTTGGGAATTAGCCACACTGGTAACAATTATGTTGCTTGGTCATTGGCTAGAAATGGCTTCGGTAGCAAAGGCTGAAAATGCTTTAGACGCAATCTCAAAGCTACTGCCAGATAGGGCTGAGAAGTTAGTTAATGGCAAACCAAAGATGGTTTTAGTAAGCGAACTAAGTGTTGGCGACTTGGTATTAGTAAGACCAGGCACGAGAATACCGATTGACGGTGTAATAACTGACGGGACATCATCAATAGATGAGGCTGCTATCACTGGCGAGTCAAAACCTGTAAGTAAAACCGTCAATGATAAGGTTGTTGCTGGAACCGTAAATCAAGACGGCTCAATCACCGTTAAAGTCACGGAGCTTGGAGATGATACTGCACTTGCAGGAATTATGCGACTTGTTGCAGAAGCACAAAGCTCAAAGTCTAATGTACAGGTATTAGCCGACAAAGCTGCCTTTTACCTCACTATCATAGCTATTGTTACAGCTATCGTAACGTTCATTGTGTGGCTAGTTCTTAAAGATGTTGGCTTTGCACTTGAGCGGTCAGTAACAGTTTTGATAATTGCTTGTCCTCACGCTCTTGGATTGGCGATACCTTTAGTTGTTTCTATCTCTACTACACTGTCAGCGAAGAACGGCTTACTAGTACGAAAGCGATTAGCTCTTGAATCAGCACGTAAGCTAGACTGGGTGCTATTTGATAAGACAGGTACTCTCACTAAGGGCGAACACGGCGTAACCGATATATGGGCAACCAAAGGTTACTCACAAGAAGACGTACTGCACCTAACAGCGAGCCTTGAGCAAAACAGTGAACATATTGTTGGTAAGGGTATCGTTCGTAGGGCAGAATCAGACCATGTACACCTTGATAAGGTTGCTGACTTCAAAGCATTGCCAGGCTTAGGCGTACAAGGAACTTTACACGGTAACGAAGTGTATATTGCAGCCAGCTACCGCTATATAGAAGAAAATA
>CAYLGV010000083.1:0-2616 GCA_964383395.1 uncultured Candidatus Saccharibacteria bacterium
CGACCTTGAGCTTGATCCTGCCAACTTCAGCGTAAAGCGTGCCAATGCACCAATCCTACTTACCCACAAAGAATTCGGCCTACTTGAATACTTCATGCGCAACCCAGGACGTTTGCTTACCAAAGATATGATCACTCAGCATGTATGGGACTATGATGCAGATATTCTCCCTAACACTGTGGAAGTTTACGTAGGCTATCTGCGTAACAAAGTTGAAAAACCATATAAAGGCAAGCCACTTATCAAAACCCGCCGAGGTTTTGGATATATGTTTGGCGACCCTGCTTAAAGAAAGGGCTACATGTTTCGATCTGCCCTTATCAAATTGACTGGTGTGTACCTGTTTATTTTGATGGCAGTAAGTATCGCTTTTAGCTTCAACCTATACCGAGTCTCGACTGGGGAAGTTGGTAATCGACTGCGTCGCCAGGCAGATTACTTCACCCGCGGCCCAGACTATACGTATAACCTACCGAGCGTACCACCATATGAAGAAGAACGTGTAGCCGAGCTCGAAGCTAGTCGTCGCCACGTAGTTGCCGAACTTATCTACGCCAACCTCTTCATTCTGCTTGTAGGTGGTCTTGGTAGTTATGCCCTTGCTCGCATCACCCTCAGACCTATCGAAGAAGCTCATGCTGCCCAGGCACGTTTTACCGCCGATGCCAGCCATGAATTACGCACCCCGCTTGCAGCTATGCGTGCCGAGACTGAAGTTGCGCTCCGTGATCCCAAACTCACCCTTGTAGAAGCCCGTGAGCTCATGGGGAGTAACCTCGAGGAATTATCTCGCCTAAGTGACCTAAGCGAAGGTTTGCTACAGCTTTCACGTGGAGACAATGATGATACCGTACGGGAACCAGTTGCCGTATCTAACCTTGTACAACTAGCCGTTGAACATGTTGCCAGCCCTGCTGCACATAAGAAGATAACCTTCGAGGTAGGTAAGTTGTCGCCTGTACATGTACTTGGAGATGGCCGCCAACTTAAACAAGCGGTGGTAATTTTACTCGACAACGCTATTAAATACAGCCAGCCAAAAACGACAATCACCATTAAAGTTTTGAAAAAAGATACGAATGTTACCATCAGCGTCACCGACCAAGGCCAAGGCATAAACGCAGATGACCTGCCATATGTGTTTGACCGTTTCTATCGAGCCGATACTGCTCGCAGTCAAGCCAATGTCAGTGGACATGGTCTTGGCTTGGCAATTGCCAAGCAAGTCGTAGAACAACATAATGGTACCATCTCTGTTACAAGCAAGCCTGGCAAAGGTTCCACCTTTATAATTTGTTTGCCAATTGATTCCGCTTAAGCATATTTTTGCTACACTGTAGACAAAGGTGTCTATGGCAAAGGAATCGTCCGAGTTATTTATCACAGAAGCGCCCCTCACGGCTGATGCCCGCGAGGCTCTACTTCGTGAACAGTTTCAGGATGACTTCCCGCACGATGGCAAATTGCTCGTACCAGATGACAGGTTTTACGTTGGCAGCACACCAACCAAACAAGCCGAGGCCATGCGTGATCAACTTTGTGCATGGCTTGGAATAAACAAGAAACTAATTGGCTTGGTCTTTGAGGGCGATGCACATGATGCCAATGACAGTTCACATTACCGCATTTTTGTAGAGACGACAGCCTTACATAATGAGTTCATTCTAGGCGCTAGTCTCGCTCATGCGCTAGTTCGATACATCATCGAAGATCGTAAACACATTCGCCTGCAAGCACGTGATCAACAAGATGCCCTCATCACAACCGCAAGCATCTTGTTTGGTCTTGGTATTATTATTAGTAATGGCCTCTTGCCTCGCTATACCTGGCTTGAGGCAGCCGGTATACACAAGCAGGTGCATCATGAACTGCTTGGCCATGTACAGCCTAGCCAATATCACCAGCAGCTTCGAGCCTATCTGAAGCGCTATCGCATCCCCGAGGTTCACTATGGGGCAAGTTGCACACCCTGGACCGCACATCGTCTTGGCATCAAACCACCAAAGAAAGCCACACATGCCATCCATGTGGCTAAACATCAAACACACATCACAAGGCTTAAGGTAATTGGTACGGCATGGCTAGGCCTGATGGTTATTGGATTATCGGGAGTTGTCATCTTCCACCGTGCATTGCCTGTAGATCAACGCGTACAAGTTGCCCAAGATCATGTTAACTTTCTCAAGAAGCTATCTGATGAATGCCACGATAAAGTTGCCTATGATAAACAATATACCGACATCACAGATGTCCTGAGCCAGCAAACCATTAATGCCGAAGAGGCGCGGTGCACTAGTTTTGATCATCAATATAAAAATGCCCAAGCGGAATATAACGACCTGACCGAATAATTAATTGGAGTATACTGAAATCCATATGTACGTAAAAATCGAAGACGCTTTAGCATGTCAAATAACAGTGTGATCAAACGATATTACCAGCTCACTAAGCCTGGTATTATTTACGGCAACGCTATTCACACGGTTGCAGGCTATATGCTGGCTTGTCGGGGACATATTAATCTACTGAGTTTAGTATCGGTGGTTGTCGGTGGCTCTTTAGTCATTGCTTGTGGCTGCGTATTAAACAACTGCCTTGACCGAGGCATAGATGTGA
>CAYLGV010000084.1:0-2578 GCA_964383395.1 uncultured Candidatus Saccharibacteria bacterium
CCGTCTAAAGAATTCTTGTTAGCGGTACTCAAACTATGAGCGCCTCCCGATTAACTCAGTGATTCTATACAAAAAGAGCAGGCACGTCAACAATATGTTATAGCATAAGCATGTTGAGATGATACAATATGCCCATGCTAACAGATAAAAACGGCCATTTAGAAATTACGAGTTCGGATGATTCTTATGTGCGGAGTACAGTGCTACATACACGAGCAGGTGATGTATTAACACCCACCTTCATGCCTGATGGCACGCGTGGCGCTGTTAAATTACTGACCCCAGAACAAGTACGTTCAACAGGGGTACAGGTGGTCTTGGCGAATACCTATCACTTACATATGGCTCCTGGTGAAGACACGATTGCAGCTCTTGGTGGACTACACGGTTTTACGAATCAATCGTTGCCAATGCTTACTGACTCGGGTGGTTTTCAGGTGTTTTCGTTAGCGCATATACGCAAGATTACCGAAGACGGGGTGACGTTTAAGGATCCACGAACGGGTGACACTATCTTTCTGTCCCCTGAGAATTCTATCCAGATGCAGCTGAAGCTTGGCGCTGATATGATTAATGTTTTCGACGACGTGGTGTCACTCGATACAGCTGGCCGGGCTCGTACTCAAGAGGCCTATGATCGTACACATCGTTGGCTAGAGCGATGTGTTACAGAGTTTAAACGACTCACTAAGGATATGTCTGAAGCTGAGCGACCTCTGTTGTTCGGTATTGTACAAGGTGGTCTCGATAAAGATCTGCGTCGCCAGAGCCTCGAGCTTGTTCAGGCAAGCGACGTGGATGGCATTGCTATTGGTGGGCTATCAGTAGGCGAAACCAGAGAAGAAATGCATGATATGCTGGAATTCCTGGCGCCTTTATACGATGCTAATCGACCACGTTTTCTGCTTGGGGTGGGTGATCCGGCTGATGTGCGTAAGGCTATCGAGTGCGGCATTGATATGTTGGACTGTGTATTGCCAACGCGCAATGCTCGCCACGCTACTTCGTGGATTACTGCCGAGGATGGTGGTGATGAGCGGATTCACCTCACCAATGAACGTTTTATCCGTGATACCTCTGTTCTTGATCCTACGTGTGACTGCACAACTTGTCTAGGCGGCTATAGCCGCGGTTTCTTGCGCCATCAATTTAAGGTTGGCGAGCCGTTGGCTGGCGCATTGGTGAGTATTCACAACATTCGTTACTTGCAACGGATTTGCGAAAGTTACCGTTAAGGAAACTGCTAACAAAAGGCAAAATAAAACCACCAGTTGTGGTGGTTGTGTGGTGGGCGGTACAGGATTCGAACCTGTCACCTCCTGAACGTCAATCAGGCGCTCTAGCCAAATGAGCTAACCGCCCCCATCAAACTCTGCTATTCTCTCACAGAACAGAGTATAAAGGTACACTAATTTACGTTGAATGGCAACTGTACCGCAGTACAATACACACACTCCTTTATAGTGATCATATGTAGGCCGACCAGCAGAACGTTGATCGAAATAGCTCTTACGAAACCTATCAATAGGCACTCGTAATACGTCTGACCAATATGCCTTCATTGCATCTGAGTTTTGATCAGCACGGAGATGAAGTTCGCATTTAACCATACCACGGCTAACCCCATAGTTTTTATTAAGCACAAATAGTACAAAGTTAAGTATTTTGGGGTCTGAACTTGCCAATGAGGTTGTCCCATTCTTTGAACCTTCGCCGAGGTATAACATTGAAAAAGCTAGATCAAGAGTAGCAGACGTTATAGGTATGTTATCTAATACCTCCAAGGCCTCTTGCTTTGCCTTAAGTAGTCGAAGCGCTTTCTGCTCTTTGTGTGTTTGAATTGCATGTTTACGTGCTTGCTCCCATCCGTCGTGACTGTTCTGCATTAAACTTGTTCTTTGTTCCTCTGTAAGTTCAATATGCTTGAACCAGCCCGACAATGTTGAACGGGGGATCCCTAGCTTTCTCTCAATCACTGTCATAGATGTGCCTACTCTTCGGAGAGCTATTGCCTCATCTTTTAAATGGAACCACTTAGATCGCATAATATAAGTGTAGTATACAGTAGTTCGAGTTTGATCGCAGGTTGTCCACATGATCTTTGTAACCATAACAACAATAAACAGCTAGCATCATCCTGCTAGTATGCTAAGATAGTTAGTACGAGTTCTGTGTAAGCAGTTACCAGACTCGGAAAGATGTCGTTTTGGGAGGGGTTTTACTAAAACCCTTCGGGTGAGCAAAGTCGAACGCAGTTGCGAGAGCGTTCGACTTTTTCTTTATGGTGATTTAACAGAGGTTATACAATTGTTTCCAAGAGATGATATACTTATATATAAGTGATGACGCGGCCTCACCAACCGCCGAGCTTCGTCGGCAAACCGTGGGCGTACGATAACGCGAACGACACAAGTTAAAGATTTCGGTGGAACCGTCTGATTGTGCGACATGCTCATCGGACCCGAAACGTGCAACAGGAATCCTAGATTCAAAAGCACGTTTTTTTATTTTCAAATACTGGTTAGTAAAAGAAGGAGCTCCTTATGGCAGGCCAGCCCGACCAATCACAGCAAGACAA
>CAYLGV010000085.1:0-2575 GCA_964383395.1 uncultured Candidatus Saccharibacteria bacterium
TGGTCGAAGCGGTGCTCACGCTGTGGTACGGTGGAGATTTCGATGCCACGGAATAGCAGGTCGCCCGAGCGAGCAGTGTCATCCTCACCTTTCATGTGATAAAACTTCATCTTGCTAGCTGGTAAGCCAGTTGCAAAAACAGCTTCACAGCCATCATTCTTCTTGGCATACTCGCAAATCCAGCGCTCTTCATCTGGTGTGAGATCAATCTCCTTGCTCACATCTCGTCCGGTAGCTTTCTGATACATTTGGTGAATCTCGGCCATAGTATAGCGTGGGAATTCCGGCTTCAGAACAAGCTGAGGAGCATTGAGACTTTTTAGTTCAGCAGCATGTTCTTCATACAAACGTGTTAGCACCTTATATACCAAGTCTTGCAACATGTTGAGTACATCATCGTGTCCGTCTATAAAGCCCATTTCAACGTCAAGCATGGTTACTTCTGACACATGACGCGTTGTAGCACTTAGTTCAGCGCGGAAGGCTGGCGCGATTTCGAACACACGTTCGAAAACTCCAACCATTATTTGCTTATATAGTTGAGGACTCTGTGCCAAAGTAGCTTCTTTGCCAAAATAATCTGTCTTAAATACTTCGGCACCACCTTCGGCCGCTCCAGCTACTAATTTAGGGGTGTTAATCTCCACAAACTCCTGTTCATACAAGAATTCACGTATATAGCGAAGGATCTCGGAGCGTATCAAAAAGAGTTTGGTTTCCTGAAGGTTTCGCAAACCTATGGCGCGGTTATCAAACAGGGTATCTAGGTGCTCTGATTTGTGACTTAGCGGTTTGTCGATCTCAACAGGCGGCTCTTCCGTAACAGGTACTACTACCTCAATACGAGGATCGTGTAGCTCGGCACCTCCTGGCGCTCGCTCTTCCTTGACCACTTCACCATTTACCGTTAAAACGGTACCAATCTGAAGGCCGCGTAACTTCTCTACTTCAGCTTTGTCTTCTACAACGATCTGGATTAAACCACTACGATCACGAAGGTTGATAAAGTTCAGCCCACCTAGTAATCGTTTTTTATGAATCCACCCTTTTACCTCAACGTTTTTGCCAATATGCTCGGCAAGTTCTCGACTAAGTATTCGCATGTTATTTCCTCGGATTATCTATTCAAGTTGGATGGCTTTTGGTACGGACTATAGCAAACCGCTCGCTCTAGCGGCTGCCAGTCCGTGTATTATTATCGCGTTTAGCCAATATCATCAGGGATAATTATAGGCTATTACCCCCGTAAACGTCTAGCCTAAGACTTACAGTTCGATGGTTTCGTCAATATCTTCTTCGCGGTGCACGATTCGCTTAGGCTCATGCGGTGGCTCGGTTTCGTGATCTTCATCATCACTATCATTATGTGATTCATGGGCCTTGCTAAGGTCAATATGAGCCCCTTCTTCGTGATGCGCCTTGCTGGTGACTTCAGACTTTTCATCTTGTTCAACAACTGGCTCTGCATTATCCTCAGTCTCTTCTTTAACGGAATCTACGAGCTCTTCCTCGGTCACAGCTGTTTTCTCAGGTTTCTCTTCGCTTTTTTGTTTAACATGCTGGGTGTGCTCTTTTCGTGCCGAACGTGCTGCAACAGCTCGTAGGTCATCGTACTGATCAAACTCATCGACAATTGGCTTGCCAAGGATAGTTTCCAAAACATCTTCGATAGTGATGATGCCAACGTATTCTTCAAAACTATTTACTACGATGTACAGCTGGCGATGGGTACGTAAGATGGCTTGGAGCGCATCGTAAAGCGATTGCTCTTCATGTACGTAAGCTGCGCCAGGCTTCATAAGATCCTGGGCAGTACCACCTGCTTTGGCATGCACCAGGTCGCGCAAGAACAGTGTTCCTACGATATTGTCGGCTTTTCCGGCATATACTGGAAAGCGTGAATGGCCAGATTGATGAAGCTCGTCCATGACAATCGGACCAAGTGCTTCGTCGGCACGTATTGCCTTTACAACACGGCGTGGTGTCAGATGCTGACCAACAGTATCATCGCCAAATGTAAGAGCGTTGAGCGCAATATCCAGCTCTGATTGCTCAATACGATTGTCAGGCTGAACAAGTTGCAGCTTGAGTAGGTCAATGAGGTCTTGACGATCATACAAACCTGTATGAACCTGAACGGGATGATATCGGCGTAACATGCCAGCAAACCAATCAATGATTGGATGCAGCACACTAACAATCTTGACGAGCACAGGCGCACAAATCGCAGCCAAGCGTTCACTCAATGAAGTTATGCGAGCAGCAGGTAGCCAGACAAAACCAAGCCAAACTAAGATACCGCTGGCAGTAAGAGCAAACCAGACGGGGGCAGTAAGAGACACGCAAACAAAGAAACCAGCGCTCGTGAGGGCAATTAAGAACCAAAGAACTGCCCTAAGCGAGTGGCCATAACCACTGACGCGAAGCATAGCAATTGCCAGAGGGTCATTGTGACGTGCTCGATGTTTCAATTCTTTCACAGGAATACGAGAATAGGTGCGCTGCAAGCTAACAGCGACAAGGGTCATGAGTCCTAACAGTACAACAAGGACCGTTTGCATAGCTTTATCTTACA
>CAYLGV010000086.1:0-2497 GCA_964383395.1 uncultured Candidatus Saccharibacteria bacterium
GGCTACATTGCCAATGAGAATGCATCAATCGCAGTGGTGAACGGTACAAGTACTACTGGGCTTGCTACTAAGAAATCAACAGAGCTGAAGTCATTTGGCTACAACGTGGTTAGTGTCGCTGACGCGCCAACAAAGGGTTACCAGAAGACAATCATTGTAGATATGCGTAATGGTCAAAAGAAGTACACTAAGCATTATCTTGAGCAACGTTTTGGTGTTGGAGCAGTTACATCGCTACCAGATGGCAATATTCAGAACCCAGGCAACGCAGATTTTGTTATAATACTTGGGCAAGACGCAACCAACTAATCCAGCCATCACTATTTCTTAGGGTGGCGTCGAGGTAAAACAGTAAACATGACTGCCCGTATCGTTGGAAAATTCAAACCCACTCGTGGGTTTGCGCATGCTTTTCATATTCTATTGAGTGCTCTCGTACCATTGTTGGTACTTATTTTTGTTCGTTCAAATTTTGTACAGCTTGCGGTAGGTATCATTTTGATTACCAAATGGCGTATCTTTACGGTCCGTCCACGTTTTTGGCCAGCCATTATCCGGGCAAATGCCATTGACGTATTGGTTGGTTTATCAACGGTTGTATTCATGGTGAACTCGCACTCTGGCAGTCTCCAACTCTTCTGGACGATTATGTATATCCTGTGGCAAATCTATCTCAAACCTGGTCGCAGCGTCTTTAAAGTATCCTTACAGGCCCTTGTGGGGCAAACCTACGCGTTGGTGGCCTTGTTCCTGGCCTGGCAATCAGCACCGATCATCCTACTTATGGTCGGCGCATGGGCAATAACATATTTGGCGGCACGCCATTTCTTTACCAGCTTCGAGGAGCCGTATACGCCACTGTATGCCTATACTTGGGGTTACTTTGCAGCGGCACTTACATGGATAAGTGTCCACTGGCTGTTATTCTACGGTGTAGTTTCGCAACCGGCCTTGCTGCTTACTGTTACTGGTTTTGGATTAGGCAGTCTGTACTTCTTGCATGAGACCGATCGACTTAACAAGTTATATCAACGAGAGATTATCTTTGTCATAGTAATGGTGATAATGGTTGTATTGGTATTGTCAGAGTGGGGCAGTAAAACAATTTAATCCCTGCATTTTTTAAGCCATTTATCAGGTAGCTGCAGTTATATAAGAGGGAAGGATGGTATAAAACAATACAATGAAGAACCCTATATCACGTATCAACACAGGTCCTATAAAAGACAGTACAAAACAAAAAGTGGCGAGCATAGCCTTGCTCGTAATTATCTGTGCAGCGGCAGGTTTTGGCGGCGGTTACTTAGCTGTAAACCGCAACACAACTACCAGTGGCTCAACTACAACTATTAGTAAAGCCGATCAGCGCACGGCTATCAATGAAAGCCAACTCGTGAACGCTATTGCTAACAATGTTGGACCAAGCGTCGTTTCGGTGAATGTCACCAGCAAGGCGCAGCAGAGTTTTGATTTCTTTGGATATAGTACTGGCGGTGGTACGCAGGAAAGTGCCGGCACAGGCATTATCATCAGTGATGATGGCTTTATACTTACAAATCGTCATGTTGTGCCTGCTGGTACCAGTTCGGTAAGTGTGACATTATCTGACGGCACGCAGCTTGATAATGTCGATGTGATTGGTCGCACGGCTGACAGTGATCCGCTCGACGTAGCTTTCCTTAAAATTACCGACGCTAAAGGACATAAGCTCACCAAGGCGACATTGGCTGATTCTGCCAACGTGCAGGTAGGCGACCGTGTGGTAGCAATTGGTAACGCTTTGGGGCAATTCCAGAACACGGTAACCTCTGGAATAATTTCTGGCTACGGACGAAGTGTTGAAGCCGGTGACTCGTCTGGTGCCGGTGCCACCGAAACACTACAAAACCTTTTCCAGACTGACGCGGCAATTAACCAAGGTAACTCCGGTGGTCCACTCGTAAATATCAATGGTGAAGTGATCGGTGTAAACACTGCCGTGGCAGGTAGTGGAGCACAGAACATCGGCTTCGCAATTCCTATCAATGACGTGAAGGGGCTTGTCACAAGTGTACTTAACAAAGGTAAACTAGAACGCCCATACCTTGGGGTACGTTACGTGAACCTTACTGATGACTACGCATATCAGTACAACCTTACTACTAAGCGAGGTGCCTATATTGTGCCTAGCCGTAACGGCGCAGCGTCAATTCAAAAAGGCAGCCCTGCAGATAAAGCTGGTCTAAAGGAAAAAGACATCATTACCAAGATTGATGGCACGGCGATTGATGAAAAGAATAGCCTTACATCACTTATTGGTCGCAAGACTGTCGGCGATGAAGTGACACTTACCGTTGTGCGCGACGGCAAAGAGCAGACCATCAAGGTTAGGCTCGAGGCTGCACCTACCAGCTAGATCTCCCAACTGAAACTAACCCACAAATAACTCCAAGGGCACGGAAAGCCGCCAAAAGAACAATTGTTCTTGGCTTTCCTCCGGCACATAAGCCGAGTCCCT
>CAYLGV010000087.1:0-2482 GCA_964383395.1 uncultured Candidatus Saccharibacteria bacterium
TAACATAGTCAGCGATTTCTCGCAAAAGTGGGGCACTTTGAAGATCACCATCAAAATCAGGGTGTACTTGGAGGTAATTGAGTAAAACACGACCCGTTTCTTGTGGCAGCATCTCTGGCTCCACGATATCTAGCAAATCACGTACAGCTGGTCGCATGAGCGTAATAGCCAGGAGGTGATCTTGCGCTTTAGCCCACTCAAGCTGTTGTTGGTCGAGCTGAATGTTGTTGGCCGGTACTCGCCTGCGTAACTTCTTATGTGTATCCTCGGCATTCAACTTAGTCTCAAGTGCTTCTACTCGTACCCCTGTTAGACGTGCAATTTGCTGCATATAGTGATCTTGTTCAACGGGATCCTGCAAGCCTCGAATAGTAGGCAACAAAATGTCGCTGAACTTACGTTTCCCTTGCCCAGTAGTGAGATCAAGTTGAGTTTGATACCTGTCAATAAGCCAATCCAGGGCATACTGCGGCTGACTGATAGCTTCTTCCCACAGAACTGGATTATTTCGTATAAGCTCATCGGGATCTTTACCCTCGGGAATGCCAATAATACTTAATGAAACGTTAACTTTGCTGGCGATCGGAATAGCACGTTCAGTTGCAGCGAGACCTGCCCTGTCTGCATCAAAAGCCAAACGTATATCGCCTGCGAAACGACCAAGACTTTTTAATTGTGGTTCAGTCAATGCTGTACCTGCCGTCGCAACAACATTGGTGACACCCGCCTGGTGGCTCGCAATAACATCTAAATTACCTTCGGTGAGCACCGAGAAGCCCTCTCGTCGGATCTTGTCTTTAGCGAGATGAAGACCGTATACGTGCCGAGACTTATCATAAAGTAGCGTTTGAGGCGTGTTGATATACTTCGGTGCTTTGGGGTCATCTTCAAGAATTCGAGCCGTAAAGCCAATAACTGCCCCTTGAGCATCTTGCAAAGGAATCATAAGCCGCTCTCGGAACATATCACCAAGGCCATTGTAACGTTTTGCCGTTAAGCCAGCCTGCTGTACCTCCTGTTCGGTGAAGCCTTTGGTTTTCAAAAAATCTAATAAGGCAGTACCGGTATTAGGCGCATAACCAAGACGAAATAGTAACGCTGTGTCTTTAGTGAATTGACGCTTACCAAGTACATACTCAAGGGTAATCTTATTCTTAGTAAACTGCACTTGGTAGAAGCGAGCTGCTGCTTCGAGTACTTCATGCAAACGGGCTTTGAGTTTGGTATTGCTACTGCGGCGGCCTTGGTACTGGTCAAGATCAATGCCAGCCTTGCGAGCCAGTATCTCCATGGCTCCACGAAAGTCTACCCCTTCCATCTCCATGACAAAGCTAAACATATTGCCACCCTTGCCTGAGCTAAAGTCATGCCAGATTTGTTTCTCTGGGCTAACCACAAAGCTAGCTGTTTTTTCTTCGTTGAAAGGACTAAGGCCCTTGAAGTTACGGCCAGCTCGTTTTAGCTGTACGTATTCACTGACAACATCTTCAATCGCCAAGCGTGCCTTGATATCCTCTACCGCATCCATACCTAAGAGTTTGGCAGGTGCCAGCGCCCCTGTCCAGCTATTCTTATCTGTTCGGCAGCTATAAGATACTTTACCGTGGCCCCGTTCACCTATATGATAATGCTTATGCAACCGCAAAATGTGCCACCCACACCACCACCAATGCCATCTGGTCATGGCCAAGATAACCCCTATGATTTCTTGAGCGATCCCGTAAAACAAAAGCGATCAGTGCTTCCATCTGGTAGCTCCAAAAAACAACGCATGATTATGGTTGGGATTGGAGTGGCCGTATTATTTGTCGTGGGAATGATTCTCTTTTCTATCCTGAGCAGCTCAGGAGGGGGTCCGAAAGAAGATCTGCTTAGCCTAGAACAACAACAAGTCGAACTGATTCGTGTCGCAGACATTGCTTTGCAGAAAGCCAATCAGCCAGATGCAAAGAACTTTGCCGCTACTGCAAAATACACAATAATTTCGCAACAGGGCCAGATTCAAGCAATTGCCAAAAAGTCTGGCGTTAAAGCGTCACCAAAAGAGTTGCAAGCCGGTAAAGATACCAAGACTGATTCTGCTTTAACGGCCGCCGATCAAAGTAATCAGTTTGATCAAACCTTTACAGTTATATATAAGACACAACTTCTAAATTATCGTCGGGCGCTTGCGAAAGTACGTTCTGAGCTTGGTAATAAAAAGAGTCGCGATACCTTGAAAACCTACGATGAACAGATAGCCGTGCTTGTCCCTGACGGCGTGGCACCAGCTACTCAATAGTTGGTATATCTTCAGGAATCCCCGCTACTAGATCGTAACTGTGACGGATGAGTCCCTGAATTTCTTCCCAAGGCAGCTGACCACTCAATAGAATCGTGTTCCAATGCTTCTTATTAAGGTGGTAGCCTTCCATAACTGACTCATAATGCTCACGTAACACTTTCGAGAGTTGAGGATCACATTTAAGACTTATCTGCACCG
>CAYLGV010000088.1:0-2372 GCA_964383395.1 uncultured Candidatus Saccharibacteria bacterium
CTACTTACCTAGAACCATAGTGACATAACGTCTTTAGACTATAAAACTACGTGTCTCAGCTGCAAGCTGTTGTGAGTATACAATTTCAGTTAAGATGGCGTTTGCCTCTTGTAAGAGGTTTTTGATTTGGGATTGTTCATCTTCGCTAAACTTGGCTAGTACAAAGTCGGCACTGTCGATTTGTTCTGGTGTTTTAGGGCCAACTCCCACCCGAATACGGCCATAATTCTCTCCCATATGCTGAGAGACAGATTTGATGCCATTATGTCCAGCCGAACCACCTCCTTGACGGGTACGTATCTGGCCAAAGTCAACATCAAGCTCATCATGTACCACGAATAGTTGTGTTGGGTCTATCTTGAAGAAGCTGGTCACTGCTTGAACGGCTTCACCGCTGAGATTCATCATAGTGGTTGGCTTGCAAAGGATGACTCGTGTTTCGCCAAGATTGCCCATAGCAAGCTGGCATTTGAGGTCTTTTTTGTTGGTCCAGCCTTCAAATGATTGCTTACTCGCAAAGCTGTCGAGAATATCAAAGCCGATGTTATGTCGGGTACCGTCAAACTCTTTACCAACGTTACCAAGGCCAACAAGTAGGACAGTTTTTTGTAAACTGAGGGTGTAAATAGGATTGTGTGTACCGGTTTCTGGTTTTCTCTGGAATAAAGCCATGCACCTAGCATAAACAAAAGCCAACAGATTGCAAAACTGGTGATCTTTATATCAATCTTTGTCTTTGTTGGGTTTTACGCCATGTTTGTGGGTGTCGTGCTTTTCGAAGAACCAGAAACGTACGGGTGTGCCCTCAAAGCCAAAAGCTTCGCGTAAGCGTCGGTCCATAAAGCGCTTGTAACTCCAGTGAAGGAATTTAGTATGTGCACCGTACACCTGGAACTGCGTAGGATCTTGCTCTTCTTGGACGATGTAGTTCAATTTAGGAGTGCGGTTTTTGAGTCCGGCTGGTGGATGGCTGTCTACAACGTCGCGTAGCCAGCGGTTTATTTCTTTGGTTTTAATTAACTTCTTACGGTTCTTATCGATCTCGAGGATAAGATCAAACAACTTGGTCACGTTTTGACCGGTTATGCTGCTTGTAAAGATAAGTGGTGCCCATGGCACAAAGTCATAATCGTGAGCGATTTGTGGGGCGAGGTCATCGCGAGTAAATGCATCTTTATCCAGGGAGTCCCACTTACTTACAATGAGTACAAGGCCCTTGCCTGATTCTTTGATCATTCCAGCAATCTTTTGATCGAGGGACACGTGGAGCTCATTAGCATCCATAAGTAGAAAACAGATGTCGGATTGCTCGATAGCAGCCAGTGAGCGAATGACGCTAAATCGCTCAATTCCCTTGTCGATCTTGCCGTTACGGCGAATACCCGCCGTATCCATAATTTCAATTTCGCGGCCCTCGTAACGAACGGTCGCACGGTTGATGTCACGGGTAGTACCAGCGCGGTCAGCTACAATCGCCTGCTGTTTTTTGGCTAAAGTGTTAAACAGTGCTGACTTACCAACATTTGGGCGGCCAAGTAAGGCGACAGAAATACGATCACTGGCCTCGCGCAAGGTGGCTTTAGGGATGATATCGGTTAGTTCGCGCAGGAGCATTTCAATGCCACGATGCTGGGTGGTACTAGTGAGAAGGATGGGTTTGATGCCTAGTCGTTGATACTCTTCTTCGCTCGCTTTAGGCTTCTTGTCGACTTTGTTCACCACCAAGAAGACTGGCTTACGACTCTTCAGGGCCATCTTGGCAACTCGACGGTCTTCATCGGTAATAGCAACATTTGCTTCGATAACAACCCAGATAATGTCGGCGCTCTCAGTGGCCTGCTGTATCTGTTCCTGAATGGTAAACTCAAAGTCATCTTCGGCATCTTTGATACCAGCAGTATCTACCAGCCAAAAGTGTTGGCCACGGAAATCGGCCTTGGCCCAGATGCTGTCGCGGGTGGTGCCAGCCTCGCGAGCAACGATAGCTTCGCGCCGTGCTAAGATCGCATTGAACAAAGAAGATTTACCAACATTGGCTCTTCCAACAATGGCGACGATCGGCAGTTTCTTGCTCATTTACCATAAGTATAACAGAGGTAATGAATATTGACAAGGCTATATTATTGTGACGCTACATATAACCTTCTGGCTATTGTTATGCATGTACGATGTGCATCGTGTCAGATGCATATGCATATGCATATGCATATGCATTGCAAGACTTAGCATAGTCTTTAGGGGGTAGTGTCAAAATGTTCGTACTCTGTTATTACCCTGTTATAACGCCGTACGCACAGCGTTATAACAAATTAACCGTAACGGTAATGGCTTTGGCAAAATACTTTAGCGGGTGTACTATATAGGCAAATAGA
>CAYLGV010000089.1:0-2020 GCA_964383395.1 uncultured Candidatus Saccharibacteria bacterium
ATCTACCTTGGCCTCGGCGTCAAAAACGCCTTTTTATATGCAATCGCGATTGCCAGTTCACTTATTCCCCAGGGATTGCCAGCAGAAATTAACACCGCCCTGGCCCGCTCAGCCAGCAAGCTCGCCAAAGCCCGTGCCCTGGTAAAGAAGCTCTCGGCGGTTGAAACATTGGGAGCTACAAAAGTCATTTGTACCGATAAAACAGGTACGCTGACCAAGAACCAGATGACCGTGGAGAGATTACTAATCGGCAACTCTGTTTTTGGTGTAAATGGTACTGGCTATGAGCCAAACGGCAGCATTACCAACCGGCATGGTAAAGCTCTAAGCAAGTCCGAGTTAGAGGATTTCTCACTATTCTTCTCGGCTGGAGCCTTTGCCAGTAACGCTACGGTTAGCCCTCCGGATGACGAACACCCTGTTTGGTATGTGGTTGGCGATCCAACTGAAGGGGCCCTGTTAACTCTTACACATAAGGCAGGCTTAGATCCAAAGGTACTCGATGAGCAGTCGCCCGAACGTAAAGAATTTGCCTTTGACTCAGCCCGCAAGCGTATGAGCTCAATCCGCGACTTTGGAAAAGATGGCGAACAGTACATATTTGTAAAAGGTGCACCTGAGAGTATTCTTCACCGTTGTGACAAGTTGTGGCTGAGCCAGCGTGACCGCAAAATGACGCAAGCTGATCGAGACATGATTGATCGACTTAATCACAAATGGGCCAAACAAGCCTCTCGAAATCTTGGCTATGCCTATAAGGTTCTGCCGAAAGGTACTAATCTCAAGAAACTCACTATGGAAGAAGCCGAGAGTGGCCTTACCTGGCTTGGCATGGTTGGGATGGTTGATCCGCTTCGCGAAGAAGTTCCTGAGGCTATGAAGGCAGCCCATGCAGCGCATATTAATATATCAATTGTTACAGGTGATTTTGCCTTAACCGCTGAAGCAATTGCTAAAAAAGCTGGACTTGCTAAACCTGGTCAAGACATTTTAGTGGTTAGTGGCGAAGAACTACGTCAGCTTGATGACTCGCGCGTGTTACATCTCGCAACCCGTGGGGGTGTGATTTTTAGCCGTGTTAGTCCAGAGGATAAGCTACGTATTGTTGGGCTTGTGAAGGCAAATGAAAAGATTGTGGCCGTCACAGGCGATGGCATCAACGACGCCCCTGCCCTAAAACGAGCCGATATTGGAGTAGCCATGGGCCGCACTGGTACGGACGTAGCTAAGCAATCGGCTGAGATTGTGTTGCTCGACGACAGCTTCTCCACACTTGTTGGGGCTATACAACAAGGCCGGGTAATATTTCAGAACATCAAGAAAGCAACCTTAAGTTGCTTTACAAGTAACTCTGCTGAGCTCGTGGTAAACCTTGTAAGCTTTATCGTACTCGCGGCCTTCGGTGTGCCGCTCAGCCTTACCGTCATGCAGATCTTGGCGATCGACATGATAGCTGAGCTCTTCCCAATTGCAGCCCTGGGCTGGGACCAGGCCGATGGCGAGCTTATGAACGACAAGCCACGAGATCCACATGATCATATACTCAATCGCTTAAGCGTTACTGACCTAGTATGGTGCGGTATTCTCATTGGTGGCTTTGCCTTTACAAACTTTATGCTGTTCTTTAGTCGTAATGGAGTATCCGCGATTGAAGTAAACGTTTCAAACCCTGCATTGTATGCAAAAGCTACTGCTCTTACGTATCTCACAATTGTACTTTGTCAGCTACTGAACATTCTGCAACGTCGTTCTCGTCGCGGGTTATTCACCAGATATCAGCTACATAACAGGGCTTTGGCCGTGGCGATGGCTGCTTCCATGTTCTGTGTCATTAATATTATCTACAACCCACTTATCAACAAGTACTTTGGCGCAGGACCACTTAGTGTCACTGACTGGCTCTATGCGGTTGGCGCAGCCTTATTATTTGTACTTATCCGTGAAGTACAACGCTATGCCAACACGCATCATACGCGTGAACACATTCTAGAGTTGCTCGAAGCTAAGACTAGCTAGGCAG
>CAYLGV010000090.1:0-1944 GCA_964383395.1 uncultured Candidatus Saccharibacteria bacterium
ATGACCATTCGTAATACCAACACGACTGCCCAAAAGCTCAAGATGGGCTTGAGAACTTTTTCAATTGATGAAAAGTCCGGCCAGGTATCTCTGGGCAATAACGAGCCAACGGACGTGAAAGATTTTGTACGTTTTGCAAGCCCAATCTTCTCGGTCGAGGCAGGTGCAATCTTCAATCAGAAAATATATGTTGATACGCCTAAGAATGCGGGGTTTACGTACAGTTTTGCGATTTCGATCTCCCGCGACGATACAACAGGATCACCAACAAGCACTGGTGCGAAAATTAAAGGCACCGTAGCTGTCTTTACGTTACTTACCGTGGATCGTCCAGGAAGCGAACGCAAGTTTGAACTAAGCGACTTTACCGTAAGTCGACATGTGTACGAGTTTTTACCCGCATCCTTTAGTATCAAATTAAAGAATACTGGTAACACGCTCGTTCAACCAAAAGGCAACTTATACATCCAACGAGGGAGCAATGATCAAGAGCCACTCGCGGTTATGCCACTTAATCAAACAGATGGTTACATTTTGCCAAACACTAGTCGAACCTTTACCGAAGAGTGGAAGGATGGCTTTCCACATTTTGAAACTATTTCAGACAGTGTCAGTGGTAAAAAACATCTGGTTTGGGATTGGGGCAATTTATCAAAACTTCGCATCGGAAAGTTCACTGCCAAGGTAGTTGCTGTCTACGATGACGGGCAACGTGATGTTCCAGTTACCTCAGAGGTAACATTCTGGGTGATTCCTTGGCGCATTATTCTTGGCTTACTGCTGGTTGCTTCTCTGCTATTAGTTGGTATTTTTACCATCCTCCGAAAGACGACTCGCCTAGCTAAGAACGTTCGCCACAAGCAACCAAAAGCGAAGTCAAAAGATGAGCCTGACACTAACGACTAAGCGACATTGCATTCGCACTATTGCTGGCAGTTTGTTACTCGCTGGTATCTTTGCGCTTCTACCTGCTGCGGCGCTTGCAGCTCCTGAAAATGCAAAAAGTGGTATTACTGTAAGCCCAGCAATCGTTAACCTTGTAGTGCCGTCTGGCGAACAAACAACATCATCCACAGTAACAATAACCAACAATTACGATAAATCGATCCGTTTAAGTGCTGAATGGCAATCTATCGATGAAGCTACTGGGCGACTTATCCCTTCTGGTGCACTTGATCCAACACTGGCTCAATCATTACGCCTGTCTGAAACTGATATCTCCATAGCCCCGCAAGGTAGCAAGCAAATAACAGTTTCTGTTCAGAACAGCCCTAAACTTGCTCCTGGTGGACACTATGCGATATTAATGTTTACTATATTGGCAAATGACAATGAAAAGCTTGGGTTACAGAGTGCTTTAAGCGTCACCGTGTTCATTGTCAAACGTGATGGTATCAAAACGAGTATCAGCCTGGGTGCCTTAAACGCACCACATAGTTTATTTAGTTTACCGAGCAAATCATCTATTACGATAACTAACACTGGCAATGTCCACGTCGTGCCCCGTGCTGCCATAACCATTGAGCGTAACGATGAGCTGATCGCAAAGGCTGTAGCCAATGAGACTTCATCGCCCTTACTACCAGGAAAGAAAGCCACTTATTCTGTTAAGTTCACAAAACTAAAGAACGTGTACGTACCATCACACCTGACCTTACGAGCTGTTTATCGTATAGATCAGTCAGGTGAAGTACAAGAACGCACTTCAACCTTTTGGTACATTCCGCCAATATGGCCGTTCATTATCCTAGCAGTTAGTATCTGTCTCTTTTTCATAATCAAGCTAGGAAAGCCTGCCTACAAACGAATTAGGAGTCGTTCCAAAGGTCTTAGGAAGCGTCCTAGCAAGAAAACTGCTGCAAGAGTAGTACCCTCACCTGCAATACCAAAGACATCAAAAATAGCCGTTTCATCAGTTGAAATCAGTCCCTCACATACAGTTCC
>CAYLGV010000091.1:0-1893 GCA_964383395.1 uncultured Candidatus Saccharibacteria bacterium
CAATCAACAGGGAAAAAGTTGCCGTCCTAAGCTATAATAGAAGTATGCTAGATATTCAGTTTATCCGAGACAACCCCGAACTTGTACAAACCAAAAGCCGACAAAAAGGATATGACGTTTCAGTATCTGACCTTTTGAAGCTAGACGAAGAACGTCGTTCGCTACTAGGTAAGCTTGAGGCTTTGCGAGCAGAGCGTAATCAAATTGCCGAGTCCATGAAGGGTGGAAATCCTTCAACCGAACAGATTGAACGTGGCCGCGAAGTGAAACAACAGGTTTCAGAGGCTGAGGCATTGCTTGAGCCTGTCGAGAGTAGTTTTGTTGAGTTAATGAAATCAATTCCAAATGTACAATTCGACGACGTTCCTGAGGGTGGTGAAGAGGATAGCGTTGAAGTAAAGACATATGGTGAAAAAAACAGTGGTGCAAAAGATCACCTTGATCTCGCGGTGAGTCGCGACTGGGTTGATTTTGAGCGTGGTGCAAAAGTTGCTGGTAAAAAGTTTTACTATTTAAAAGGCGATTTAGCACTACTTGAAAATGCCATCACACAATTTGCGCTAGACTTGGTAACCAAGAAGGGTTTTACCTTCATGTTGGTACCTAACATGGTAAATGCTCGGACAGCAACAGGCACAGGCTTTGCACCGCGTTCCAGTGAGCAAAGTGATGAATACTATGTTGAAGGTGAAGACCTATCCTTAATTGCAACAGCAGAGATGCCGTTAACCGGTTATCATGCAGATGAGATAATTGATGAGGATAAACTGCCGCTCCTCTACGCTGGCCTAAGCCCATGTTATCGAAAAGAAGCAGGTACTTACGGCAAACATACGCGTGGTTTGTTTAGAGTGCACCAGTTTAACAAACTAGAAATGTACGCATTTACACTACCTGAAAAAAGCCAGGAAATGCATGAACAAATTTTGGCGATTGAAGAGGAGATATGGCAAGCAATAAACATTCCATATCATGTAATTAATATCGCTGCGGGTGATTTGGGCGCTCCAGCTGCAAAGAAATATGACATTGAGTACTGGTCACCAGTAGATGAAATGTACCGCGAGCTTACAAGCTGTTCGAACTGTACTGATTTCCAAGCACGCAATCTTAATATACGGGTACGTCGTAAAGATGGTCGAGTTGAAATGTTACATTCTCTAAATGGTACCGCAGTTTCGTTGGCGCGTTCACTTGTAGCCGTCCTTGAGCATTATCAAAACGAGGATGGTAAGGTACGCGTGCCTGGAGTTCTTAAGCCATATCTTGGCGGAAGGGAAGTTTTATGATCAATAAACTAGAAATCAATGGAGTGCATCTAGATGTTGATGCAAAACTAAAAGCCTACATTACAAAGAAGATCGGTAAGCTTGACCGCTATATGTCACGCCAGGTACGTGAATCTGTACATGTCGAGGTATTTCTAAAAGAACGCACAGTTAAGGGGAAAAAAGACTGTCAATGCGAGGTGGTTATGCATCTTCCACATGACACCATTACTATTAAAGAAGCTACGGTGAATATGTTCGCAGCTGTAGATATTGTTGAGGTTAAGCTCAAGAATCAGCTCAAGAAGTATAAAGACATGCACGGCAGTCGTGGTTTAAAGCGCGCTATCCTAAAACGTATCAAGCATGATCCAGCTCGATAAGATTGTCGCTAATTTTACGTAGGACAAACGACCTCTGATAGGGTATAATTTTACAATATTGTCCGGAGAGGCAGAAAATCTACAGAGAGGATGAGTAGGTGAATAAGGTTTTTAAACGTGTTCTAGGGGATCCACAAGCTAAAACATTGCGACGTATGCGACGAAGCGTACGTGTTATTAATGATCTCGAGCCTAAATATAAGAAGATGTCTGACAAGCAATTGCGTGAGCAGACCGAAAAA
>CAYLGV010000092.1:0-1790 GCA_964383395.1 uncultured Candidatus Saccharibacteria bacterium
ACTTTAATACCCCATATGTCTGAGATTGATTTGATTTCTGGGGTGCCAGGACGTTTTCTAGCCCGCAGGCCTGAAGACGTGATTGCTTATAGCCTTGCTTTGACCGGCGAGCTGCCAACTGGACCACCAGAAACGCTTGAGGCGAGAACAGCCATAGCAGCCCTCACAGGCTTGATTTTTGCTGCTCAGCGTGCACGAAATGCAGCTGCACTTGCTCAATCTTGGCGAGATTACCGCGTAGGCGCAACTGCGGCGATGGTTAATTTTAAAACTGGAGCCCTTGGTTATTTTGATGGCTATAACGTTAAACCTGCCCCAGATAGTGAACTTAACTTACACGCCGAACAAGTTGCCATTGCCAAGGGCCGCCTGTTTGGCTTGGATCGCTTGATCGGGATAGCAGTGTATGCAGACCCTGACAATGAGGATGCAAATCCCAACCAACACCCAACACTTCATCCATGTGGCCGTTGTGTCGATATGCTAACTCAAGCACCCGAGGCTGATGAGCGTACGCTCATTCTAAGCACCAATCTTGATTTATCTACATGTGAGCTCTACAACCTTGGTGGACTAAAACAAGGTAACACTGATGTTTTTTCTATAGGTACTTTCTCCTTAAAGGATGAGCAGAACTTAGAATACTACGACCGTGAGATTAAGCCTCGACTCATACTTCCGATAATGGAAATGTTCTCACGCAAGTGATCATAAACCTGGATTAAAGCTCTTCGTCTGGCATGACTGAGCCGATCTCTTGACCGGCCATTACCGCTTGAATATCACCAAAGGAATCGTTAGGTGGGAATGACTGCCATCGCTTTGCCCTATCCGTTTCCCCTGCATTAATCTCTGCTTGCATAACGTCGCGAACGGCTTGCGATTCCCATTGCGCCACCAGAAAGTATGTCTTATCTTCGTCGCGTGCTTTGTGAATCAATGTACCTTTAGCACCAGGATACTCTTGCAAAATAGCACTCGCCTCACGCCAGTGGCTGATAAACGAATCATCATGTACGTTATTGTGAAGCTTTATCTTCCAAATATACCTATACATTGTTAGGCTCCTTAAATCTTGAGTTTTCCCGTAATCTCAACAAGCTCATGTGCAAACTTCTTAATACGATCGTGAATGCTTTCATCAGTAATTCCTAGATTCTCATCATAGTCACTTTCATCTGTACATACACGTGTTGGGATTGTAACCATGTGTTGGCTACGTGCCACTAATGTAAGTTGATCGGCAGCTTGTGGCGATCGATTTCCACCATTGCTCGCTATACCAACTACCTTGCCAGGAAACTTTGTACTATGGTGCCAATCCAAAGCATTCTTGAGCATAGCACTGTAACTGTTGTGGTAAATTGGCGTTACCCATACAAACGCATCCATCTCTAAACTTTTGTCGAGGAAGGCTCGTGTCTGCTCACTAAATTCACCTTCTCGCTCAATTGCTCGGTTATATAGCGGTAAGTTATACGCAACTAGGTTGATTAATTCTACGTCCTGACCATTAGTCTTTAATTCGTGCTCAATGGCCTGTCCTAAATGCAATGAATGCGAGTTCTCGTCGGCTGAGCCAACTAATATCATTATCTTCATTTCTCATATCACATCAGTTAGGCCGGCATGGCTTGGCTGACACTCTCCTCATGTTTAACTTTATGTACGCAACCACAGCTTCTGATATACCAAACGCCAATCATACCCCCAATTATGAGATAAAGGCCCTGGACAACATATGTATGGCCGAGCCCAATAGCGCCAATTGATACACCGAGAAGTATACG
>CAYLGV010000093.1:0-1719 GCA_964383395.1 uncultured Candidatus Saccharibacteria bacterium
CCGTTGTTCCATGAAAAACCAAGGCACAACAGGTACGTTACAAATGACACAAAAAGGCAAAAACCTTAAGCGACCCCACCTAAAGGAGTCGCTTTTTTTATATATTCAAACTTGTACATCCTGAGAATATTCTTATAATAAGCTGTGTGACTATTTCAGTTTTGGCCGTACTTGATCATGGGTCTTCCAACCAACTCGTAACTATTGAATGCCACACCACCCAGGGCCTACCTTCCATAGTTATCGTTGGCATTGCTGGTCGTGCGGTTGATGAAGCAAAAGAGCGTTTGCGCGCAGCCTTCCATGCCAGTGGCTTCACATTCCCACGCAAACGAGTAACTATTAACCTAGCACCTGCCGACATACCAAAACAAGGTACCTGCTTTGATCTTGGTATGGCAGTCGCCATCATGGCTGCTGATGGTCTGATCCCCACCTTACCTAAGGCAATCTATATCGGCGAGCTCAGCTTAAATGGTGATGTTCGCGCGGTGCGAGGCATGATTGGCCAGCTCCTGAGCGCCAAAGCAAAGGGCTATAAGACATTCTTTATTCCTCATGGCAACCTTGAGCAAGCCATGCTAGTGCCAGACATTACGGTGATACCAGTTACTAGCCTAAAGGCTTTATATGGCCATCTTATAGAAGTTGAACCTCTTGAAGTTATTGAATCACTGGTGAACCCTGCAAGTAATCAACCATTAGACCCAAGTGGTCAGACCGTTACGTTTGAAGATATTGGTGGCCACGAACGAGCCAAGCGTATTCTGGAGATAGCAGCCGCCGGCGGTCACAATACTATGTTTAGTGGACCACCCGGAGCTGGCAAGAGCATGCTTGCTAAAGCCCTTGCTTCGATTCTTCCCCCATTGCAACACGATGAAATGCTCGAAGTCACTCAGCTACACAGTCTGGCCAGTAGTCGGTTCGACCGAATAGTTTTGGAGCGGCCTTTTAGAGCACCTCACCACAGCGCCAGCCAAGTCGCTCTCATTGGTGGCGGCTCGAAAGCAATGCCCGGTGAGATAAGCTTAGCTCACCGTGGTGTGCTATTCCTCGATGAGCTGCCAGAGTATACTCGTACTGCCCTGGAGGCACTCAGGCAACCACTGGAAGATAAGTACATACGTATATCACGTGCCAACCAACATATGGACTACCCCGCTGACTTCATACTTATAGCTACTTCAAATCCTTGTCCTTGCGGCTACTACGGTGATCGAGGTAAGTCACAGCAAGGTTGTGTTTGTCTGCCATACCAAGTAATACAGTATCAACGACGCTTGTCTGGGCCACTACTAGACCGGGTGGATCTCTATAGTAATATTGAGGCAGTTGATCACAGCCGACTCCTTGACGTTGATAAGCTCGAAACGAGCGCTACTGTCCGCCAGCGAACAACTAAAGCTCGCAACATACAGACGAAGCGTTTCGGTACGAGTTCAATAACTAACGCTCAGATGAGCAACCGTGATCTGAAACGCCATGCTTCGCTCGGAGCTGAAGCTCAAGAGCTACTCAATCAAGCAGCTGGCCAGTTACATCTTTCGGCCCGTGCCTATATGCGTACAATAAAGGTTGCTCGCACAATTGCTGACCTTGATAGCTCACCAGATATTGCCGTAGCTCATCTCGCTGAGGCGCTGCAATATCGACGTCATACTACAAGTTTGTTGACCTCTGTTCCCTAATCTGATACAATCAACCCCTGAATCAGCT
>CAYLGV010000094.1:0-1607 GCA_964383395.1 uncultured Candidatus Saccharibacteria bacterium
GCGTTATGCCGCTCGAAGATTTGCGTGGTAAATGGGAAGCCTTTGGCTGGCATGTCATCGAAATCGATGGCAACAACATTGAAGCAGTTATCGATGCCTGTGCTATGGCTCGTGCGGTAGTTGAAAAGCCAGTGATGATCATCGCGCACACTATCCCGGGTAAAGGTGTCGACTTCATGGAATATGACTTTCATTGGCATGGTGCTCCACCAAATCACGAACAGGCTAAGCAAGCCCTTCACGAACTCCGTACACTTCGAGGCAAGATTATTGGGGAGCATCAATGAGCAACTACATTGTAGACAATATACTGGCAGCAGATATTGCCAAAGAGCCTACACGTAAAGGTTTTGGTCGAGGCTTGCTAGCTGCTGGGCAAGCAGATAAGCAAGTCGTGGCGGCTTGTGCCGACTTAACTGACTCAACCCAGATGAGTCTTTTCCGAGATGCGTTTCCCGATCGATTTGTAGAGATTGGTGTAGCCGAACAAAACCTTGTAACAGTTGGCTCAGGTCTGGCAGCTATGGGTAAAATTCCTTTCGTAAGTTCCTACGCTGCTTTTAGCCCTGGTCGTAACTGGGAACAGATTCGCACGACCATCTGTTTAAACGACGTCCCAGTGAAGATCATTGGTTCACATGCTGGTCTTTACACTGGTAAAGATGGTGCTACGCACCAAATGCTCGAAGATATTGCGCTCATGCGAGCCTTGCCAAATATGGTAGTTATTGCTCCTGGTGATAGTGTGGAAGCCGAAAAGGCCACATTAGCTATGGCCAAAGACAAGCGACCAAACTACATGCGCTTGGCCCGTGAGGCTACCCCTGTCTTTACGACTGATAAAACACCATTTGAGATCGGCAAGGCCTATGTGTATGCCGAAGGTAGTGACGTGACAATTATCTCAACTGGCACAATGACTCATCCGGCCCTCGTAGCTGCCGAGAAGCTCTTCAAGGACGGTATTGATGCTGAAGTTATTCATTGCCCAACCATTAAGCCGCTTGATGAAGCTACAATCCTTCGCAGTGTGCGTAAGACAAAAGCGGTCATTACCGTTGAGGAAGCCCAGATTACTGGCGGACTTGGTGGGGCCGTCGCGGAGCTTCTAAGTGAAGAATACCCTGTACCCGTACACCGTATGGGGGTTAAGGACCGTTTTGGTGAATCTGGTGATCCAGCTGATCTGTTTGAACATCTTGGACTTACCACGAAACACATCATGTTAGCGGCACATCACATAATGGATAAGAAATAAGAACGAGGGGTGGCATGGGCTTAACACTAAAAGAAATCCGCAAGAACTGTGACGATGCACGTAATGCCATGGCTCGTGCTCGCGCTGAACATTTTGCTCTTGGAGCTTTTAATTTAGACAACCAGGAAACATTGAAAGCAGTCGTACACGCTGCTGCCAACAAAAAAGCGCCCTTACTGGTTGAAGTAAGTCAGGGAGAAGTTGAGGCTCTTGGTGTCGACAACGTCCGTGACATGGTGGATAACTACAAGGCTCAATACGGCATTGAGATGTATATTAATCTCGACCATAGTCCAACCGTAGCTGCAGCTATTGCGGGAATTGAGGCAGGTTTTGAATTCATCCATAT
>CAYLGV010000095.1:0-1560 GCA_964383395.1 uncultured Candidatus Saccharibacteria bacterium
CGTCAGACATGTGCATGTATTATAGCTGACCGACCGTTTAAACGGTCATGATTTCTTGTTCTTTAGCTTTAGCTGCAGCCTCAACATCAGCCTTGGCTTTGTTCATAGCATCATCGACTTGCTTTTCGAGACGTTTAGCGTCATCTTCACCAATGTCTTTATCTTTCTTGGCTTCACCAATAGTAGCCATGGCATCATGACGAACATTGCGAAGTGAAATCATTGTGTCTTCGACTTTACCATTCACAACTTTTACGTATTCACGGCGACGTTCTTCGTTTAGTGGTGGAATCGGTACACGTACTACGTGTCCATCGTCCATAGGATTCATGCCAAGACTTGGGTTATTGCGAATTGAGTTAGCAATCGCTTGAAGGTTGCCTGGGTCAAACGGCGTAATCTGAAGCAACTGGGCTTCTGGAGCACTTACCTGCGCCAACTGAATGAGTGGCATTGGTTGGCCGTAGGCTTCAACTACCAAGCCATCGAGCATGCTCGGATGGGCCCGACCAGTTCGCACTTTCTTTAATTCGTCCTCAAAATGAGAAACAGCGTTTTGAAATTTGCTTGCAGCTTCGGAAACAACTTGTTGTGGGCTCATGAGTACTCCTGTTATCTGTCAATATTTTATCACGTTTCGAGTACGGTGATTCTCTAGATTTCCGCCTCATAGATTGGACAGAGCCCGTTTGCTCTCGTTAACGCACAATGTTCAATTGCTTGAACTTGTTCATCACTAAAACCTGTTTGTTTAAGCTCATCGAGAACCGCTAGGTTGCCCTTGACCACTAAGCCAATTGCATAGGTAGCAAAAAGCTTTGCATTCATGCCATCAAATTGATCAAGGACATGACAATGCTCATATGATTCAAGACTTGAACGCATACTAAGGGTACGTGTTTTACTCGACTTCGCCGAGTGCCATGCGGGCGAAGCGGCGAACCACAATGTTTTCGCCAAGCTTGGCGATATGTACCGTTACGTGGTCAGAAACTTTTTGGTCAGGGTTCTTAACGAATGGCTGATCCATCAAACAAAGTTCTGCAAAGTATTTCTTGAGCATGCCTTCGGCAATGTTATCAATCATATTCTCTGGTTTGCCATCGGCCTTTGCCTTCTCGACAAACTCAGCTTTCTTGGCTTCACGAACGTCGGCTGGGATGTTGTCAGCTGATACGAACTCTGGGCTGGTTGCTGCAATATGCATCGCAATATCTTTTACGAGAGCTTGGAACTCGTCTGTCTTAGCTACAAACTCTGTCTCACAGTTTACTTCCACCAATACACCAATACGGTTGTCATGGTTATAAGTACCCATGATACCTTCGCGAGCTTCACGCTCACCACGCTTTTCAGCCTTGGTAAGGCCCTTTTTGCGCATTGCTTCTAGGGCTTTATCAAAATCACCATTTGCTTCTACGAGTGCATTCTTGGCATCAGTTAAGCCAGCACCACTTAAGTCTTTTAAGCGCTTAATATCTTCAATTGAAATATCTGCCATCAGATTTCTCCTCTTTATTGTTCGTCTTTGTCGGGTGCTGGAGCAGCTTTTTCGGCCTT